>NC_016627.1:3600000-3960000 GCF_000237085.1 Acetivibrio clariflavus DSM 19732 | reverse complement strand
ATTATTGAAGGTATAACCGAATGGCTGCCCATTAGCAGCACAGGACATATGATATTGGCTGATGAATTTATAAAGCTTAATATGTCCGATGAATTTAAGGAGATGTTTCTGGTTGTAATTCAGCTTGGCGCTATTTTGGCAGTAGTTTTGCTGTATTGGAAAAAGTTATTTCCAGTATCCTTCGATAAAAAGCTTGAAATAAAGCAGGATACCGTTTCTTTGTGGATGAAGGTATTGGTTGCAGTTTTACCGGCAGCAATTATAGGAGTGCCCTTTGAGGATAAAATAGATGAACTGTTTTATAATTATAAAGTAGTTATTGCAACATTAATTATTTATGGTGTTTTGTTTATACTTATAGAAAACCGAAATAAAAATAAAAAATCTTTAATTAACAACTTTGGTCAGCTAAGTTACAAGACAGCGTTAATAATAGGAATTTTTCAGGTGTTATCCCTGATTCCGGGTACATCCCGTTCCGGAGCAACTATTTTGGGTGCAATTTTGATTGGTTGTTCAAGGGAAATAGCCGCAGAATTTTCTTTCTTCTTGGCATTACCGGTTATGTTCGGTGCCAGCTTTGTTAAAATTCTGAAGTTTGGATTCGTTTTTTCAGGTCAGGAGATTGCTGTCCTTGCTACCGGTATGATTGTTGCTTTTGTGGTATCTATTTTAGCGATAAAGTTTCTTGTGGGATATATTAAGAGAAATGATTTTAAAGCCTTTGGATATTACAGAATAGTCCTTGGCTTGATTTTAGCTTTTTATTTTGCCGTTTTAAGATAAAAAGGTTTGTATTTTGAAAAGTTTGATTAAAATAGTCATTAATCGTTGGATTAATGCCGTTTTTTAAAATTTTAAAACGTTTTTTGAAATTTATTAATTGTATTCAGTTAAATATACCATGGTGAAGTTTAATTTTTTACGGGTGAAAGCTTTGAGAAAAAATGTTATAATTCTTTAAAAGATATAGAGAATAATAAAAAATATAGAAACAGGAGGGACAATTTATGAAGAGTTTAAAAGGAACTAAAACAGCGGAAAATCTATTAAAGGCTTTTGCAGGAGAATCTCAGGCACGTAATCGTTATACTTTTTATGCTTCTGTTGCTGATAAAGAAGGATTTAAACAAATAAAGAATATCTTCATTGAAACAGCTGACAATGAAAAGGAACATGCAAAGAGATTTTACAAATTACTTGTAGCTGGTTTGGACGGTGAACTTCCTACTGCTATAGGAATAACTGCAGACTTTCCCGTTGCACTAGGGACAACCCTTGAGAATTTGAAAGCGGCAGCAGCTGGAGAAAATGAAGAGTGGACAGACCTTTATCCTGAGTTTGCGAAAGTGGCAGATGAAGAAGGATTCCCGGAAATTGCCACAACTTTTAGAATGATAGCTAAGGTTGAAAAACACCATGAAGAAAGATACAAAAAGTTGGCCGATAATGTAGCAAACGGTTTGGTCTTTAAGAAGAACGAAAAAGTTGTATGGAAATGTGGAAACTGCGGATATATTCATGAAGGAAATGAAGCACCGGAGAAATGTCCCGCATGTGCTCATCCTCAATCCTATTTTGAATTGAATACCGAACCGTATTAATTCTTGCAGTAAATATTTTTACTAGTATATATCCGAGGTTATATATACCGGTTAAAAAATAGATATAAAGATTAAAATTAAGATTAATACGCCGATGAGAATTAAATGTTTCTCATCGGCGTATTTTAATGAAATTTTTATATATGCAAAAGTGATAAATATAAAGGTATCGAAGCAATGTAAAATTTATCATATAATAAATTTTAAGAAAATCTTAAGAAATTTATAGAGTTTTTTGTAAAAATCGCCTGCTAAGCTTATATAAGAAGGCAGGTGATAAAAAATGTTCCATAATTGAGAATTATTTGGGGGTCTGATTAAATGGATAAATACAACATTTTGGTATGCGACGATGACAAGGCAATTGTGGATGCTTTGGAGATTTATTTAAAACAGGAGAATTATAACGTCATAAAGGCATATACCGGAAAGCAGGCATTAAAAATCCTGGAAGAACAAAAAATTCACCTGATTTTGCTGGATATTATGATGCCTGAGATGGACGGGTTAACCGCAACAGTCAGAATTCGTGAAGAACTGAATATACCGATTATAATATTATCTGCGAAATCTGAGGATACAGATAAAATTATTGGGTTAAATTTCGGTGCTGACGATTATGTTACAAAACCCTTTAATCCCTTGGAACTTTTGGCAAGGGTAAAATCCCAATTGAGGCGATATACCTTGCTTGGAGGGGCAGAGCAAAAGAAGGGAATTCTCAAAACCGGCGGACTGGAATTGGATACTGAAGCAAAGGAACTTCGCCTGGATGGGGAGAAAGTAAAGCTAACGGCTACAGAATACGGCATTGTATTATTTCTGATGAAGAATATGGGCAAGGTGTTTTCCATAGAGCAAATATATCAAAATGTATGGAATGAACCTTTATACACATCGGAAAATACAGTTGCTGTACATATTCGGAGAATCAGGGAAAAAATTGAGATTAACCCGAAGGAACCAAAATATTTAAAGGTGGTGTGGGGTATTGGTTACAAAATTGAAAAGTATTAGATATTCAACTTTTACAAAGGTTGCTGCGATTATTCTGGCATGGCTATGTTTAATAAGTATATTGGCAACCGGTATAGATTTGAGAAATAATGAAGTCCTGCACGTCCATAGCTATGTAGATTCTTTAGAATTTAAATCAAACTACGAGTCGCTTATTTACCTTACTGTGGAATTATACACATCGCTGAAAAGTGAGGAATATATCAAAACGTCCGATGAATTTAAGGGGGAAGTCCAAGCTGCCTTAAAAAGATACAACTTTATAAAAGACTTCCTTTCAAAATATGTTAATTTTGCTTATTATATAAAAGACTTAAATACTGGAGAGGTTGCTACAAACTTAGATTCTGAAGATCCTGTTGGACTAATAAAGAAGCAAAAATCAATGTTGCATTATATTCAAGGGCAAGCCATTGAAGGATTGTGGTTTGCTGAAGATTTAGGCGAAATGTTATATGGAAAATCTTATGAAGTATATACTGCTGTCATAGAGCCTTTGAAAAAAGGAGATCGTTTTTATGATCATTATCTTTCATTTAAAAAATCCAAAACACAGATAAATTTAGAGATAGCTTTTTTGATTGCTTCAGCACTTATATTACTTTTATCCCTTGTTTACCTAATATATGTTGCAGGAAAAAAGAAAGGTATGGAAGGAATTGCTTTAAGACGATGGGATAGATATTTTGATATACAGTCTTTGATAGTGCTTTTTGCAGCTTTGAATACGCTATTTTATCTGGATAATTATCATTATGGCTTATCTTTTGAAGTGCTGTTGATATTAAGTATAGATTTCTTTATTGGATTGACCTGTTTATTGTCAGTGGTCAGGCAATTAAAGACTGAAAGTGTTAAAAAGAATTTGTTTATATACAAGTCTTATTGTGAACTTTTAGTGTTTATTCGACTTTTGTCTAAGGGCAGGATTTTTAGACCTTGGATTATTGTGCTGTTGGGAGTTTATAGCGGAATTAACAGCATTTTGCTTACATTGATATACCTGGCCTTAATTCATAATGATGAAAAAGTGGCATTGCTTACATTAATTCCGTTTATTATTTTTAACATGAAAGGTTTATATATGATTTCAAAGTCTCTTAAAGATTTACCTGAAATAATGGAAGCCACAAAACAAATGGCTGAAGGAAACCTTGACTATAAACTTGACACAAAGAATATGTCTATTGCCTTTTCCGCCTTTGCGGAGAATATTCAAAGTATACAGATGGGTTTAAAAAAAGCAGTTGAGGATGCTATAAAAGGAGAAAGGATGAAAACCGATCTTATTACCAATGTATCTCATGATTTAAAGACTCCCTTAACTTCCATAATAAATTATGTCGGATTGTTGAAGAAGGAACCTATAGAGAATCAAAAGGCACAAGAATATATAAATATATTGGATGAAAAATCTGCAAGACTGAAAGTGCTTATTGAAGATTTGATTGAAGCAAGCAAGGCATCAAGCGGGAATTTGCCGGTAAACATCGAAAAACTTGATTTGTGCGAACTGGTTATGCAGGCTGTTGGTGAGTATAGGGATAAGTTTGAAAATCGCGGACTGGATGTAAGAACAATTACCGACGAAAAAAACATATATGCGCAGGCTGATGGAAAACATATGTGGCGTATTGTTGAAAATCTTTTGTCCAATGTTTTGAAGTATTCTATGAAGAATTCCAGGGTTTATATTAACATAGCAAGAAATGAGGATTACGGGATTTTGACTATAAAGAATATATCCGAACTTCCGTTGGAAATACCTGTTGAGCAGCTTACAGAACGTTTTGTAAGGGGAGATATGTCAAGAACAACTGAAGGGTCAGGATTGGGGTTGGCTATTGCTAAAAGTCTCACTGATATACAAAAAGGATATTTTAGGATAGAAACAGATGGGGACTTGTTCAAAGCAACGGTGGAAATACCATTGTGGAAGTAATGCAGGTGTGGATTTAAAGTCAATCATCTAATTGATAGTGAAGTAAGAAGAGTATTTATTCTAAACATTAAATTTTAAATAATATTTGTATAATGCTCAGGGAATGGCAGAATATACTAGTTAAAGTAAAATGCAAAAAACTATTATAATTATTTTAAGGAATTTGCTAATAATACTTAAAATAAAAAAGCTGCTGTAAGTTTATTACTTACAGCAGCTTTTTTATTTTAAGTACAATTATTGTGTCTATTAGAATGCACCATCATATGTTACACCAGGTCTAGGTGTAATTCCTTTAGCACTGAACAACTCGCTTAATGTAACGAAAGCATATCCCTGATTTTGAAGGGTTGGAATTATAATATCCAAAGCTTCAGGTGTCGGGTGATTACCTGGTTGTGTGCAGTGCATCAATACAATGGAACCGTCTCTAACACCGTTAATTACTATCTGAGCTCTTGCTTGAGCTGTAGTTGCTGAACCTCCGTTCCAGTCTTGTGCTATAACACCTTGTACAAAAGGCATATTAATAGTTGAAGTCATTGCGCCGCCTACAGAAAGGTTAGGTGCACGGAAGAACTTAGGATCATAACCAGTATATTGTCTAACAGCAGCGTTAGTTTGGTTAATTTCATTTTGTATTTGAGAAGCCGACATGTATCTCATGTCCTGGTGGCTCCATGAATGGTTTCCAATTTCATGGCCTTCAGCCACAATTCTTTGCATTACACTTCCGTTTGAAGCAATATTCTGTCCAACAACCATAAATGTAGCTTTAGCATTGTATTTCTTTAACTTGTCAAGTACTAAAGTTGTTTGATAGCTTGGTCCATCGTCAAAGGTTAAAGCAACAAGCTTTTTGCCTGTAATTGGCTGAGATGTAGGTGAGCTTGTTGGTACACTTTGAGTGCTGAATGTAAAGTAGTCAATATTAACCGGACCATTGAAGCAGAGGTACAGATCTTTTGTACCTGAAGCACCGCTAACGGAAGTACTCAATTCTCTGTAAGAATCCCAACCGCCAGTTGAAGTTACATTTAAAGAACCAATAATTGTACCGGTTGAACTGCCAAGCCTCAACTGTATAGTTGTGCTTGAGTTACCGCCATAGGCAACACGTGCTGTGAAGGAATTTGCTCCCGAACCGAAGTTAACATTTTTAAATACAATGTAATCGCCGTTCTCGATATATCCTAAACCGCTACCGCCATTATCAGTACCTATCTTCTCCATTGTTGAAGAACTATTACTGCTGTAGTTTTCAGCCTCAATTTTACTAAAGGCATCTATTGGAGAAGTATTGTCGGGATTGCCATTATTACCGCCGTTATTAGGATTGCCTCTGGTAGTTAAGTCAATCATACCTAACAGATGTTGTTTTATCATTGCAAAATCAATTGATGTATAGTTACCGTCATTGTCTATATCTGCATTTTGAGGTGCAGGGAAAGAAGATATCATTCCAAGCAAATACTGTTTGTATATTGCAAGGTCAATAGAATCGATTGTACCGCTGTTGTTTACATCACCAAGCAAACCGCCGGTATTTCCGCCGTTATTTCCACCGCCAGTGTTGCCACCGCCGTTATTTCCACCACCAGTGTTGCCACCGCCAGTGTTACCACCGCCAGTGTTGCCACCGGTGCTACCATGAGGAACGCCGTTTATGGAGATGGACATTGATTTAACATCAGCTTTACCGCTGCTCTGGTATCCTTCAACAACAAGGGAAATTTCATAGAATTTACCCATCTTCATGCCTCTGGATTCCCAAGCTTTAAAGTGTTCACTGACGCTTATCTTTCCGCTTGTACGTTTTTGCTGACGAACACTCCAATATTGCTGGAATGTTGCAGTACCTTTAATTGAAGGCTGATTAACTCTTGTTGTTTCATATATGTCATATGTTCCGCCATCAACAGTTATTGTACCTTTTACAGGCTCATTTCCTGGCGGTCTCCAGTTACCCCAGCTCTCGATAATGTAGTACTCTACAAGGGGATCACTAGTCCAACCGTAAACAGCCAAGTAAGAGTTTCCATTTGGTTGGTAGTCACATTCATAAGTCAATTCCATTGTACCGATTTGTTGGTGAGTCTTTGTCTCGTCATATTTGATACCTTTGCGGAACAAGATATTGTTTATGTTGCTCCATTCACAGCTGAAGGAACCGCCATCTTTAAGTATCATTGTTCCGTTACCGTTGTCTTTCCAGTACTCATAGTTGTATCCGCCATGTGTACCGGTTTCATTGTTGGTTACAGTTTTGGTTCCGCCACCGGTATTTCCGCCGGTATTTCCGCCACCTGGCCATCCGCCTCCAGGCCAGCCGCCGTTATTTCCACCGCCGGTATTACCACCGCCGGTATTACCACCGCCGCCATTATTTCCACCGGTATTACTGGAAGTATCAAATACAAAATAGTCAACATTTACCGGTCCGCTAAAGCAAAGGTATAAATCCTTTGTACCCGATGCATTGGTAACGTTAGTAGTTACTTCCTGGTATGTATCCCAACCGCCAGTAGACGGTACAGTCAATGTACCTATAAGAGCTCCGTTTGTTCCGCCTAATCTTAATTGAATTGTTGTGCTGGTAGTATTACCGTTTGCAACATATGCCTTGAAAGATCCGGCACCGCTTCCCAAATTTACACTCTTATATACAGCATAGTCACCATTGTTTATATATCCTATACCTGTACCTATGGATCTAGCTTCAGAACCGACCAAATCATCATAATCTTCTGCTTCGATCTTTTGGAAAGCATTTTTTTCAGTTACCGGTTTAGGTGTTGATGTTGAAGGTGCCTGTCCGCCAATAACAAGGTTCATTTTTTTCATGTTAGCCTGACCGCTGCTCTGATATCCTTCAACAACCATGGAAACTTCATAAAGTCTACCCATTCTCATGCCTCTGGATTCCCAGGCCTTAAAGTGTTCGTGAACAGATATGGTTCCGCTTGTACGTTTTTGTGTACGAACACTCCAATACTGATCGAAAGTTTTGTCTCCTTCAATGGATGGCATATTGTATCTGGTTGTTTGATAAATTTCGTATTGACCGCCGTCAGCGTTAACATAACCTTTTACCTGATTGCTTCCTGGTGGCTTCCAGGTACCGTAGCTCTCAATAATATAGTACTCTACAAGAGGTCCCTGAGTCCATCCATAAACGGAAAGATATGAGTTACCGTTTGGTCTGTAGTCACAATCATATTCTATGTATATATTTCCGTATTCCTGATATGTTTTTTGTGATCCAAGTCTTTTACCGGTACGGAACAGAATGTTGTTAATGTTGCTCCAGGAACAAGTAAAAGTACCTGGTCCAGTAAGAGTCATTGTTCCATTACCAGTATCTTTCCAGTATTCATAGTCATAACCCTGATATGTTCCGGTAGCATTATTAGTAAGTGTCATTGCTTGTACATTTGCCGGAAGCAAAGTGAACAAGAAGGAACAACATAAAAGGGTTGAAAAAAACGCCATTAGCTTTTTTGTCATTTTTCGCTCTCCTTTCGAAATTTTTTGGATTTTGATGTAAGCATACTTTTTGTTTTGATAAATCGTTGTAATAAAAAACAGGTAGGCACTTATAAACTTCTAAATATCTTCCACACATCATCCTTTCTACTAAAGAATTATTAGTAATTATGAATTAAATAAAAAAGAATGTAATCCCCGCTTAATAGATATTCGAATGTAATATAATTTTTCTATCGTAATTTTTATAAATATCTCAAATAATTTAAATAAGTTTTATGCAGTAAGTTTTAATCATTTATTGAAAAATGCATAACTTCGAAATTATTTACTTCTGTTCTGTGAATAATTAATAGAATTTTTACTGTTTGTGGGTTGTAAACTGATGAGAGAGCTATAATTATTTATAACGATTTATACGACAAAAATTATTGTGTATTATTTTAAATCTTTCAACAAAAAAATTAATCCTGTATTTAAAATAAATAATTTAATTTGCTGCATTTTTATTATATCTTTTGTTTTCATTATATCATATAATTATATTAAATTCACGCAATAAATATGAGTAATAAATTAAGGATTGGTGCAATGAAATTACGGGAAAGCTTGATTGAAGGATGTGATTACTTATATTTGATGTAAATAAAGCCTGGAATAATATCCTTGCCAGTGTGAAATGAATATAATAAAATAAAATTAATGATTAACGAATTAAAAATACCCCAATGCTTCAAAAACTTTACATTTGCTTTTTTACTTTGATGTAGTTCTTCAGCAGGTTAAATTAAAGCTTTGTTGCAATTTTTGCAAGTTAATTTCTATAAATGAAGTATACGATGGGAGGACGTATTTTTGATTAAATTAATAATTAAGAAATTTATTAAAGACAGCGAAAAAGTGAATGATAAAAAAGTAAGGGAATCCTATGGAGTATTATCCGGTACATTAGGGATAATATGCAATGTGTTTCTTTTTGTAGTAAAGCTGGTTTTGGGGCTTTTTATAAACAGTATTGCTGTAATTTCCGACGCTTTTAACAATCTTAGTGATATGGGGACATCAGTAATTACAATCTTTGGGGCAAAACTTAGCAGCAGGCCTCCTGACGAAGAACATCCCCATGGACATGGACGATACGAGTATATCGCTTCTTTAGTAGTTTCCTTTATTATTTTTGCTGTTGGGCTTAAGCTTTTGAGCACTTCCTTTAATAAAATTCTAAATCCTCAAAAAGTATTGTTTAATGCCGTATCTGTATTGATTTTATTGATTTCGGTGTTGGTGAAGGTATGGATGTTTTCTTACAACAGATATATAGGCAAGGTAATAAACTCAAGTGTTAACAGAGCTGCTGCATTGGACAGTCTCAATGATGTTTATGCAACCGGCGGCATAATATTGGGGATGGTTATCGGAAGTTTTACAGCATTTCCGGTTGACGGAATAATGGGACTGGTTATTTCGGTTTTGATTATGTATACTGGGTTTAAAGCTGCGAAAGATTCGGTAAACTTACTTTTGGGAGCTTTACCAGATCCGGAGATTATACAGAGAATTAATGAATTGGTTCTTAGCGGTGAGAATATTAAAGGCATTCATGATTTGAAAATTCATGACTATGGCCCGGGAAGAATAACAGCATCAATTCATGCTGAAGTAGCTGATAATGTAAATATTGTAGATATACATTCCGAAATTGATAAAATCGAGGCTAAGGTGAAGGAAGAACTCGGCATTGATATGGTTATTCACATGGATCCTGTTGAGTAAGGGAGATTCGCTCTGCAACAGTCGGATTTTATCGGTTAAAGAGATTTAAAAAGTAAACTTTGTACATAAATTTAAGTATCTTTGCTAGTTTTTTACATCATAATGCTGTTGAGTCAATTTTATGACTTAACAGCATTTTTCAGTTGGGCAGAATCCTGGCAATAATTTAAAGGCGAAAGAGGGTTATGATATAGACAAAGGAAGATATAGGGCGATATTGATTGAAGAAATTTATAATTAGCTTGCATAAATATGATTTTGAGGATTTGTATCTAGATGTTTGAGGAGTTTTTTTTAGTAACCTGAAAAAGCTGTTACTTTTTTGTTACAGATGCGTCTATATAAATAGAAACAGCATGCTGGATAAAAATGAATTTTAAAAATTTGGTCCAATACAAATAGCGATAAGGAGTTTACCGATGGGAAAAAGTTTTTTAAAGCTTTATGACAAGTATTTTGATGATGTTTACCGGTACATTTATTTTAAAACGGGTAATAAATGGGAAGCTGACGATTTGGTTAGCGAAACTTTCAGAAAAGCTTATGAAAAGTATAAATATCTGAGGGGAGAACCAAAGCCGTGGATAATGGCAATAGCCAGGAATACTGTCATAGATTTTTACAGAAGCAAGAAGAATTTTGCTCCTATGTCAGACAATGAAATAGATGATTTGGCTTATAACTATCCTATTGAAGAGATTTTTGAAAAAGAGGAAGAGCTTACTTATTTAAAACAGTCTTTAAAGAGCTTAAACAAGGAGGAGCTTGAGATAATCAATTTAAGGTATTTTTCGGACATGAAATACAATGAAATCGGAAAATTGCTGGGAAAGTCAGAAAACGCAATAAAGACAAAAGCTATGAGGATCCATAGAAAACTTGGACAGGTAATTCAAAAATTAATGGAGGAATAGATATGGATAATAAATTTATAGAAAAGCAGATGCTTGATTTAAAAGAACAAATAAAGGTTAATAATGATTTAAAACGGAACTTAAGATCAAGTTTTGACAAGAAAACGGTTAAAAGGTGGAAATTGCCGGTAGCTGTAGCTGTTGCGGCTGTAATATGTGTAGTAATGGTTTCATATTTGGGTTCACCGAGAGTTTATGTCAATCACGTAAACGCTGCATCAATAAAAATACTTAACCAGGTTTCTTTTGCAGATATAGGTGAAGCAAGCGGGGATGCTGCAGAATATAAAGGAACTGTTTATAATGCTGTCTTTGGGCAAGGGATATATGCTTATGATTCTAATGGCTACCGTGAGATTTACAAAGGGGAGGTTAATGCCTTAAATGTTTCTCCCGATGGAAAAAAGCTGGTTTTTTCGGACGGGAATCTTAATATATTCGATATTGAGACATCAAAGGCAACGGTATTGCTGAAAGGAGACGAATCTACTTATTATGAACAGCCGGCCTGGGCTTCTGACAACAAACATATAATTTATGTGAAAAAGGTTATTGAACCTTTGGAAACGCATGGGTTTGAAGAAACAGAATCTTCCATTTGCCAGATAGATTTAGAAAACATGGATGTAAAAAAATTAGCTGATGGAAATTCGCCGTCCTATGCAGGTAAAGGGAACATTGTATTTGAAAGGGACGGCAATATTATCAGAAAGAATATCAAAGACCAGTCGGAAAAGATTATAGATACAGGCAGGTTCCCGTCGGTTTCTCCCGATGGCGGGTATGTTGCATATGTTAAAACAGAGAAAAGGGAAAAAGCAATTTCAGCTAAACTATCTGTGGAAGAGAATATTGACAATGTCTGGATTGCCGATGTAAATTTTGAAACTAAGAAGCAGTTGACAATGAACTTTGTTGAAGACGAAGAAATGAGTGAAGATGAAATTGCAGAAAACACTTCCGATTTGCCTATGAGTATATTAAAAACCGGTATGTACAGTTACTATAATCCGAAGTGGAGCAGTGACTCAAAGAATTTGTATGTTCTTAAAAATAATAATAAGACGCGGAACATGAAGCTTATGCGTATTAGTTTTACCGATAGCGAGTTGACTGCAGAAAACACAGTGGCTAACTTTATTCAAGCTCTAATTTCGAGAGAGGATGATTATGCCAAAAGCCTGATGCACAACCCACCGGACCTTATTACTGTTTCCAATCCGCGTATTGTAGGATATAAAATACTTAAAAGCGGTTCGGAGAATGGAAAGCTTTGTATTGAAGCTGAAACCTATTGGTCTTATAAGGCTCAACCTGATTTTCAGGTACTAAAGCAAAATTATTACCTGTCCTCTTTAAATAGCGGTTATATTATTGATGAAATCATAACTGAAGATGAGTTAGCTGTTGGAGTATCAAAGGATGGCCAATCTCTGGTAATGAAAAAGGAAAAGGATCAGATCTTATTTAATATTAATGATATACCTAAAAATTATTTGTCGGAGGAAAATTACAGAATTGCCTCTTTAGCATTTAGTGAAGAAGGTAATAGTGTAATATTTTCAATTCAGGTTTTGGAAGATGATGCCCAAAAATCTTCAGTCAAAGTATTGGCCTATGACATTCGCAATAAAGAATTTAAGTTTATAGATCATATCAAAAATATAAACGGTAAGGAAAATGTGGTGATAGAAAGTCTTATTTCGGACTCTTCAGGAAGATATGCTGCAGTAAAACTGTTTTCTTCCGATGACCCGGATTTTAAAACGACAGTACTGGTATATGATTTAAAGAATAATAAAAAAGCAGATATTGGATCTCTGTTGAAATATGCTGATATGGGTGCCATCCATACAAAATTCTGGGATAAAAATGTTCTTGTATTGGAATTAGCAGGCGAAGGACAGACAATGAGCTATTTATACAATCCTGAAAATGGAGAATTGAAAAGTTTTGGAGAAAATTAATTATATTTCATAACATATATTTGAAAGAATGGTTGGTAAACTTCAAAAAGCCGCATATTATGCGGCTTTTTGAAGTTATTCTTGCAATTATTTATCTTGAAGTTTGTAAATGGTTCTTAACATCTGTTCGTCAATTTGTTTGCCGTTAAGGGCAATATAGACACCTTTGCCGTTATGGGTTTCTTTCAGACGGATTGTTTTAACCTGTGAAAATGGATCCATTTTATAATACTTAATAGTATCGGTTAAGTTTTGATATAATTCCTGTGCACCTTTGGCCAAGCAGGATTCACACATACAAATAGTGAATTCCTGAACGGTAAAGGTTGAATTGTCTTTTTTACGTACAGTGTTGCAGGCACTGTCTCCTTTCATAGGTGTATAGTGTGTGTGCAGAAGCTCATGGGCCAGGTGTGAGTTTGGCTCACCGTAGAAATCCTCATACAGCCTTAAAATATCCGGATTTTCTTGGGATTTGCGGTATTTTGAAATTTTATCTATATTTACCAATATTTGCTGGCGTTTTTCCATATCATCTATCTTTTCCGGTACGGGATGTCCTGCACCGCAAATACAACCGCCAGGGCAGGCCATAACTTCTATAAGGTCATAACCCACATCCACACCTTGAATAATTTTTTCAATTATAGGTTCAGCATTTTGGAGTCCGCTTACAACAGCCACACGAACCTTTGCATTATTAACGTCTACAGTTGCCTCTTTTACACCTTCAAAACCACGAATTTCTTCAAAATCCAGCTGATCGGTTAGTGCTTTTCCAGTGAGCTTTTCGACTGCCATACGAAGTGCAGCCTCAGCAACACCTCCTGAAGCACCAAAGAGTATGCCGGCACCGGATACTTGTCTGTAAGGTTCATCAAATTCCTGAGGTTCCACCTGAGAGACGTCGATATTTTCAAGTCTGACCATTTCAATCATCTCTGTAGTTGTGAGCACAGCATCAACATCGCGGATGCCATCGGGAGCAAATTCCGGACGTGCGGCTTCGTATTTTTTCGCAATACACGGAACTATTGAAACTACAAACAGATCCTCTTTATTTAAACCTGCCAGTTTTGCATAGTGGTTTTTAACTGTAGCACCCATCATCATTTGCGGTGATTTGCAGGTTGACAGGTGAGGAATTATTTCAGGATAACGCCTTTCAACAAAGTTTATCCATCCCGGACAGCATGAAGTAAACTGCGGCATTACACCTTTATTGGATATCCTTGTTAAAAATTCTGTAGTTTCTTCCATAATAGTCAGGTCTGCTGCAAAAGTAAAGTCAAATACCTTGTCAAAACCAAGCTTCTTAAGCAAGCCTGCCATAAAGGCAGAAGTTTTTTCAAAAGGAATATTGTAAGTTTTCGAGATAAGACTGCGCACAGCTGGTGCAACAAAGCCGATAACAGTCTTTTTATTATCGTGTATAGCTCTCAGAACTTTACCTTTGTCACGACGATAGTCTAAAGCGCCGCATGGGCAGGCAGTTACACACTGACCGCAGCTGACACAATCTGTTTCCTGAAGCGGCAAGCCGCTCTTAGTACCTACCAACTGACGTCCGTTTTTCATATAAAAGGCCAGTACACCGGGACCTTCAATTTCATTACATGCGGCAATACAACGTCCGCAAGAAATACATTTATTGTGGTCACGGATTATAAAAGGATGATCGTTAACTATCGGAATGTATGGTCGTTCGTGAATAGGTAGTTCAAATTCAATACCGTGGTTGGTTGCCTCTTTGCGCAAATCGCAGGTATAGCGTTCACGGCATCCGCATTTTAAACAGCGACGGGCTTCCTTCCTTGCAGTTTCTTCCGCCAAGCCCAATTCCACTTCTTTAAAGTTGTTCTTTCTTTCCTCTAAAGAAATAGACGGCATCTGGGCACGGGGAACTTTAGGTATTTCTTCAAATTCCCATTTCGGCAAGTCTTCCATGCTGCCACGGCTGCAGCTGTAGTCAACATTTTCTTCTTTTATATATCCCTTCATCAGGAAATTGTCCATCGCTTCAGCGGCACGGCGTCCTGCTGCAACAGCCTGAATTACCGTTGCAGGTCCTGTTACACAGTCTCCTCCTGCAAATATGTTATATTCTGAGGTTTGCATAGTTTTGCCGTTAATATCTATGTCTCCCCATTTGTTAAGCTTTACAGGCAGGTCATTATACAGGAATTGTGTATTGGTACTTTGACCTATAGCACCTATTATAGTGTCGGCTTCAATATCAAATTCACTTCCTTCAATAGGCACAGGACGGCGACGGCCGGAACGGTCAGGCTCACCTAAAGTCATTTTTATACAGGTGAGTTTTTTCTTTTTGCCATCCACACTGGTAATCTTTGTAGGAGCCATCAAGAACAGCATTTCAACACCCTCGTGCAATGCTTCTTCCACTTCATAGGGCTCAGCAGGCATTTCATCACGGGTACGACGGTATACAAGCTTAACAGATTTGGCTCCTTTTCTAAGAGCTGTACGGGCACAGTCGATAGCAGTGTTTCCTCCACCAATTACAACAACGGTATCGCCCAGGTTAATTTCCGCATTTTTGGTTACCTGCTCGAGGAAGCGTATTCCAAGCCATACACCGTCAAGGTTTTCACCTTCAATATGCAATGGAGTAGGAGTCCATGAACCTATAGCAAGATATACGGCGTCAAAATCCTTGCTTAGGTCTTCAAGTCTTATGTGGGTTCCTAAGGCTTTTTCAGTCATAATTTTTACGCCGAGGCTTCTAATTAGGTCAATTTCTTTATCCAGTGTAGCTTTTGGAAGACGGTATTCCGGTATACCGTATCTCATCATTCCGCCCGCTTTGGGTTGGCGCTCAAAAACAGTTACATCATGGCCCTTTATGGCACTGTAATATGCTGCGGAAAGTCCGGATGGTCCTGCTCCTACTATAGCAATTTTTTTACCTGTAGGAGGGTTCTTTTTTGGAAGCCATTGTGTTGGTTGAGACATATCCCAGTCTGCGGCAAAACGTTTTACATAATTTATTGCCACCGGGGAGTCTACAAGATTGCGTCGGCATGCCGCTTCACAGGGATGGGGACAGACACGTCCGCATACAACCGGAAAAGGGTTTCTTTCCTTTATTGTTCTTACGGCAGCTTCAAAATTTCCATTGCCTACATGACGCAAGTAGGTTTGGATGTCGACATTGGCAGGACAAGTCATAACACAGGGAGCAACACAATCTGCATTATGATCGGAAAGCAGCTGTTCCAAACGAACCTTTCTATAGTTTTCAAGTTTCGGACTGTTGGTGCATATTACCATACCTTCTTTTATAGGAGTTTGGCATGCTTTTACTTCCCTTTCGCCATTAGGTTCAATGATGGTTACAACACAAAGTCCACAGTTACCGTTTGATCTTTCAAGCCTTATATCATAACACAGGTGAGGAATATGTATATCCTCCTGAATTAATGCCTGAAGAATGGTAAGATTGTCGTAAACTTCAATTTCACGACCGTTAACTGTTACTTTGATACGATTTTGAATCGATAATGTTTTCATTCCTTTTCACCTCAACAAATACATTTAAATTTTTAAGCCGTTTCAAAAATTAACCCCGGGGACCTGCCAAACATCATTTTTTGAAACGACAATGGCTATCTTTAATTATTTCAAGTTGGTTAATTATAAATGTAATATTTTATCCATATATATTATAACGGGTGAATTACAACTTGTCATCGAAAATTGACAATTTTTTAACTAATTTTTTTGTGGGATTTTTTGTATTTACAAATAAGGTAAAATGTAGTAAATATATAAAACAATCTTGTTGAATTGAAAGAATAAGGTATTGATTATATAATATTGTTAACAAGTTTTATGTTATTTTTATACAAGTAACGGAGAATAGGGGGAGGGGATTAAATGAAAAAATTATTTTCCAGGAGATTGTGCTTTTTGTCGGCAGTTGTTTTCCTTTTAAGTGTAGCATTTTTTATTTCCGCACCATTTACTGTATTTGCTGATTCTTCCGGAAGTAAAGGAGATATAAATGGCGATGGCGTAATTGATGGTGCTGATTTTGAATTGCTCAGATATTATTTTCTTGGAATGAGGAAATTGTCTGAATCTCAGTTGGAACAAGCAGACATCAATAATGATGGAGTTGTAGATATTGAAGATTTGAATTATTTTCCCAGAGTATTACCGGTTGTATATGATATTCCTACACCAGGTCTCATTTGGGTTGAAATCCCGGAGGGTAAGGGAGATATAAATGATGATGGTGTGGTGGATTATCTTGATACCGTACTTTTTAAAGAAGCTTTACTCGGAATGAGGAAATTGTCTGAATCTCAGTTCGAGCAAGCTGACATCAATAATGATGGAGAATTAGACCGTAATGATTTTGAAGCTTTCCCAAGAATTCCAAGAGGAACTGTTTTTGGCGATATTAACAACAGCGATACTTTAGATTCATTTGATTTGGCTTTATTCAAGGCATATCTTTTAGGCATGGCTGAAATTGAACCGGATCCTCAGAAAAAATATATATGGGATGCAAACGCAGACGGCAATATAAATAGTATAGATTATGCAATGTTAAAAAGATATTTTTTGGGGATACTTATAGAGCTGCCCATACAGATGTGTGTGGAAATATAGTAGCAATATTGCAGTATTTATTGTAGAAATAATTTTTAATACATAAAGGAAGTGGGAAAAAAGGACTGTCAACTTTGACAGCCCTTTTTTATATAAACTACAAACCGTTTTTGCATTTTTTGCTCTTTTTCTTTTCCATATCTGCCTTTACAGGCTCATTATTTGAATTTATCTGATCGTTATAAAAAGCCGGATCTCCGACAGCATCCGCAACGAGCTTTTTGTCTTTTTTCTTTTCCTTCATGGATGATTCCTCCTGTAATTAGAATTGCATAATGCAGTATTTTTATATTATTTGCATATCCAGTTGAAATATGAATGTTGATAACCTTTTCTATTATTTATAATTTTATGTGTTTTTTCTTCAACTTTCGGGCTTTTCTTCGATAATTGCAGAAGTAAGTATGAAAGAAGACGATTTTTTATAAAAAAATATATTGAAATCTCAATAATATTCCGAAAGATATATTGAATATTTTTCGTATGAAATCTTATTTTCAGATAACAAACGTCGTAATATACATTTTCGATAAAACATCGGTACTTATAGTTGAAGGAGTGAATATACTATGAAATGGATTTCTGACATATCAATAAGAGCAAAGATTTTGTTACTTCTGTTTATATCAATTATAGGCGTTGCTTTATTTGCAGTTTGGTCTTTAATGTCAAGCACTTCAATTCAAAATAAACAAACCAACATGTTGAAGTCTGCACGAGCTGCCCAGGAAGCTGTATTAAATGCTGACAGAGATTTGTACCAGGCGTATGCAGCAGTACAGAAACTGGTTTTGGAAGATAATGGAGAAGAACAAATTGATGCGCAAATTAACTTTTATAATGAAAATATACAGACTGCAAAAGAGAGAATTTTAACTGCGGTACAGGAAATTGAAAACACGAAAAACGAATGGATTGAGTTTACAGGAGATACAAGTAAATTATCAATATTTGAAATTTTGGAGAAAGTAAGTTCTGAAATAGACGATTGGGCTGAAGTTTCAAATTTATGCATAGAAAACAAAGCCTTTGATGAAAAATGGGAAAATACCTTTATCAAGGCACGACAGCGTTTGGATGAAGCAAATGATATATTGGAAGATGCGGTAAAAGTAAATGACACAGTATATGGCAAAAGAAGAGTCAGTATCAGAATATATATATCTGTTGGATTAGCTTGCTTGCTAATTATGATCTTTATTTTTGGCTATGCAATAATTAGAAATATATCAAAGCCACTGACTCTTGTGGTGGAAATGATTAATGAGATTAAAAACGGGCATCTTAGAAAAAGGCTTAATCTGAACAGAAAAGATGAAATTGGCAAGCTCGCAAAGGCAATGGATCAATATGCCGATGAACTTCAAAAGTATGTAGTGGATCCTATGCATAAAATAGCGGAAGGAAATTTTGATTTTGAATTGCTGATTAGGGATGATGAGGATGAAGTGGGACCTGCACTTCAGAAAACAACAGAGGCAATAAAAGGACTTGTTTATGAGGCAAACAGTTTAACAGCAGCTGCTATTGAAGGTAAACTTAATGTGAGAGGACGAGCTGAAAGCTTCAAAGGCTTATATCGAGAAATAATTTTAGGAATAAATAAAACACTAGATGCAGTGGTAGAACCGATAATTGAAGCTTCAAGTGTACTTGAGGAATTGGAAAAGGGAAATTTGCAGGTCAGTATAGAAGGAGATTACAAGGGTGAGCATGCAATAATAAAGGATGCTCTGAATAAGACAATTTCCAATTTAAAGAGCTATATAAGTGAAATTAGTTATGTTTTAAACCAAATGTCCAACGGTAACTTAGATGTTAAAATAGACAAAGAATTTAAAGGTGATTTTATTGAGATACAAGCTTCACTTAATAATATTTTATCAGTCTTTAATGAAGTGGTAAATGAGATGAAAAATGCGGCGCAGCAGGTATCTGCAGGTGCAAAACAAATTGCCGATTCGTCCCAAATGCTTTCACAGAGCTCAACAGAACAAGCCAGTTCGATTGAAGAGTTAACAACAGTCATGAGTATAATAGATGAACAGACAAAGAAGAATGCCATTAATGCCAAAGATGCAAGTGAAGTTGCGGATTCGGTAAGAGAGGATGCGGTTGAAGGCAATAGACAAATGCAGGAGATGCTGAAGTCAATGGATGAAATTGCGACAGCATCAGCTAATATATACAAGATTATAAAAGTCATAGATGAAATAGCATTCCAGACCAATATTCTGGCGTTGAACGCTGCTGTTGAAGCGGCCAGAGCCGGGCAGCACGGAAAAGGATTTGCTGTTGTGGCTGACGAAGTGAGAAGTCTTGCCGGAAGAAGTGCACAGGCTGCAAAAGAGACCACTGCATTAATAGAAGGAACGGTTTCAAAAACAGAAAACGGCATGAATATAGCGAAGAATACGGCGGCAGCACTTTCAAAAATTGTTGATGGTGTTACAAAGGTGGCCAAACTGGTAGAAGAAATTGCCGTTTCATCTAATGAACAAGCATCAGGTATTTCTCAAGTAAATCAAGGGGTATTGCAGATTTCACAGGTTGTTCAGACCAACTCAGCAACATCCCAGGAAACTGCAGCATCAAGTCAGGAACTGTCAAGTCAGGCAGAGGTTCTTAATGATATGGTGGGCAGATTTAGAATAAGAAAAAGCTATAACGCAAGATCGGGATATGAAAGCATTGATCCGGAGATTGTCAATTATTTGGAGTATTCAGCCAATAATGATAATGAGAAGATTAAGAAAACTTTCAATAAAAAGAATCTTTTACTGGATGAAATGGATTTTGAGAAATATAGATGACAACAAAGTGTTACAAAAATATTTCAATTCTGTTTATCAGTTGACATGATAAATGCAAATGTGCTACCATTTAATTACTATGCAAAAAGAATTATTACTGTAAAATACTGTGATTTTTGAATGTATTAAGTTCAGATAGTCTTTATTATATGAAAGGAGGATTTGCAATGTATTGTTTCAGAATATATGAACTTAAGAAAATAAATATCCAATCAAAATTATCCGAAAGACAAGGTATAAGTCTTGATACTATACATTGGCTTAATCCTCTGTTATGCAATAAAAAGGGTATGTCTGAATGATGTATATTTGCGATAAAGAATGATTTGCGAAAATAGAGTGGTTAAGTCCAATGCAATGGATTTAACCACTTTTTGTTATTCTCATTTCAAAGAGTGAATGATAAATTAAGAAAATTTAGTGTCACGGTGTTTAATGGTTGCTTTGGATTGCCGAAATTTATCAAAAGAGAGACTTTCGGAACTTTATTAAAATCAAAACAGTCTAAATACCTTTATGGGTTTGAAAAAACGGATTTTCTTGCACAGGTTGATATATATTAATAATTAATGAAAAGTTGGTGAAAAAAATGAGATTTTACAATTCAATGCAAAAGAATATGAGTTTTGCGGATGTTGTTGCAAGCATAAAGTATTTTATTAAAGCCAATCCGGACTGTCACTACAGGATTGCAGTGGGAACCGATTCGCAAGTAAAGGGAGGATTTACATGTTTTGCAACGGGTATACATGTACATAGAATCGGGCAAGGAGCCTGGTGCTGTGTAACTAAAGTGGTTGAAAATAAAAGGTATAAGAATATTAGTGAAAAGATTTCACGGGAAACTTTGATGACCTATGAATTAGTATATAAATTAAATGAAGAGTTGATGGAGGCATTGTATGATTTTAGTGCCAATTATAAAAATTTCGATTGCAAGCTTGAGGCACATATTGACATAGGAATAAAAGGTGAGACAAGAACGCTTATAAGGGAAATGGTAAGTTATTTTGAAGGCATAGGTATTGATGCTAAGATAAAACCGGATTCCTTTGTAGCGAGCAGCTATGCAAACAGGTACAGCAAAAAATTCAAAGTAGGTTGAAAGGATGATATTAATGTTCATTTTAAGAGTAACTCCTGCAAGAAATGTATTGATAGGGAAACAGTGTTATAAGAGTGACAGGCCTGATATGTTTTTCAGCAAGATTGTTGAAGACTGTACAAAGATTGAAGTATATGATGTTTCCGATAGAAAAAAGAAATTGTTGAATGTTTCTGAAATAAATAGAAGAAATCACAGAATGATTATAAACGGTAAGAGATATTTTATATGCTCAATAACTGATATAGGCGATAAGAAAAAAGCAATATAACAAAAAATGCTTTTTTGCAAAAACTGTAAATTTTGAATGATTCAAGGCACCAAATATAAAGTTGGTGCTTTTTTATTGCGCGATATTTTAAAAATCCTGAATGGGACTTGTAAAAGCCATGCATCTAATGTAAAATGCTTTATAAATCTATCAACATAATAGTAAAGGTGTGTAATATGATTAAGTTAATAGCTACAGATATCGACGGTACGCTTCTGAATGCTGAAGGTAAGCTGCCTGAGGGATTTGATGAAATGATATTGAGACTTGAAAAAAAGGGGATTTACCTGGCCATAGCAAGTGGGCGGCAGTATCACACGCTCCTTAATGATTTTGCTGCTTTTAAAGACAGACTTATTTTTATAGCGGAAAATGGTGCAATTGTAATATATCAGGGGAAGGAACTTTTTTTTCGGCCATTGGAAAGGCAGAAGGTGGAAGGTATAATTAAAGATATTAGAGCCACAGAGGAATGCGACATTGTGCTTTGCGGTAAAAAAAGCGCCTATGTTGAGACTTTGAATACTGAATTTGAAGCTGAAGTAAGGAAATATTATCACAGATGCGAACTGGTAAAGGATTTGCTAAGTGTTGAGGATGATATACTCAAAGTTGCTTTGTATGACTATATTGATCCTCAAGAGAATTCATTTCCCAAGCTTAACCCCAAGTGGGGCAATGATGTCAAAGTAATTGTCTCGGGTAAGCACTGGATGGATTTTGGAAGCCCGGATGTGGACAAAGGTGTTGCATTAAAGAAAATACAGGATATGCTCGGTATCAAATATGAGGAGACTATGGTTTTTGGAGATTATTTCAATGATGTTCCGATGATGGAAAGGTCTTATTATAGTTTTGCAGTAAGCAACGCACCTGAAGGAGTAAAGGAAAAAGCTCGTTTTGAAGCGCCTTCAAACCAGGAAGAGGGAGTAATGAAGGTTATTTGCCAGATGGAAAAGGACGGACTTTTATAGCAGCGGGATTTTTTACATTTATAAATAATGTTCTTTATATATTAGATAAAATTCAAAAAATACATTGTTATTTGCAGCTTTCCCAAACATGTGTTATAATATGCCGTAAAATAAAAAAGGAAAGCTGCAGGCATAGTTTATTCAGGTTATGAATAAAGTTAAGTAAATATGCGCCTTTTATCATGAAGCATTTACGCTCAGAATAAGAGGCGCTTTTTTGGGGTTTTTTTAATTGTAAAGTTTTTTTGGAATAACATTAAAAAATATTATGAATTATGCAAGTTTTGTTATATAATATTTCACAGAGCTCAAAGATGAGCAAGCGCCAATGAAGGAGTAGATATTATGCCAAAAAGAACAGATATTGACAAAATAATGATAATTGGTTCAGGACCTATTATTATAGGACAAGCTTGTGAGTTTGACTATTCGGGTACTCAAGCTTGTAAAGCACTTCGTAAATTAGGGTACAGCGTCGTATTGGTAAATTCAAACCCAGCGACAATAATGACTGACCCCGGAATGGCGGATGCGACATACATCGAACCGCTAAATGTGCACCGTTTGACTGAAATAATTGCCAAGGAACGGCCGGATGCAATACTCCCGAATCTTGGAGGTCAATCGGGATTGAATTTGTGCCAGGAGCTGGCGAAGGAAGGAGTTCTGGAAAAATACGGTGTTAAAGTAATAGGGGTACAGTTGGATGCCATTGAACGCGGCGAAGACCGTATAGCGTTTAAGGAAACCATGGCCAGGTTGGGGATAGAAACTCCAAAAAGCGAACCTGCATATTCCGTCGAGGAGGCTAAAAAAATAGCTTCAGAACTCGGATTTCCTGTAGTTGTCAGACCTGCATATACCATGGGCGGTACAGGCGGCGGTTTGGTTTATAATATGGAAGAACTGGAACAGGTTGCGGCTAGAGGAATTGCAGCAAGTTTAGTAGGTCAGGTCCTTATTGAAGAGTCGGTTTTAGGATGGGAAGAGCTTGAGGTAGAAGTCGTTCGTGACTCAAAAAATAATATGATCACTGTTTGTTTCATTGAAAATGTGGATCCTATGGGAGTACATACCGGTGATTCTTTCTGTACAGCACCAATGCTGACCATTAGTAAAGAACTTCAGGAAAGATTGAAAAAATATGCCTTTTCCATTGTAGAAGCCATTGAAGTAATCGGTGGCACAAATGTTCAATTTGCTCATGATCCGAAGACGGACAGAGTTGTAATTATTGAAATAAATCCAAGAACATCCCGTTCATCTGCCTTAGCATCTAAAGCGACAGGTTTCCCAATAGCTTTGATTTCTTCGCTGCTTGCAGCAGGCCTTACCCTTGACGAAATTCCATACTGGAAAGGTGGAACTCTTGATAAATATGAACCGTCAGAAGACTATGTGGTTGTAAAGTTTGCCCGTTGGGCCTTTGAAAAATTCAAGGGTGCTGAAGACAAGCTGGGAACTCAAATGAAAGCTGTCGGTGAAGTAATGAGCATAGGCAAGACTTACAAAGAAGCGTTACATAAGGCAATTCGTTCTTTGGAAATTGGTCGTTACGGCTTGGGATTTGCCAAAGATTTTAATAAAAAGACGCTTCCGGAATTAATGGAAATGCTGGCCCATCCAACCAGTGAAAGACAATTTATTATGTATGAAGCTTTGAGAAAGGGAGCTGATGTTGAAGAACTCCATAAGCTTACCCATATTAAAAAGTATTTTATAGAACAAATGAAAGAACTGGTAATGCTTGAAGAAGAAATTTTAAAATACAAGGGCGGAAATCTGCCGGATGATTTGCTCATTCAAGCAAAAAAAGACGGATTTTCAGACCGATACCTTGCACAACTCCTTTCTGTTGAAGAAGCTCAGATAAGAAAAAGACGTATAGAGCTTGGTGTTGTTCAAGGATGGGAAGCAGTACCTGTCAGTGGAGTGGAAAATGCAGCATACTATTATTCATCCTACAATGTTAAGGACAATGTTCCTGTTAGCAATAACAAGAAGATAATGATACTCGGCGGAGGACCTAACAGAATAGGTCAGGGTATTGAGTTCGATTACTGCTGTGTACATGCGGCTTTTGCCATCCGGGATATGGGTTATGAAACAATAATGGTGAACTGTAATCCTGAAACAGTGTCTACCGACTATGATACCTCGGACAGGCTTTATTTCGAACCGCTTACAGTTGAAGATGTATTGAGTATATATGAAAAGGAAAAACCTTTAGGTGTGATTGTTCAGTTTGGAGGACAAACACCTCTTAACATAGCTTCGGATCTTGCAAAGGCAGGAGTAAGGATATTGGGAACAAGCACCGATGCTATTGATCTTGCTGAAGACAGAGACCGTTTCCGTCTAATGATGAAAAAACTGGATATTCCTATGCCTGAATCGGGTATGGCAAGCAATTTGGAAGAGGCTATTGAAGTTGCAAACAAAATAGGATATCCTTTAATGGTACGTCCATCTTATGTTTTGGGCGGCCGTGGCATGGAAATAATATATGATGAATTGATGCTCAAGCAATATGTTGAAGCTGCTGTAGATGTGACTCCCGAACGTCCAATATTGATTGACAAATTCCTTGACAATGCAATTGAGGCTGAAGCTGATGCTATTTCTGACGGAAGAGAAGTGTTTGTACCTGCCGTTATGGAACACATAGAGCTTGCGGGAATTCATTCCGGTGACTCTGCCTGCGTAATTCCCACTATAAGCATTCAGGATAAACACATTGACACCATCCGCAAGTATACCGAACAAATTGCCAGAGAGCTGAATGTTATAGGACTGATGAACATACAGTATGCCATCGCAAACGATAGGGTTTACGTACTTGAAGCAAATCCACGGGCGTCGAGAACTGTGCCTCTTGTTTCAAAAGTATGTAACATAAAAATGGCCCGAATTGCGACTGAACTTATGGTTTCAAATTTGGATGGAAGCAGGAAACTTTCCGACTATAATTTTAAGCAGCTTGACATACCTCATTACGGTGTAAAAGAGGCAGTATTCCCCTTTAATATGTTCCAGGAAGTGGACCCTGTTCTTGGCCCGGAAATGCGTTCAACAGGAGAAGTATTAGGACTTTCCGATTCTTTCGGCCTGGCTTTCTTTAAGGCTCAGGAAGCTACCCAGGTGTCGCTGCCAGAGTCAGGAACGGTACTGATAAGTGTATCTGACAGGGACAAACCTCAAGCACTGGAAGTTGCAAGGGAATTTATAAAAGCAGGATTTAAAATTAAAGCTACAT
Source organism: Acetivibrio clariflavus DSM 19732 (assembly GCF_000237085.1). Taxonomy (GTDB): domain Bacteria; phylum Bacillota; class Clostridia; order Acetivibrionales; family Acetivibrionaceae; genus Acetivibrio; species Acetivibrio clariflavus. Next base: position 3,934,237 of record NC_016627.1, on the reverse strand, counting down.
CGGGTACTCAGAAGTATTTGGCTCAAAACAATGTTGAGGCCGAATTAATTAAGAAAATAAATGAGGGAAGACCTAATATTATAGACAGCATAACCAATAAAGAGATTCAATTGGTGATAAACACTCCAATTGGAAAGAAAGGTCAGGACGATGATTCTTATATACGTAAGGCTGCTATAAAATACAAAATACCTTATATAACAACTATGGCTGCTGCAAATGCTTCCATTAAAGGCATAGTTGCATTTAAGGAAAGTAAAAATAAAGTAGTACCTATAAAATCTCTTCAAGAGTATCATAAGAGTATTGGATAAGGTAATAGTTTGGTTAAAGAGTTAAGTTGAATGATGACAATTTAAGGTAACAATGTAAACAAGTATTTTGCCAAACTTGTATTAAAACTGAATTACTGATTGTATATAAAAGACACAAAAAGTAAGGCTTTTAAGCCTTGCTTTTTTGTGTGCGTCCAGTGAAGCTGGACTTATTTGTTAGTGAAAGTCCGGCATGGGTAATTCAAAGGTGGAAAACAAGCTTTTCCACCAACCTACTCTGCTTAAAATTGTTTTTTACTATAATGATAAATATAATATAAAACAAATAAAATATTATATTTTGCCATGAAAGTGATAGGGTTGAGTTGACAAATTAGATAACGGGCTTTTTTATTGAGTAGAGGAGACAGGATGGATATAAGGTTGCACATAATGGGGGTTGACTGGTAATTGTGTGACGACTCATGGCTTGTATATATCAATGTATTATAGGAGAACTGATATTATAGCAATCCAGGAAATGTTTTTCCTATTTGCGTAATGTATAATAAAGCTACCGTACGGGAGGAGGGATACCATGCAATATCCGGAAGTAATCAGAATTGCACTTGATTATATTGAACAAAACCTCAAAACCGACATCACAGCAGAAGAACTTGCCCGGATGTCAAATTATTCGACATATCATTATTATCGTTTGTTTTCATCTGTAACAGGCTCATCGGTTTCAGGTTATATCTTAAAGCGGCGTCTTGATCACGCGCTTGCTGAAATTGCCAGTGGCAGAAAAGCGATAGATGTAGTGCTTGAATATGGTTTTGATACCTATGCTGGGTTTTACAAGGCAGTTGTAAAAATGTATGGTTGCTCTCCGAAGAAATATTTGAGTATTTATCAAAAACACACACCAATTAAACCGGAGGTAGCAAAAATGTATACTGAAAGAGAATTGCGAAAAGTATTGGAGAATTGGGATATAGATAAAGGCCTGCCAATTAGCGATATATTTATCATGGATGGGGCAAAAGTTACCGGTAATGTTTGGAGAGTTGGTAAAGATTATATCTTAAAGGCTGGCGACCGGGAAAAGCTATTAAAAAATCTTAATTTTTCTAAGGCACTCCAGAGACAGGGGTTTACTTCTTCTCTTCCAATATTGACGAAAACCGGCAGTGAGTATTTGGAAGCCAACGAAATTTTTATTCTAACCCAAGGATTAAAGGGTAATCCGCTTCCTAAGACAGACAGATTTGGAGGTAATTGTAGGAAGATTGGTGGAAAATACGGTAAAAGCATTGCACGACTTCATAAGGCGCTGAAGGCTATACAAAAAGACATGTCGCTTGACGAAATGAACCTGTATAAAAGTGTCACGGAATGGGCACTGCCGAATGTTAAACAGCAGAATATGCAGTGGGGTATGGAGATTGACGAGAGTTTTTTTGAAGACTATATTGAAAACTTTGGTAAACTTTATGACAGACTGCCGAAACAACTTATTCATCGTGATCCCAATCCCAGCAATATCCTGTTTGATGATGGTGAGGTAAGTGGATTTATTGACTTTGACTTAAGTGAAGTAAATGTGCGTTTGTGGGATGTCTGCTACTGTGCAACCGGAATTTTATCTGAAGCAAGCAATAAGGCTTATGAAAAATGGTTAGATATACTCGCCGGAATTTTGCAAGGTTATGACTTTGAGGGTAAACTGACGCAGGAAGAAAAACAGGCGGTGTTTTATGTAATCTGTTCCATCCAGATGATTTGTATTGCATACTTTGGAAGCCATGATAAATTCAGAGAACTTGCAAATACGAATCGCAAAATGTTGCAGTTTATTATTCAAAATAAGAAGCGCATTGATAATATTTTTAATGCTTTGAATTAGCGCTCACTTTAGTGGGCGCTTTTTCTATTAGTGCGTCCAGTGAAGCAGGACCACATTGGTCGGTGAAAGTCCGGTACGGGTAATTGCCAGGAAGCCCGTTAACTATTTTTCCATCAACCTACTCAACGTTTTTTAGGTGAACAGAAAGTTACAAAAATATTTGCTAAACGAGTTGACAAGGTATTTTTCAAGTATTATCCAATGAGAAAAATGTTCTCAGAACAAATTGAAAATTTGACGATATATTTAATAGAGTAAGATACAGTAATGATGAAATAGCCTTTGGCAAATTGAAAATTGATATGTTTTTAATAGAAGAACACCTATAATAATGACAAATACAGAGGCCTCGGTAACAGGGGGAGAGTCAACTTCAAACTTGGACAATAATATAATGGTAGTATAGATACTATATTAAAAAAACAATAATAGTTGGTTATATTACAAAATTTTAGGCAATAATAATGTAAGAACAGTCATACCTCTGTAATCAAATTTAAAGGAGGGGTTTATATGTTGATTTGTGTTCCTAAATCTGATTTCAGAAAAGTATCCGATAGGGAAGTGCTTGCACTTTTTGTGGACGATACATTTATTGGATATGCAAGTGTACTTACTGTTTTGGACAGCATTATTATTCTGGATGTCAGCAAAAAGCTTGCAAAATTGTACGAGGAATTGATTAAGAATAATAAATTAATAAACTTTCATATATGCTAATATATTTGAATTTATAAGAAAAGGGCGAAAAATAACTAGTGTTGAAATTCACTAGTTATTTTCTATATTGATTAAATTGTTAATTTATAAAAATGAGTTAAAAAGCTGCTGGTTAACATATGAATTTTTGCTTTTTATATTATTTTTTTATTTCTTGCCGTTCCAGCAGTATGTACATACCTTGTCTTCCGGTAGTCCGATCGCTTCTATCATGTCTTCTAAAGTTTGATATTTCAATGTTGTAAGATTCAAATGTTTACGAATACAGTCCACCATACAGTTGTATTTTTCGGTGGAAGAATCAGTGTATTCATCAATGGAATCGGGCATAGTGCCTTCCAATTGTACAATAGCACGACGGGCTGCCAAATCCATTTCCGAACGGGATCTTGAGAAGTTTAAGTATTTACAGCTATAGAGAAGTGGAGGACAGGCAGAACGCATGTGAACTTCTCTGGCATTGCAGTTGTAAAGCAATTCGGCTGTTTCACGAAGCTGAGTACCTCGTACAATGGAATCATCGCAAAATAACACGCTTTTACCTTCTACTAGTTCCGGGATGGGGATAAGTTTCATTTTTGCAACTAAATTTCGGATTGCCTGATCTTGTGGCATAAAACTCCTTGCCCATGTAGGAGTATATTTTATAAAAGGTCTGCTAAATGGAACCCTGGCTTCATTGGAATAACCGATAGCATGTGCCACTCCCGAATCGGGAACCCCTGCAACAAGATCTATTTTAACATTGTCCCTTCGGGCCAGAGCTGCACCATTACGATAGCGCATTGTTTCAACGTTCATACCTTCGTAGGATGAAGACGGATAACCATAATAAACCCATAGAAAAGCGCATATTTTCATTTTATTACCCGGTGGCGCTATTTTTTCTATGCCTTCAGGTGTTATAAATACAATTTCTCCCGGACCCAATTCGTATTTTGTCTTATATCCCAGATTAGGGAAAGCACAGGACTCTGATGCTACGCAAAAAGCACCGTCTTTTGCACCAACCACTAACGGAGTTCTGCCATAGAGGTCCCTGGCTGCATAAATCCCCTTCGAAGTAAGTATAAGCATTGAACATGAACCGTCTATAGATTCCTGAGCTCGTCTGATACCTTCTTCTATGGTGCTTTCCTGATCTATCAGGGCTGCTACCACTTCGGTGGGATTTATTTCACTCTTGCTCATTTCGGAAAAGTGAAGATAGTGTTTTTCAAACGCCTTTTTAACAAGTTCTTCAATATTGTTGATACGTCCTACTGTTGTTATTGAGTAATCACCATGATGCGAAAATATGGATAAGGGCTGAGCCTCATTATCACTAATGCATCCAATACCCAAGTTACCGGCCATACCGGGAAGGTCATTCTCAAATTTTGTCCTGAATTGAGTGTTTTCAATATTATGAATAGACCTTGTAAATCCATTTCCGTTCCAAACAGATAATCCACCGCGACTTGTACCTAAGTGTGAATGATAGTCGGTACCGAAAAACAAATCTGTAACACAATCATTTTTGGAAGCTACTCCGAAAATTCCTCCCACGAGTAAATCACCCCTATTAAAAAAAATAATACAAACTAAAATTTTATTAATAGCCTCAGACAATTCAGCTAGATACTATTTCTTTTAAACAGTATTTAGGGAAATAAGAGGCATTAAATATATAAGCACTCATAATCTTCATTATAAATCAATATAATAATAGTTTAAAGTATTAAATTTAGGACAATTATAAAATAACTCTTTTACTATTGACGATGTAACATAAAAAGATTTAACTTAAAACTTAAATTTATATATCGAAACTTATTTCAATTATTAAAGAAAAATGATATAATTAATTTTATTTATCCGGTTTTATGAAAGGAAATAAAGAGATGGAATGCAGAATAGGCTGTGGTGCATGCTGTATTGTTATATCCATATCATCGCCGATACCTGGAATGCCTGAAGGAAAGCCTTCCGGTGTTAGATGTGTTCAACTGACCGATGACAATAGGTGTAAAATATTCGGCAAACCCGAGAGACCAGCTGTTTGCTCAAGCCTGAGACCATCGCTTGAAATGTGCGGTACTGAGTCTTCACATGCCTATACGTATCTTGAAAAGCTTGAAAAACTCACCAGACCTGTTGGATAAACTTTAGAAAGGCTATTTATTAAAATCTATAATTTATATAAAAAGATACACAAAATTTATAAATTAAAATACTGGTGATGTTTTAGTCGGTAGGGAATATTTAATTCATTAGTACTTCCAAATAGTTTGTTAAAAAAATAATCGGTAAGGAGGTAGTATAAGTATGAGAAACTCAAAAATCAAGGAACATAAAGAGGAAATTGAGGCATTGAGCAAGTTGGCCCAGAAGAACAATTATATTGATCCGGAATTGTTTACTAAATATCAGGTTAAGCGAGGGCTCCGCGACCTTGACGGCAAAGGTGTGCTGGTTGGATTGACGGAGATTGGTGAGGTGCATTCATATATCATTGAGGAAAATGAAACTATTCCTGTTCCGGGAAGACTCATGTACAGGGGTATAGATGTAACGGAACTTTCAAATGGCTTTATAAAGAGTGGTAAAAATGGCTTTGAAGAGACGTGTTATCTGCTGTTGTTTGGTGACTTGCCAAATGAAAAGCAGTTGGCGGATTTTGAGCAAATTCTTGCTGATTACAGGCATCTTCCCGATGATTTTGTAAGGGATTTGATTCTAAAGGCACCAAGTAGGGATATAATGAATGTATTGGCTCGAAATGTTTTGGCATTATACAGCTTTGATGACCGTGCTGATGATACTTCAATTCCCAATGTGCTTGAACAGTGCATTCGGCTAATTGCGTGTTTCCCATTAATTGCAGTATACGGTTATCAGGCATATTCCCATTATTATGAAAAGAAAAGCCTGTTTATCCATAGCCCGAAACCGGAATTAAGTACTGCAGAAAACATATTGCATATGTTAAGACCGGATAGTCAGTTTACAAAATTGGAGGCAACGCTTTTGGATTTGGCACTTGTACTTCATGCAGAGCACGGTGGAGGTAACAACTCGACCTTTGTAACCCACGTTGTTACATCAACTGGAACTGATACATATTCAGTAATGGCAGCAGCATTGGGTTCGTTGAAAGGCCCTAGACATGGAGGTGCCAATATTAAAGTAGTACAAATGTTTGACGATATGAAAAGCAATTTGAAGGATTGGGATAATGAAAAGGAGATTGAAGAATATTTGGTAAAATTGCTGAAAAAAGAGGCTTTTGACCGTTCGGGACTTATATATGGTATAGGGCATGCCGTGTACTCAATTTCAGACCCTCGTTGCGTAATCTTAAAAGAGTATGCTGAAAAGCTTGCAAAGGAAAAGGGACTTGAGGCTGAATTCAATCTCTATTCCAAGGTGGAAGAATTAGCACCTAAGGTAATATCTGAAATGCGCAAAATGTATAAGGGTGTAAGTGCCAACGTCGATTTTTATTCCGGCTTTGTTTATAGTATGTTGGGCATTCCTAGAGAAATGTTTACACCTATATTCGCAATATCCAGAATTGCAGGTTGGAGTGCCCACCGTGTTGAAGAAATTGTAAATGCCGGAAAGATAATTAGACCGGCATATAAAAGTGTGGCGAAAAGACGTGAATACGTAGATATTGAAAAACGATAGGATGCAGCAAGGGTTTGAAACATCAGCTATAAACCAGATATAAATGCTTATAAAGACCTTGACTTGCATATATAGAAAGAGTAATATATTTAGCATGCGAAATATTTCGATGCGAAATAATATTACTCTTTTTGTTTTATGTAAGTAGTAATGGATTTAAGTAAAGGAGCAGGATGATGGAGGGCGTAAACAGGGGTATTGCAGTGAGCAAGCTGCTAAAGGAAATTATGGTTTTGATTAGAAATGCCCACAAGCCTTGCGGTGATATGAAATTGACAGGTCCGCAGGCAATGCTTGTAGGTATAATAGCCCATTACGGCGAGATGAAGATTAGTGATTTAAGTGAAAAGATGGGGCTGTCCAACAGCACAGTATCGGGAATAGTTGACAGGCTGGAAAAACAAGGAATTCTTGAAAGAATAAGAAGTAAAGATGATAGGAGAGTGGTACGGGTAAATATAGCTTCTAAGCATAGGGAATGTGTGAAAACTAAATTTGAAGCAATAGAGTACAAAATGGAAGAGATAATGAAAGAAGCTACTGAAGAAGAAGTAAAAAAAATATTTGAAGGTTTGGAAATGTTAAAGAAACTGATTGAAGAAAATAACAGGAGATAATTTTTGGCATAAGGAGTAGATTTGGCAATGTATAAATTAACCAGATATTTAAAACCTTTTATAGGACTTATTCTTATTACAATTGTTTTTCTCTTTGGTCAGGCGATGGCAGATCTGGCTTTGCCCGACTATATGTCGAAAATAGTTAACATTGGCATTCAAAATGGGGGCATAGAAAGTGCAGTTCCGGAAGCTTTAAGAGCCGATCAGATGCAAAAGATTTTACTTTTTACCGGTGAAAATGACAGAGAAGAAGTTTTAAACAGTTATGTACTTATTGATAGAACCAGTACAGACTATCAAAAGTATTTAAAGAAATATCCTGTATTGGAAAAGGAGTCGGTATTTGTTTTAAAGGAAAATGCTGAGATTGAAAAACTGAATGATATAATGGGAAAGGCAATTATAGCAGTATCACAGATAGAAAAAGCGAAAAAAGAAGCAAAGGATGGCTATATTGAATTTAATGGACAGAAAATTCCGGAGGATGTTGATTTGTTTGAATTGTTTGCCTTGATGCCCGATGAGGTGCGTATTGAGATGAGCAGAGAAATGAAAGATAAACTTGCTGCCATGGAAGAGAGCACAATTGTGCAGTATGCTGCAAACAGTATAAAGGACGAATATGCAGCACTGGGAATTGAGGCAAATAAAGTTCAGAATCGATATATTGTCAAAATTGGAGTTAAGATGCTGCTTATTTCACTTTTCAGTGCATTATGTGTGGTTTTGGTAGGCTATTTTGCCGCAAGAATCGGAGCCGGTTTAGCCCGGAATCTGAGGAGAGATGTGTTTGTAAAGGTTGAAAATTTCTCAAATGCAGAGATGGATAAATTCTCCACATCATCTCTAATAACCAGAACCACCAATGACATAAACCATGTGCAGATGCTTGTCATGATGATGATCAGAATGGTTTTTTATTCGATTGTAATGGCCATAGGTGGAATAATAAAAGCAGTCAGCAAGAGCCAGTCCATGACCTGGGTAATTGCTGTTGCTGTGATTGCGGTAATGGGTTTGATTCTTGTGGTACTTGTCGTTGCATTGCCTAAGTTTAAGCTTATTCAAAAGCTGGTAGACAAGTTGAATTTGGTTACTCGCGAAAACCTATCGGGTATGATGGTTATTAGGGCTTTTAATACTCAAAAGTTTGAGGAAAACAGGTTCGATAAAGCAAACCAGGAACTTACTAAGACAAATCTTTTTGTGAACAGGGTTATGGCTGTGCTATTCCCTTCCATGTCACTGGTGATGAATGGAATCACATTGTTGATAATATGGGTTGGAGCAAACCAGATAGCCGATTCAAATATGCAGGTGGGGGATATGATGGCATTTATGCAATATGCCATGCAGATAATGTTTTCCTTCCTGATGCTGTCCTTTATGTTTATCATGGTGCCTAGAGCCTCTGTAGCAGCTCAGCGTATAGCGGAAGTTTTGGATACAGAACCTCAGATAATAGATCCGAAAGAACCGAAGAGTTTCAATAGTGCAGAGAAGGGTGTTGTTGAATTCAGGAATGTATCCTTCCGGTATAACGATGCCGAGGAAGATATGCTAAAAAATATAAGCTTTAAAGCTTTGCCCGGTCAGACAACAGCCATTATCGGTTCCACCGGATCGGGAAAAACAACTCTTGTAAATTTGATTATGCGTTTCTATGATGTTACTGAGGGACAGGTTTTAGTTAACGGTATAGATGTAAGGGAAGTTACTCAGCATGATTTAAGGGACAGAATAGGATATGTGCCTCAGAAGAGTTTGCTGTTTAGCGGGACCATTGAATCGAATATGAAATATGCCAATGAAAATGCTTCGGAAGAAGATATAAATATGGCCTTAGAGATTGCGCAAGCTTTAGGTTTTGTAAATGAAAAGCCCGATGGCATTAAATCGGATATATCACAGGGAGGAGGCAATGTCTCGGGAGGTCAGAAACAAAGGCTTTCTATTGCCCGAGCTTTGGTAAAAAAGCCGGATATCTATATATTTGATGACAGCTTTTCAGCTCTTGACTTTAAAACTGACTCGGCATTAAGGAAAGCATTAAAAGAGAGATTGCAATCAGCTACCGTTATTATAGTTGCACAGCGTATATCTACTATTATGAATGCAGAACAAATAATTGTTCTCGATGAAGGAAGGATTGTAGGCAGGGGGACACATAAAGAATTAATGGAAAGTTGTCCGATTTATCAGGAAATTGCTTTATCGCAGCTGTCAAAGGAGGAATTGGCATGAGTCAAAATCACAATGGATCGCATGACTTTAAAAGACCGCCAAGGAGAGCAGGAATGGGACATGGTCCCAGAGCCATGATACCCGGGGAAAAAGCTCGAAATTTTAAAGGTACAATGAAAAAACTGTTAAAACACTTAAGTGTTTATAAAATACCGATATTTATTTCACTGCTGTTTGCCATGGCCAGTGCTGCTTTTTCAATAATAGGTCCTAAAATTATGGGAAAGGCTACGACAAAACTGTTTGAAGGTGTTGTGGCAAGAATTTCCGGGACCGGTGACATTGACCTTATGGCTATAGGCCGGATATTGTTGATGTTGGTCGGCCTGTATTTACTGAGTGCATTATTCGGATATATTCAGGGATGGTTAATGTCCGATATATCAATGAAGGTAAGTTACAGATTCAGAAAGGATATTTCTGAAAAGATTAACCGTATGCCCTTGAAGTATTTCGATTCTACAAATCATGGTGAAGTTTTGTCCCGTGTAACCAATGACGTTGACACTTTAAGTCAAACCCTTAACCAAAGTTTGGGACAGATAATTACTTCAGCGACTACTGTTGCCGGTGTTCTTGTTATGATGCTCAGTATAAGCTGGAAGATGTCTTTGGCGGCTATCGGAACTTTGCCTTTGTCACTTATAATTATAATGTTTATTATAAATAAATCGCAAAAATATTTTAAACAGCAGCAGGACTACCTCGGAAACTTAAACGGCCACATAGAAGAAATGTATGGGGGACACGTTGTAGTTAAAGCTTTTAATGGCGAAAAGAAAAGCATTGAAAAATTTGACGAAGTTAACAGTAAACTCTATGGTTCGTCATGGAAGTCTCATTTTTTAACCAGCATTATGATGCCCCTTATGGGTTTTGTGGGGAATTTGGGTTATGTGGCAATATGTATCCTGGGTGGATATTATGCAGCCAGGAAAGTTATAGAAGTTGGTGATATTCAAGCTTTTATACAATACGTCCGACAGTTTACACAGCCTATTTCGCAGTTGGCGAATATATCCAATATCCTTCAGCAGACTGCAGCCGCAGCTGAACGTGTATTTGAGTTTCTGGAAGAAGAGGAAGAAGTACCGGATGCTGCTGACACTGTTAAGCCGGATGATATTAAAGGCGTAGTTGAATTCAAAAATGTTCATTTCGGTTATAATGAAGATAATATTATAATCAATGACTTCTCAGCGGTTGTAAAACCCGGGCAGAAAGTTGCTATTGTCGGGCCTACCGGGGCAGGTAAGACAACTATGGTTAAGCTGTTAATGAGATTCTATGATGTAAATAAAGGCTCAATCTTGATTGACGGTCATGACTTAAGGGATTTTTCCCGTAAAGATTTACGTTCTTTGTTCGGTATGGTTTTACAGGATACATGGCTTTATAATGGCAGTATTATGGAGAACATCCGTTACGGACGGCTTGATGCAACCGATGAGGAAGTTATTGCTGCCGCAAAGGCTGCCCATGTTGACAGTTTTGTCCATACTTTGCCCAAAGGTTACAATATGGAGTTGAATGAGGAAGCCAGCAATGTATCTCAGGGTCAAAAGCAGTTGATAACAATTGCAAGAGCCGTTTTGTCCGATCCGAAAATTCTTATTTTGGACGAGGCAACAAGTTCGGTAGATACCCGTACCGAAGTGCAGATTCAAAAAGCTATGGCTAATCTTATGAAAAATCGTACAAGTTTTGTAATAGCCCATCGTCTTTCTACAATCAGAGATGCTGACTTGATTCTGGTTATGAATCACGGTGATATTGTTGAGCAGGGAACTCATGAGGAACTGCTGGCTAAAGGAGGATTTTATGCAGAACTGTATAATAGCCAGTTCGAAGCCTCCTAGAACAGCTAGAACAGGGGACGGTTCTCTGTTTGGTAAAGCTTGTAGAACAGTAATAAAAAAGAAGACTATTCATATTAAAACAACGCCTTATTACTTTAAGGCGTTTAATTTTTTGCCGGTGAAGCTTTAAAACTACATTCTGCATCTATAATCCAAATTAATAAAAGATTAAGAAAATAAAAATTTTTACCGTTACTATATAAAACTATATGCGTATAATTATATGAAAGCACTACAAAAAAGATAAAAATAGCAACAGTAAATTAATATGACTTTTTCGGAAATAATCTTAAAATGTAGGGATTGGATATACGGAAATAAGCTTTTTTAGGAGAATAAGATATGATTGGTGTGTTAAAGATGAGTAAGGAAAGAGACAGTATATTGGTCGAGAATACCTTAAAAGGCGATATAAATTCCTTCGAAGAGTTGATGTCGTTATATCAGGACAAGTTATTCAATTTTTTATCGAAAATGACTGCTTCACGGGAAGATGCAGAGGAGATAACCCAGGAGGTTTTTATAAAAGTATATAAAAACCTATATAAATACAACAGCAAATGGAGTTTTTCCACCTGGATTTATCGTATTGCCATAAATACGCTGAGAAGCGAGTACAGAAAAGTAAAAAATATAAAAAATATCGACTATTACACAAATGTTCCTGAACTACCTGCCAACTTTAGTGATTATCCCGATATAGCCTATGAAATTAAGGAACAGCGGGTGGAAATAATTAAACTTATTGATGAACTTAAAGAAGACCAGAAGACAGCATTAATTTTAAGATGTATGCAGGATTTTTCCTTTAAAGAAATCGGCGATATATTGGGAATATCACCCGAAGCTGCAAAGATGAAAATACAAAGGGCTAAGCAGACTTTATGCAGGAAGTATGAAAAACTGGCGAAAGGGGGGAAATAAAAATGAAGTGTAATTTTAATCTTGATGATATAATTAAATTTTCTGAAAATCAGCTGTCGGATGAAGAAAAAAGGAGAATAAAAGAGCATTTGGATGTATGTGAAAAGTGCAGAAGACACTATGGGGTACTAAAATATACAGAAGTTTATGCAAAAGACAATTCTTTGGTAAGTGAAAATATTAGTAAGAAAGTAATGGAGGTGATTGATGTGAATAGATATAGCAAAGATAAGAAGTTTGGGTTAGGTGGATCTTTTTATAGAGCGATGCCTGTTATAAAGCCGATTTTGGCTTCAGCGGCAGTACTTGTTTTGGTAATAGCGGGAGCAGCAAGATTTGGAAAGTTTGGATTGTTTAAAATTAATTCCGGTAGTATGGGACCCAGTCCAACTGATTCGGTTATTGAGCCGCGAAATACCAATACAGCGGTTTTGCCGGAAAGTACAAGCTTAGATAAAGAGCCTGCAGAAAAGATGGTAGTTACCCTTTATTATGCAAATTCCAATGCAGATAAAGTTGTTCCGGAGAAAAGGGAAATTGAAATAGGAAAAGACACACAAATAGAAAGAGCAGTGTTTGAGGAATTACAAAAAGACCCAAAAAGTGAAGGCTTATATAATGCAATACCTAAAGGGACAAGACTTTTATCGGCATCAACCGAAGGCGGTATATGTACCCTTGACCTTTCCAGGGAGTTTGTTGATAACAACCCGGGAGGGTCGGCCGGAGAATTAATGGCTCTATATTCAATAGTCAATACAATGACAGAACTACCCGGTATTGATAAAGTTCAGTTTCTTATAGAAGGGCAAAAGAGGGAAGTATATATACATGCTGTGTTTGACGGTCCCTTTAAAAGAAATGATGATATTATAGAGAAAAGTCCAAGTGAAATAAAAGCTGAAGTTGAAGCAAGATCCAAAATAGCTGTTCAGGCACTTAAGGAAAAGGATATGGAAAAGCTGTCTTCACTTGTACATCCTGTAAAAGGTGTGCTGTTTTCTCCCTATTCCCACATTGAGTTGGATAAGCACAGAGTGTTTACAAAGGAACAAATAAAAGGCTTGTTGGAGTCGGAGAAAGTGTACACCTGGGGAGAATATGACGGTTCCGGTGAGCCAATTGAGTTGACCTTTAAACAATATTACGAAAAATTTATATATGATCACGATTTTGCCAATGCAGAAAAGGTGGCATACAATGAAATTCTGCAATCGGGAAACACTATTGTAAATATTTCTGATGTTTATCCTGAAGCTAAATTCATAGACTACTACTTTTCCGGATTTAATCCTGGTTATGACGGGATGGATTGGTCAAGTCTGAGACTGGTTTTCGAAAAGTATGACGGTCAGTGGTATCTTGTATGTATAGCCCACGGTCAATGGACCATTTAAAATATTAGATAATTATATATACCGTTCATTGGTAATATACCAGGGACGGTATATTTTTTATTATATGATTCTATATTTTTGCTTTGTTTTCAGCGCATCCATATTAATCCTTTTGAAAACATGAGGAAACGGAGTAAATAGGATTCTGAAAAGTTTTTTACACTTAAAAATTTTATGAATCTGATATGTATTAAATACTGATCTATAAATTTATTATTTTCTTTTCCTTTATTTCACACTTTGATATAATTGTGCAGTATTCAATTTAATTTTTGATAATGAGGTGTTTGGTTTGAATAAATTTAAATTGATATTGGCTGCATTGATAGGGATTTTTGTTCTCACAGCCTGTTCTGAAGATGAAAAAAAGACCGACAATGAAATTTTACTTCCCACTTCTGCAAAGTATGAAAATGCATTGAATTTTAATGAAATTAAAATATCCAGCATTAAAATTAAAGACTTGCGTACAGGTCAGGATTCAATACTTATTAAAGACGGCATAGTACGGGAATTCTGCGATTTTATTAGAAGTATGAACTTCACAAAAACAAGTGAAAAATGGACTTCTGAATATGAGGCCGAGATCTTTGAGGGTGGAGAATCGGTTTTGAAATTAGTTTTTTCCGGAAAGGCAATTTCATTTAGTGAAAAAGTTATTATTGGAAATACAGTTTTGGAAAGTGGCGATTACGAGTTGGATAACTGGATATCTGATAATGTTAGATTTTTTTATTATGGTAAAGTATTAGATCCCCAACATATCGAAACACCGGCAACTATTTCTTTGCCTGGAGAGATATCTTCAGTCAATATATGTGATAAAGGAAGCAGAAAAATAAACCAATATGAAGTTTATGCAAAGTTATATAATTTTTTGGAAGAGAACTTCTTGAACCGGAAGTTTGAAATTATCTATGCTGAAAAAATATATAGCCGTGATTTAATGGAACAGAATAGGCAAAATGCAATGAAAAATTGCAGAAGTCTAATTTTTGAAAACCCACAAAATTTTATCGAGATTAATTCGGATAGTAGATATACCCAACTGATTTCAGTTTCAAATTATATTGTAGCAGAAGATTTGGAAAGAACCGGAATATATCGGTTATATACGGACAAAATGATAATTGATATTAGAGCTGATGATAAGTTTGTCAATGGGTTTAATGATATATTCGGTACTAACGCCAAAGAAGAAAAGAGTTTGACCCCGGATGAAATTGAGGCGCTATTTAATGAAAAGCCGCCTTACTACATGGATTATATCTGTAATAACCTCAATATAGAGAGCTGGAATGGGCGTGAACCTAATAGATTGGAAAAACACAAGAAGGTTTTGAACACTCAGGAAAAACCCTATACGGTTTTGGAGTTTTATAACAACTTTGACTTAAGGATTTTATTTTTTAAAGAAGACAAATTTATTGATTATATAGATTATGGGCATAGATCTGCCGGAACGGAATACCGTTTGGAAAAGGCCGGAGATAATGTGTTTATTGTGGGAAGAATATGCAGAGATCATGGGATAGGTTTGGATAGAAATTTTGAGGAATGGTATTTATTAAGTGATAACGGCAAAAAGCTTGTTTTAGGTTTTCCTTATTTGGATTTCACACAGCCGGGACTTTGGGGATATGAATTGATTGCCGACAATATTAAATTTAATACCGGCAGCGATATGAGCCTGACAGTTGATTATACAATAAGAAAGTTTTATAATTTGGACATTGATATTGATGACGATTTAGGCAATATAACTATAGAAGGGAAAAAGAGAGTAATCTTCAAATGGGATGATGAAAAATCCGAATTTGTATCCGAATATGACAAAAATGAAATGGGGATGTTTGAAATTCCTCCTGAAAGTGATGATATTACTGTGAAATGTACTGAGTTATTGAAGGATAATTACCAGCGATTGATTGAAATTATGTCATCATTCTCCGATACTGATGACCTTTCTGTGAAATATATGAAAGATTCATGGAGAGATTTTCTTAACAGTTGCGAGGATTGTGAAGAAAAGTCTAAACTTCTTGAAATAATAGATAAATAATATAAAGGAATAATAACTGACTTAAAGTTAACTTTAATAAAAATTGAGCAGCCCTAAGTATTAATAAGTTCTTAGGGCTGTATTTACACGATTCTTTAAACAGGTTATCATATTAAGTTTAATTTTTGGCTTTTGTTACTTTTTGAAAGGGGAGATCAGAGTTTTTAGATAAAAGGGATAGTATTTATACATTGTCATATTAATAAAAATTCAACACAGTTTACAATATTTATCCATTTGGAATTCTATTTATTAGGGCTTCAAATCTTTCCTTAAATTTATTGTTTGAGTCGTATTGCATACCGAATTCACATGCAATTAATGCATCTCTTTTCATTCCGGCTTCTGCAAGCGAATTGGCAAGATTATACCAGTTTTGCGGTGAGTTGGGTTCTTTTTTTACTTTTTTCAAATAGTAGGGAACAACATTGTTCGAATAATATGTACTTACGCCACCAGCCGGTTCAAGCTGTGAACCGTTCCATTGAAGCAATCGAATATTATAGGTATCGTCCTCGGCTTTTTCCCATATGGCAAGTTTTGATTTCGAGTTATTTCTGTCATTGCCTGATGCCTTAAGAACTTGAAGTCTGTGATAATTTGAGTTGAAAATTTCATTAATGCTGTCTTGATTAATTGAGTAACAGCGCAAAACCGGACTTTTATCCTTTGAGGACAAACCCAATAAAATTTGCTTCTTTCCTTCGCCGGTAAAATCAATAATTTTTCTGTAATTAATGTTTTCATAACCGGAATCGGATATTTCGCCGACCTTTTGCCAGTTATTGTTTTCTTTTTTCAGTATAATAGTTTTAATTTCATCATTATGCCTGTAGGATACAATTAATTCATCCCGAGAGTCACCGTCAATATCTCCAAGACTAATTATATCAGAGTTTAAAGGGTATTTTGGTTTGAGTATATATGCATCTTCAGGTACAAAATTTTTAGCAATTGCGTAGAAATTTTCATGAGCCTGTCGGGGAAATAGGCTTGACAATTGTCTGTTTAACCCTTTGAAAAATACTTCAAAAGGATTCCTGTTAATGGGCATAAAACCGGGTCTTCCTATATAGGGCTTATTTGGTGAGTTTTGATCTTTGCTTTTTTGCGACAATAATATTCTACTGGCTAAAGCTACACCTATTATTGGAAACGGGAACATTATTTCAATCTCCTTTAAAAATATTCTGTGTCATTATATGAGCAAATTCTAAAATGTGTTAAATCAGAAAGAAAAAATTAAA
Organism: Acetivibrio clariflavus DSM 19732; assembly: GCF_000237085.1. GTDB lineage: Bacteria > Bacillota > Clostridia > Acetivibrionales > Acetivibrionaceae > Acetivibrio > Acetivibrio clariflavus. The sequence continues at coordinate 3,917,329 of NC_016627.1, read as the reverse complement.
AAGACTGTAAAACATCCATTATTGAAATCCTTTTGTTTCAAAAAGTCCATAAACTGCTATTGTGCTTTGGAATTATGTTTGATATAGTATTATTATCATAAAGGCATTTCTTGTTTATTCTTGAAGTCAAAAAATAAATATGGGGGTTTTTTACTTATGAAAAAGAGTATTCTAAGAAGAACAGCGTTATCCTTTCTTGTCTGTATGATCTCAGTATCATTATCTGCATGTATTTCAAGCAGCAGTACCCGTGCAACTACAGTACAAAACAAGCCTGTATCTGTTTCTACTCCTACTCCGGTGGCAACAGATGATGTAGTTGAAAGCACACCAACCAGCACTCCGGAACTTCCCAAATACAATCAGAAGAGGGTTAAGGCGAAGGGTTTATACTTAACTGCTTCGTCAGCAGGGGCAAGGCTTGATCACTATATTGAACTGGCCAATAATACCGAAATTAACAGTTATGTTATAGATGTAAAAAATGACTACGGTATTGTCAGCTATGAATCTGAAGTGCCTTTAGCATCGGAAATCGGTGCAATTCAAAAGATATATGATGTTGATGAGGTTATAAAGAAATTACACGATAACAATATCTATGCTATAGCAAGAATAGTATGCTTTAAAGATCCGATACTTGCTCAAAAGAAGCCGGAAATGGCTATAAAGAATCCTGAAGGCGGACTTTATGTTCATAATAAAATGAATTGGGTAAATCCATATAACATGGATGCATGGCAGTATAATATTGATCTTGCAAAGGAAGCTCTTGAAAAAGGTTTTGATGAAGTACAGTTTGACTATATAAGATTTCCGGACGGAAAAAAGAGCCAGATGGTTTTTGAAGGTAAAGATGACAGAGAAATGTATGAGGTTATAAATGACTTTCTGGCCTTTGCAAGAAAACAACTACCGAATGCAATACTGTCCGGGGATGTATTTGCAATTATATTGGAGAGTCCTGGGGATACTGAGGGAATTGGACAATATTTTGAGTATATAGGTGAAAACCTTGACTACCTGTGCCCTATGGCTTATCCTTCCCACTATGCACTCGGACAGATTATTAACAATGTCAAATTTCCAAAACCTGACCTGGACCCCTATGGAGTTGTAAAAAATACTCTGCTCAAAGCTAAGGCAAGGTATGAGAAAGTTGAGGGACATAAACCCATACTTAGGACCTATTTGCAGGACTTTACCGCAACATGGATTGGCGCGGGGAATTGGCAGTATTATGAAGATGAACAGGTTAGACAGCAAATTCAGGCAGTATATGATGCCGGTTTTGAAGAGTGGTTTTTGTGGGATCCGATGAACAATTACAGGGAAGGAGCACTTTTAAAAGAATAGCTTAATGTATGATAAATGGCTTATCAGCTTCTATCCGGAACATTATGCTGAAGAAATAAATTAATAAGAAATTTAACTTATATGGATTACGCCTTTTTTATCTGATAAAAAGGCGTAATTATTTTTTATTCCATAGCAGAGTAGTCTATAATATTAATGAGAAAAGGCTGCTTGATATAGCCGGATGCGGTTATGGACTTTAGACTATGGCAACGATGAGATATTTATTGTATAATAAAAATATATCTAGTGGAAGGGTTGTTATTTTTACTGTATAGAAATTATTTCTATATTATCAAACGTTTTCCGAGAAAGGAAGGATTAATAGATGGGTATAAAGGACAGGCTGTTTAGTTTCCGTAAAGTATGGTGCATTGTTATAGTAACGGTTTTAACTGTATGCTACTTGTTTACTTCATTTACATATGCCGATGATTCAATGCAGGTAAATCTTGCTGTTTTAAGAGGAGAAAAAGGCACGACTGTTACAGTACCTTTGACAGTTAAAAACGTCCCTGAATCAGGGATTTATACATGCAGCTTTTGGGTGGATTTTAATCCTGAAATATTTAGTTCAGTGAGTATTACACCGGGAGAATTGATAATCAATCCGAGTGATTTTTACTCCAATGTGAATAATACTAAAGGTTTTGTGGCAATGGTTTTTGAAGCACCGGCTGACGAAAGCAGAGTAATAAAAAATGACGGTACAATGGCATATATTAAATTTACTATTGCTGACAATGCCAGTGACGGTGTATCTTTCCTTACATATAACCTTTCCAGATCTGCTGTATTCACAACAGGAATTGATGAAATTAAAGGAATTTTATATAACAATGGTGCAGTTGTGATCGGAAAGGCTGCGATACCGTCAGTTATACCAACATCAACACCTACAGTAACTCCTACTCCAACTTCGATTATTACTCCAACTTCGATTCCTACTCCAACTTCGAATTTTACACCAACTTTAACTCCAACACCATTTTCGACACCAACAGTTACCTCAACACCGATACCGACATCTACTGAATTTCCAGTAATACCAACGTTACCGCCAGAACAAGTAACTCCAATATCTACACCACCAACAGGTAACATTCAGGTTCCGAAGGATATAGACACACACTGGGCAAAACTATATATTTTAAGACTGATAAGTATGGGAGTTGTCCAAGGCTATCCCGATGGAACAATAAAGCCTGATAATAATATAACCAGGGCAGAAGCTATAACAGCACTTATGAAGGCAATTGGATATGGCCCGGCGGAAAATCCCCAATTTGATTTTGCAGATAAAAATGAAATACCCGATTGGGTGAAGGGATTTCTAAAGACCGCTTTAGACATGAAAGTGGTAAGCGGATATGAGGACAATACTTTTAGGGCTTCAAGAAATGTAACAAGACAGGAAGTAGTTATAATGCTGATGAAGACTTTCAAATTCGAACCGTCGGATATTTCTGTTAATTCTTTCGCAGATGACGAAAAGATTGCCTCATGGTCTAAGAGGTATGTCAATACGGCATGTAATTTGGGAATAATAAAGGGTTATAATGACAATACTTTCATGCCCGATAAAAACGTCACAAGGGCTGAACTCTTTACAATGATTGCGAAGTGTTTTGAGTATTTGGACAGATAATAATAGTATGAAACAAACCGCCTGAAAGATTTAACTTAAATCTTTCAGGCGGTTTTTCTTTATCCTTCCAATTTTATCGAAATTCATAAGAGCCGGAAAAGCAAAATTTTATAATCACACTGCAATTCTTCAATGAATACTTATAATACGAGAAATTTTCATAGATTGAGGAGAAATTATATGGGATTGTATATTGAAGTTGAAAAGAATGTAAAGGTATATGTAGAAGATATAAATCCTGAAGGCACCAAGACAATTCTATTTATTCACGGCTGGCCGGGCAATCATAAATTGTTTGAATATCAGTTTAATCTATTGCCCCAACTGGGATATAGGTGTATTGGAATGGATTGCAGGGGATTCGGACAGTCAGACAAGCCTTGGACAGGTTATGATTATAACCGATTGTCCGATGACATTAGAGTTGTTATTGAAACACTTAAATTGCAGAATATTGTTCTTGGAGGGCATTCAACAGGAGGTGCAATTTGTGTAAGGTATATGGCAAGACACGATGGTTATGGGGTGTCAAAACTTGCTCTGTTTGCTGCGGCGGCCCCCAGTCTTATCCATCGCCCGTATTTCCCATATGGTTTGCCAAAACAGACTATAATTAATATCATCCAGGGTACATACACCGATCGGCCCAGCATGTTGAGAGGATTTGGTAATATGATTTTTTATAATCCGGTCAGTGCACCCTTCTCCGATTGGATTTTTCAATTGGGGCTTCAGGCAGCGAGTTGGTCTACTGTAGCCATAGCGAAAACATGGTTGGGGGAAGAAGAACTATTTAATGATTTATTTGCTATAAAGGTTCCAACTTTGATTCTTCACGGTATTAATGATAGGGTATGTCTATTTCCTTTGGCCATAGCTCAAAAGAATAGTATCAGAAATTCCAAGCTAATACCTATTGACAAGTGTGGGCATTTCCTGTTCTATGATCAGCGTGAAATATTCAATCAAGAATTGGTTCAGTTCATTGAAGCGAAATGATTTATAGATGTATTATGTTAACAAATTTAAGTAAGATTTTTTAAAGTATTTTAAATTTTTTGACACAGCACAACAAATATGGTATGATATTACATATGGTACTTTGCCTTTTTGGGGCAAAGTGCCTTTGCTTTTTTTTGAGGAAAATTCCATTTAATTACTTGTAGAATGGAGGTATTTTTATGCAGGAGAAAGTCATAATTACAAAATCTGCTTATGAAAATTTACTTGCTCATTTAGTGGATTTTGAGGAAAGGAAAAACAATATTATCAACTCATACTTCCCTGAGTATAATAAGCAAAGGGATGAGTTTGAAGAGTTAATTAACAATTACATAAGCAATTTGGATAGTGCTGTAAAAAACGTGTCATTTTCTGAAGTATCCGAGAATGAATTCCCGTTTGTTTGTTTAAATAGTCTTGTTGAGATAGAAGATGTTGAAGAAAATGAAATTTTTAATTATATGCTGATTGAACCGGAAGCTGTTAATACTGAACATGACTGTATTACGATTCTGTCTCCAATGGGAAAGGCTTTGCTATGCAAGAAGAAGGGTGAGGTTTTTGCGGTAAATGCTCCTTCGGGGATATATAGATATAGAGTCAGGTCGATAAAGCTGCAATAGGTAAATATGGAATAATATTAATTAATGACAAAGAGTATGATTGAACTAAAATCATAATAGATCTTATTTTTTTATAATATAAAGCAGTAGAATTATAGCTTAAAATAAAAAGAGGGGCTAAATTGATGCCCCTCAAGTTTTTTCTATCACCCTTACCATTCTGACACCGTTTATTGCTTTTAATCCTTTAACTGCTTCTTCTGGTATTGAACCTTCAATATCCAAAATAGTATAACCAATTTTATTTTTGTGACGGCTTAACATATCGCCGATATTTATTTTATATGAAGCTATAAGGGAAGTTATCTGTCCAAACATGTTTGGAATATTATCATGGGCTACAAGTACTCTTGTATCGCCGGAACGTGCCAACTCCGAATCAGGGAAGTTAACAGAGTTTTTTATATGACCTTTTTCAAGGAAATCACGTAATTGCATAGCAGCCATTAATGCACAGTTTTCTTCCGATTCAGGGGTTGATGCACCAAGATGAGGTATTGCAATGATGTTTTCTATTCCCAGCAGTTCATCGGATGGGAAGTCGGTTACATAACAGGCTATTGTACCATTATCTATAGCCTCCAAAAGATCTTGGTTGTTAACAAGGCCACCCCTTGCGAAGTTTAATAAGCGAACGCCCTTTTTCATAATACTGAACATATCTTTGTTGATCATATTTTTTGTACTTTCCATAAAGGGCACGTGAATTGTAATGTAATCGGAAGTTGATATCAATTCTTCAAGACTTGAAGCCCTATGTACATTGCTGGAAAGTTCCCAAGCGGCACTGATGGATATATATGGGTCAAATCCGATAACATCCATACCGAGAGCAAGAGCATCATTTGCAACCATAACCCCTATAGCACCTAAGCCTATAACTCCCAATCTTTTACCTTTAATTTCAGGGCCTTCAAACTGTGATTTTCCCTTTTCAACCATTTTTTCAACTTCACTGCCGTTACCTTTAAGGGATTGAGCCCATTGTATTCCATTGATGACTTTTCTTGATGAAATCAAAAGACCGGCAATAACGAGTTCCTTAACTGCATTTGCATTAGCACCAGGGGTATTAAAAACGACAATCCCTTTTTCTGTACATTTTTCTATGGGGATATTGTTAACTCCTGCCCCGGCTCTTGCTATTGCTTTAAGATTGCTGGAAAATTCCATATCGTGCATATTGGCACTTCTAACAATTATTGCATCTGGATCATTCAACTCTGTAGATATTTCATATTTTGCCTTATCAAATACTTCCAAACCTACAGGTGAAATTTTATTGAGCGTTTGTAATTTAAACAAGATAAATTCCTCCTATTTATTTTTTAAAATTTGTAAATATACTTGTTGTTCTAAAAGGATTGCTTAATCTTATACAGATAGTTTATTTTTTAACAAACTGTTCTTCAAAAAAATGCTTTATCGAAAGCAGGAACTATAGTGTGTTAGCTGAAATGATTACTTTTTCTAAAATTTAACTTACAGTATTGAATTTTTATTAAATAATCTCAGGAAAAACAAGTTTAACCTTAAACTATATTATACTACCAAATATCTTTATACTTCAAGTGTTTAAGGCCAAAAGAATATATATTTTTATTTAAACTATGGTTAAGTGCGCCAAAACTCTTGTGTTGAAGGTTTAAGCCTGAATTGTATAAGTATGAATCTGTATTGACAGATTTGCATAAAATGAATTTTAAGTATGTTTCATTATACAAATAAGGGTTTACTTTCAAAATATGAGTAATATTAAACTGTAAAAAACAATATATTTATTTTAGTTTTTTGTGTATGTAATAGGGTTTTATTGTGTTATTATAATTTATACCAAGAATATAAAAGAATAATATTAGCGATTTTCTATATTTATGGCTTAATACACGGGATAAAACAGGGAAATTAAGGGGATGAGTTAATGGTTGCAAAAGAGAAGTACGAAAGAAGAAGAAAAAAATATTCTCTTTTATATGAAAAATATTCAAAGGCAATTGATGTTGTCAGCAATTTGAGATTAGCAGTATTTATCACGGGGATTGCATTAACGGTATTTTTGTTTATCATCAGGTACTATTTTATAATGGCTGCAATTATTATAGCGTTTTTGGTCACTTTTGCCTATTTGATGAATGAGCACGATAAATTGTTTAAAGCCAGACTGTACTCATCCATATTTGTAAAAATAAATGAGGATTCTTTAAAACGCTTAAACGGAGAATGGGAGTGTTTTCAGGACAGTGGAAAGGATTTTCTCGACGAAAATCATAAATATGCTTATGACCTTGATATTTTTGGGGACAGGTCCCTGTTTCAGTGGATTAATGTCGCCAATACCTTTTTGGGCAGGAAGGCATTGAGCAAATTATTATTGGGATACAGTAAGGAACCCGAACTAATAAAAAAGAGACAGGAGGCGGTTAAGGAACTGGCTGCGAATCCTGGCTGGAGGCAGAAGTTCCTGGCTGAAAGCCTGGTTGTGTCTGAAAAAATTAGTGATCCGCAAAATCTTATTAATTGGGCAAAGGAACAGTATGAGTTTTATGAAAAGCCTTGGCTTGTCATAGTTGTCAAATTGCTTCCTGTTATTACTATACCATCTCTGATATTAGCTTTTAATACTGAAGTAGTACCTTACTATGTTCCGGCGTTTTTAGTACTAATTCAATATTTTATGTTGAAGTATAAAAATAGAGAAAGAAATGAGATTTTTAAAATATCGGATCGGTTCAGCAAGGATATTGGCGTTTATAGAAACATGATAAAAATTTTTGAAAATAAAAATTTTCAATCAGATTTACTTAAGGAAATTCAAAGCAGAATGGCAGGAAAAACAGGAAAGCCTGCTTATGAGCAAATCAATGGTTTGGCAAAAATAATTGATTCCATTTCCAGCAGGCATGTTCCCTTATATTTGATTTTTAATCTTCTTACCCTTTGGGATTATCGCAATATGATAATTCTTGAAAAATGGAAGGCTGCTTCAGGAAAATATCTGGAGGCATGGCTTGAGGGGGTAGGTGAAGTTGAAGCACTATCCAGTCTAGCAATAATAAGGCATGACAATCCCGATTGGGTTATGCCGGAGATAAATGAAGATGAAATAAGCAAATTTGAGGCTTTAAATATTGGACATCCTCTTATAACGTCCAACAGAGTATGTAACCATTTGAATTTTAGTTCTCCGGTTAAGGTACTGCTTATTACCGGCTCAAATATGTCGGGAAAGAGTACACTTTTAAGAACAGCAGGAATAAACCTGGTTCTGGCCTATGCTGGGGCTCCGGTTTGTGCCAGGGATTTTCGTGCATCTGTTATGGATATACATAGCTGCATGAGGGTAAGTGATAATTTAGGAAAAAGTATATCATCCTTCTATGCGGAATTATTGAGAATTAAGGAAATACTTAAAGAAGCAAAGGAAGGCAAAAAAGTATTTTTCCTTCTGGATGAAATTTTTAAAGGAACCAATTCAAGAGACCGCCATACCGGTGCAAGGGTATTGATTGAAGAATTGTGCAAGACAAAGTCCATAGGAATGGTTTCAACCCATGATTTTGAATTATGCGATTTAGAGCAAAAGAATCCAAAGATTAAAAATTATCATTTTGAAGAGTATTACAAAGATAACAAAATCTATTTTGATTACAAGCTGAGAAAAGGCGTTTCCACAACGCGAAATGCCATCTATTTAATGAGAATGGCCGGACTTGATATAGATGAAAGTTTGATTTAAGTTAAATTAAAGTTTAATTGAATAGGATATGTCACACGCTTGCCTTGTAAATTATTGCAACTGTTATATTGATTGTGGCAGTGGTTTTCTTGTGGCATGCTCTCAATCGTCCTGAAGGTACATTTACTTGGATTAATACGATAACATTTATATTTTATGTATTATATGTGGTGGAAATGATGATTTATTCATTGCACCATTCAAAGAGGAGTAAATAAAATATAAATTGTTTATAGCTGATTGATCATTATTTTTTGTTGGAATAAGGAAGAATTTTTGGGGGGATAAAGAGTGATGATGGAAGTAAAAGCGAGCAATGAGAGAGTGGTCAGCAATCGGAGAAGCATTTTGAAAGTAGTTATAGCTGCTCTTGGATTGATGGTATTCCAGTTCTTTTATAATAAGCTAATGGAAGTGCTGCTAATTGATGTAGTAGCAAAAGCAGTAACCGGGCTTACAAATAGTTGCTACCTGATGATTCATCACACAATGCAGTTTCTTATATTGTTTATTCCGACAATGATTATTTATCGAACGAAGAAATTGGATTTTGGTTATTGGAATAAAAACTATAAGGCGAGTAGGCGATACATTATCCTTGGTGCGACATATGCGCTTCTTATTTCACTTATTACTGCAATCATGGGTGCTTATCGAAAATTTGAACTGGATGATTTTATATTTCAGCTCTTTTTTTCAGGTTTGGGTGAAGAAATCTTATTTAGATCTTTACCAATTACCGTGTTGATTCTTGCCGGTGGGAAAGATTATGAATTTGATATTAAGGGTAAATATACACTTAGCATTTCTGTTGCTATCAGTGCAGTACTATTTGCTTTGGGGCATGTAAGTATCTCCCGGGAAGGAATAAGCTTTAGTACTATGCAGTTGCTTTGTTGTTTGATTGTTGGCATGATTCTTGGGGATTGCTATAAGCGTACGCATAATATATGGATTTGTATGTTCATTCATGGATTCATTAATGTCCTATCTTTAGTTTTTAACATGGCATTTGTTTTTCTGTTATCTGCTTTAGCCTGATTTGCATGCGAAGCTTTTGAAAGAAAAAACACTTGCTATGGTGAGTGCGTAAAAGAAGTTTATTTAACATATTTTGAAATGGGGAGATTTAATTCTTTTACACCTTGGGCTACCAATTTTGCAACTTCTCTGGCACCTGTCTCGGTAAAGTGGGTGTAATCGGCTCCATTGGATGATACCATGTAGAAAGTAAATACTTTGTTGTAATCAAGGGTACTGTAATAATTTAAGCATTTGGTCATCAGGTCTATGATTGCACAATTTTTCTCTGCTGCAACTTGCTTCATTGCATTACAATAGTCAGGAAAGTCGTTAACATAGGTATTGTTTTTGTAATTAAGCCGTGCAACCGGCGTTATTAATACTGGAATGGCTCCTTTTGCCCTTGCTCCGTCAACAAATTTTGCAAGATACTCTTTGTAGGTGGTATAGGGAGCTGCGTATCGGTCAGGATTACTAATGGTTGCGTCATTATGACCGAATTGGATAAACAAGTAGTCTCCCTCTTTAATCATATTGAGGATTTCATCTAACCTTCCCTGTTCAACAAAGTTTTTTGCACTTCTTCCGGCGATGGCTTTATTTACAAACTTAACGTCGGAAGTAAAATAATCACTGATTACTTGTCCCCAGCCGGCTTGTGGGTAATAAGAAGAATTATAACTTTGGACGGTGGAATCACCGGCTAAATATATTGTAGGTATATTAGATGTAGTTGGATATGCCGATGGAGACGGAGTAACATATGGAATTGGAGTATTTGTTGGTTCACCAGTTGTTTGGGATATTTTTAAGTAGTCAACATTTGGTCCGCCATTAGTAGTAATGCCTGTTGCTCTGATGACATTTTGCCCTTGGTTGAGTTTTAGAACTATGCTTGATTCACTCCAGGTGGTCCAACTGGCAGTAGGATAGAAGTCCATGCTGCTCTGCGCCATATTTCCGTTAACCATTATTGACATAGGTCTGTTGGCAGTTGTTCCATTGGCATATTTAAAAGTCAGGCTATACCAACTGGTTACCGGTACATTGACATACCACTCCACATATGAACCCACTTCGTTATCATAGTTGACATATCCGCTTCCGCTGTAGCCTGTATGGATGTTTTCAAAAATACCATGGTAAATAAATGCATTTTCAGCTTCGTAAATTTCGGTATATAAATTATTGTCGGGAGGCTGAGCAGAGCCTGGAAATTCTTTTATCATTCCGAGCAAATATGCTTTTATAAAAGCATAATCTATTGAATTGACACTTCCATCGCTGTTTACATCTGCATACCAAACATTGCTCAAATCCGGTATGCCGGAAAGCAAATATTTTTTTAACAATGCAAAATCTATTGATGTAACACTTCCATCTCCATCTATATCGCCCATTATTTGAGGAGCTGTACCGGTGGGAGTAGGAGAATATGTTGGTTGGGCAGTAGCTGTAGGTGTTAAGGTAAAAAGGTCTTTTAAATCATTGGCTACCAATCGGGCAAGCTCGGTTGCTCCTGCACGGTTTGGATGGAGAGTATCCCCGGGCATATAAAGTGCAAGAGTTGCCTCCTGGCCAATAGAAGTAAAATATGCAGAACTTAAAACGTTGAGATCACACAGTCTGACGTTTTGCTCTCTTGCAACTTGTATAGTGGTATTCCTGTACCATCTGTTTACAGCAGTATGTATGTTACCATTGAAATCGGTTGCTCTGCCTTGCGGAGTAACTAAAACCATTGTAGCACCGGTAGATTTAACTTTTACAACCATATCAGTCATTATTTCTTTAAATTGATCTTCTGTAGTATCATTTTTGGGATTGGTATCATTTATGCCAAACTCAAGTAAGAATATATCTCCAGGCTTTATATATTTCATTATTGCTTCAAATTGTCCGTCATCACGAAAACCTCTTGCACATTGTCCGCTGGCTGCCATGTTTCTTATTTGAAATAATGATGTATCGACAAATTTCGGCAGTAATTGCCCCCAACCGCATTGTTCGCTTGTATCCAGCGGATAATAATTGCAAGCTGTTGAATCGCCGCCTATCCAAATAGTTCTGTTGGTGACTGGATTATCGGATATTTTCCTTATTTCAAGTGCACTAAGTGTAAAAGGTGTGCCTTCTTTTCCTGCAGTAACAAGTATGTTTAACTGACCGTCTGTTATAGGAATTTGGAATTTATCAACAGCGCCATTACCTGTCATATTTATGATTTGCAGAACGCCTTCAGCTGCAACACTTGCCCTTGAAGTATTTCCTAAAGTTACTTTTATTTCATAAAGCCCATTGGGAAGATCGACGTTGAAGGTGTTATTGCTTTTTATTCCATAGGTAAGAAACTGAACGGCATCGCTTGCAACACCGGTTCCGGAGGCAGTAACATTTCGCATGTTCTCTGGGGTATTGAAGCCATATCCTCGAGTTCTGTTGTAAGCCGTTGAAGCACTGACACCTATATAACCCGGTTCGACATACCCGGCACCAAAATCGAACTTGTACTCTACAGATGCTGCCTCAATTCTCACATTTGTCGGACAAGTTAACGAAATTAGAATAAAAAGAATACAAATCAATACTTTTGACACATTGCGTATCATTTAATAAACCTCCCTTAATAAAGATGAATATATTCATTACTAAAGCAATCTTAATTTTATATACGGACAATTTCGTACGGTTTGACTTCACGGTTAATTTGATTTCTTCTACAATATTTGTCAATTAGATTATTAGAAATGGTAGTTTGACAATTTTCCGAAATTTCTTATGAAAATTGTTTGTAAGCTTAGTATGTATATTTGAAGAGTTTTATAAAAATATTATATATCTGTATACGATATGTATTATGTGTAAATGCAAATATATATAAATTATTTTAACATCTATATTTTATCAATTTTTTGAAAATAAGTATATATATTTTTTTATTCTGTTTTTGTTATTGGAAGTTTAATAAACTGTGTTTTGCCGTATATAGAGGTCTTTAATTATGACTTGGCAAGTATTTTAGCTGTAATTTGTTTCATAAGGTAATTATTTGCAAAAAAAGATTGGCTGCAATAAAAAGCGAGTAGGTTTGTTTTCCTACCCGCATTTTTATTGCTTTTATTATTATAATTTAATTATATTCTTGCAACTCCGGATTTTCTTGCAGCTTCAGCAACAGCTTTTGCAACAGTAGGACCTACTCTAGGATCAAATGGAGCAGGAATTACATAATCCGGATTTAATTCTTCATCACTAACGAGAGAAGCTATAGCTTTTGCAGCTGCTATCTTCATTTCGTCGTTAATGTCTCTTGCTCTTACATCAAGGGCACCTCTGAAGATACCTGGGAATGCAAGTACGTTATTGATCTGGTTCGGGAAGTCTGAACGGCCGGTTCCAACAACTTTTGCACCGGCTTCTTTAGCGTCTTCAGGCATAATTTCAGGAACTGGATTTGCCATAGCAAAGATTAATGGATCTTTTGCCATGCTCTTAACCATTTCTTTTGTTACCGTATTAGCAACAGAAACACCTATGAAAACGTCAGCTCCTTTAATTACTTCTTCCAATGAACCTTTAATTTTGTCAAGGTTTGAGATTTTAGCCATCTCTTCTTTTATAGGATTGAGGCCCTCTCTACCTTCGTATATAGCACCTTTTGTATCGCAGAGGATTACCTTTTTAAGACCCATGCTCATCAAAAGTTTTGTTATTGCTATTCCTGCTGCACCTGAGCCGTTAACAACTACAGATATGTCTTTTATATCTTTATTTACGATTTTCAATGCATTTATCATTGCAGCAAGAGTAACGATTGCTGTTCCGTGCTGGTCATCATGGAATATAGGAATGTCACATTCTTCTTTAAGTCTTTTTTCAATTTCGAAACATCTTGGAGCGGATATATCTTCTAGATTAATACCGCCAAAACTTCCGGAGAGAAGTTTTATGGTATGAACTATTTCATCGACATCTTTTGATCTTATGCAGAGAGGAAAAGCATCTACATTTCCGAAAGTTTTAAAGAGAACGCATTTACCTTCCATAACAGGCATACCTGCTTCAGGACCTATATCTCCAAGACCGAGGACAGCTGTACCGTCAGTGATAACAGCAACTAAGTTACCTCTTCTTGTCAATGTATAAGATAAATCAGGATCTTTCTGTATAGCAAGACAAGGCTCAGCAACACCTGGAGTGTATGCTAAAGACAAATCTTCCTTAGTCTTAACAGGTACAGAGCTTATTACTTCGATTTTTCCTTTCCATTCACCGTGGAGTCTCAAAGACTCTTTTCTGTAATCCATTATAAAAACCTCCTGTATCGTCTGTTTTTTTATTATATATCTTTTACTTCATTGAGAATAGCTTTTAAACTATCTGCAGAAGCTCTTAATGCTGCTTCTTCTTCAGGGGAGAGTGTAAGAGGTATTATACTTTGTACGCCCCCGGAATTAACTATTGAAGGAAGGCTCAAAGCAACATCTTCAATTCCGTAGTTGCCATTAATTACGCTGCCTACTGTTCTAATGGTGTTTTGGTCTTTGAGGAGAGATTCAACAATTGCATTAATTGTAATAGCAATTGCGTAATATGTAGCGCCTTTGTTTTTAATTATTTCAGCACCTGCTTTTTTAACTTCTTCTGCAATTGCCAATTTATCTTCAGGAGTAAGAATACCGTTTGGACCCTGGCAATATTCATTGATATTCTGTCCAGCTATATGTGTAGCACTCCATACAGGAAGCTGTGAGTCACCATGTTCACCTATAATATATCCGTGAACATTTCTAACGTCGACATTGAGTTTTTTACTTAAGAGATATCTGAATCTTGAGCTGTCAAGAACTGTTCCGGAACCCATAACTCTTCCGTTTGGAAGTCCGGACCATTTTGTGATCATATAAGTAAGGATATCAACTGGATTGGATACAACAAGTATTACACCGCGAGTATAGTATTTCATAATGTTTTGTGTTATGTCTTTTGCGATTGCAACATTCTTTTTAGCAAGGTCCAGACGTGTTTCGCCTGGTTTTCTGTTAGCACCTGCTGTGATAATTATTACGTCGCAGTCTTTAACATCAGAATAATCTCCTGAGTAAACTGCCATTTGGCCTACGAATGAAATACCATGGTTTATGTCCAAGGCTTCACCATAAGCTTTTTCTTTGTTTACATCAATTAATACAATTTCTGTCGCTATTTGCTGCAAGGACATAGCGAAAGCTGTTGAAGCACCAACAAAACCTGCTCCTATTATAGCCACTTTTGACTTACTTGTAACCATAATTTACCTCCATTTTTTATTTTTATTAATATTTATCGCATATTTATAAAAGATTGTTTTTTTATTAGTACATAAATACGCATGGTTAACATTTTAACATACTTTTTTTTAAAAGTATAAACCCAAATATGTCGAAAATCAATAATATTTTTTCAAATTTAGCCGATTTCACAATCTGTTTCAATATAGAAGCTTCTATCTAGTTATGGCTTTAAACTGTGCGCAAATGCTGTTTTGGTAAAATGTTACTGTTACATGACGCATGAAGTTATTCTGCTGGTAAAGCGGTAAAATTGCTTTTTTAAGGGTTTGGTCACATATATATGTATATTTATTAATTCGTTAAACTGACAAAATCCTTATCCAAACCAGTATTGTATCATTAATAAAATAGGTGTAAATATTTACATGTTTTTTTTCGATATTCAATTATATCACAAAAAATTTGTTTTAGTTTTTTATATATTACATTAAAATTTCTAACATTTAAATAGTGAATTAAACGTGCAGCACTTGAATCGCTTTGCAGCATCTCTCTATATTCCGACTATACAATAAAAAATGCAGGAGGGCATATACTATGGCAATAGAGTTAACTTCGTTGTTAAAAATGGCTACAGAATTGAAAGCTTCTGATTTGCACCTAACTGTAGCACGAGCACCTTCATTCAGAGTAAACGGCAATGTTAAAGAAATCGATGCACCAAAGCTAACAATGGAAGATACATTGCAGTATGCGAAAGCTAGCATGGATAATGAAAAGTTTGAACGTTTGATGACTTATGGAGAAGTTGATTTTTCAATTACTGTTCCGGATGTTTCAAGGTTCAGGGTTAATGCTTTTTTACAAAGAGGTTCAGTGTCTTTGGTATTTCGAACTCTGGCTTCAAACATTCCTACCATTGATTCACTTAATCTCCCGCCGGTTATAAAGCAAATTTGTGAATTTAAAGAAGGTCTTATACTTGTTACCGGGCCTACAGGAAGCGGGAAATCTACTACAATGGCTGCTATTATAAATGAGATTAATTCAAAACGGTATGGTCATATATTAACCCTTGAAGATCCTATAGAGTATATTTTCAAACATGACAAGTGTATTGTGAATCAGAGAGAAATCGGTAACGACAGCAAGACCTATGAAAGTGCTCTGAGAGCTGCACTGAGAGAAGACCCTGATGTAATATTTATTGGTGAAATGAGAGATGTGGAGTCAATAAGTATAGCAGTGACAGCTGCTGAGACAGGGCATCTTGTTCTTTCAACGCTTCATACTCTTGGAGCTGCAAAGACGCTGGACAGATTAATAGACGTATTTCCACCTCATCAGCAGCAACAGATAAGAATACAGGTTTCAACGGCTCTAAAGGCTGTAATATCACAAAGATTGATTCCCGATGCAAGTGGTAAAGGAAGAGTTGCTGCCCATGAAATAATGATTGTTACACGGGCAATAAGCAATCTTATCCGGGAAGGGAAGACACAAAGTATCAATACATGTATTCAGACCGGAGGAAACATTGGAATGCAGTTGTTGGATAAAAGCATCGGAGACCTCTATATGCAGAATAAGATAACAAAAGAAAGTGCTTTGGAATTTTGTGTTGACAGAGATGCAATGCAGAATTATCTTGAGGTTGCTCAAAGAGGCAGAATTTAAAGCCTGAAGTTTCAAAATACGTGGTGGTGCTTATAGTCCATCACGTATTTTTATTTCTTTTAGAATATTTATAATTTTAAGTTATGGTTTAAATGGACAAAAGTAATTTATAGCGAGTATAATATAGATATTCTATTACTTCACATACTTGTAGAGAAGGTTTTTAAACAACATGAAAATACTTGTTGATGCTGATGCTTGTCCTGTTAAAGAAATTATAGTGAATATAGCAAAGTCCAAAAATGTAAAAGTAATAATGCTTATAGATACCAGTCATGAAATTGATGATGGATACTCGGAAGTAGTAATTGTTGATAAGGCCAGGGATTCGGTGGATTTTGCCCTTATTAACAAAGCAGAAAAAGGTGATATAGTAGTAACACAGGATTATGGTGTTGCTGCTATGGCTCTTGCTAAGGGTGCTATAGCGATAAACTATGACGGAATAATTTATTCCGATAAAAATATGGACAGGCTTTTATTTGAAAGGCACCTTGCACAAAAGATACGGCGGTCTGGAGGCAGAATATCGGGACCTTCAAAAAGATCAAAGGAACAGGATGAAAAGTTTGAAAAAGCCTTTAAACTTTTATTATCCGTTGAATAAAAACATTAAAATCTGATTTTTGTTTTCTTTTTGCTTTGAAAGTTTCAAAATTAGACTATATATTATATGCAGCTATTGAAAGGGCTGCTTTTGAAGTTGTTTTAAGTTTTTAATGGAGGGAAAGAAATTGAAGAATTTTATACGAATATTGAAACAGGGAAAACCTTACTGGAAATATTTGATTATTACTGGCATAAGTTTGCTGGCAATATCCGTACTGAATCTTGTTACTCCCTGGAAGGTAAGGGAATTAATCAATTTATTATCGGAAGAAGATATTGCCGGTAAGATGCCCAGCATACGAAATATTGCACTTATTCTTATTGGCGCATACATAGCCAGAGCGGTATTTACCTATTTATATCGATATCTAAGCCATGTGGCAGCATGGAAGCTGGTTGCAGATATGAGAGTATTGGTATATGAACATTTGCAGAAGTTGTCCTTAAGTTTTTATCAGGATAAGCAGACGGGACAGCTAATGTCGAGAGCGATTAATGATACAGCAGCATTAGAGGTCCTTATAGCCCATGCTGTTCCCGATCTTGTGACAAATATACTTATTCTTGCTGGAACCGGGACTTTGCTGTTTGTAATTAATCCGCTTTTGGCAGCCCTTACTCTTATTCCCATACCTTTTTTGATCTTTGGCGGAATATTTTTTGTAAAAAAAATACAGCCCAATTTCAGAAAGGCCCAGGCTACTTTGGGAGACCTGAATGCTGTAGTGCAGGACAATATATCCGGTATGAAAGAAATCCAGGTTTTTAACCAGCAGAAAAGGGAAAGCAAAAGAGTTGAGAAAAGAGCAAGAAAGTATACATCTTCGATACTAAGGGCTTTAAAGCTTTCTGCTATATTTCATCCCGTTGTTGAAATGGTAAGTTCATTAGGAACAGTTATTGTTGTTGGATGCGGGGGATTGCTTGCTGTAAGGAATTATGTTTCGGTAGCGGATATTGTAGCATTTATAATGTTTCTAAGTCTTTTTTATCAGCCAATTACTACACTCGCAAGGGTAATTGAAGATTTACAGCAGGCTGCGGCAGGAGCCGAAAGAATTTTCGAACTTTTGGATACCCAGCCTGATATTGTTGACAGTAAAGGTGCAAGAGATATTGGCCGGTCAAAAGGTGAAATTACCTTTAAAGATGTGAGTTTTCATTACATTCCTGAAAGCCCGGTACTTAAAAAAATCAGTTTTACGGCAAAACCAGGGAAAATGATAGCTTTAGTAGGTCCTACCGGGGTTGGGAAGACTACCATAATAAGCCTTATAGCACGGTTTTATGATCCGACAGAGGGACAAATACTTCTTGATGGCATAAATTTAAAAGATATGACAGTAGCTTCTCTCAGAAACCAAATCAGCATTGTGCTTCAGGATATATTTCTGTTCAATGGAAGTGTGGCTGAAAATATTGCCTACGGAAGTAAAGAGGCTTCCTTTGAAGATATAGTCAGAGCTGCAAAAATAGCAAGAGCACATGATTTTATTATGGATTTGCCACAGGGGTATGATACGGTCATAGGTGAGAGAGGAGTAAAACTTTCAGGGGGGCAAAAACAGCGTCTTTCCATAGCGCGAGCTGTTCTTCGTGACACTCCCATTTTGATATTGGATGAAGCAACCTCATCAGTTGATGTTCAGACAGAAATTGAGATTCAACAAGCTATACAGGAACTGGCAGGAAGTCGGACCATTATTGTCATTGCCCACAGGCTTTCTACAATTAAACAGGCTGATCAGATCCTGGTATTGAAAGATGGGGAAATTGTTGAGTCAGGAACCCATGAGGAACTTATCAACCAGGATGGATTGTACAGTCAGCTTTGTGAAGTGCAATTTGGAGCTTAGAAATTAGAAGTTAGAGGTTGGAGGTTAGAAGTTAGAGATCAGAGGTTAGAGGTTGGAAAAGGTATAAAAGGGACAGGGGAGGTTGGATTTAAGTCTGAAATATCAGACTCTGAACCTATATCCTGCTCCCCAAACCGTTTCTATATATTGAGGGTTGGAAGGATCTGCTTCGATCTTTTCCCTGATTCTTGCAATGTGTACAGTAACAGTGGCAGCATCACCTAAAGAGTCCAATCCCCATATACGTTCAAAAAGTTCCTCCCGGCCAAATACTCTATTGGGGTTTTGAACAAGAAATAAAAGAAGTTCATATTCTTTTTGTGCCATATTGATTTCCTTACCGTTTACAAATACTCTTCTGGAGTCTTTTTGGATTTCAAGTCCTCTTACACTAACGATCTCAAGTTGGTTTTTATCTGAGTATTTGCTTTTTAGTCTTTCATACTTTGATATATGGGCGTTTACCCTGGCTACCAGTTCTCCCGGACTGAAAGGTTTGGTTATATAGTCATCTGCCCCGAGGCCAAGTCCTCTTATTTTGTCAATTTCCTCTTTTTTTGCTGACACAAGTAAAATGGGAATATCCTTTGTGTCTCTGATTTGTCTGAGTATTTCAAAGCCATCTATACCGGGAAGCATAATATCCAAAATCAATAAGTCAAATTCTTCTTCTTTTATGCAATTTAAGCCGCTTATACCATCGTTGCATATTTTAACTGAAAAGCCGTTTATCTCTAAATAGTCTTTTTCAAGTTCGCCTATACTCTGGTCATCTTCGACAATAAGTATTTTTTTCATTTACAATCCTCACTTTCCTGTATTTTTTTTAAAGATATCATTATGCTTGTTCCTTCATTTTCAATACTTCTGGCCCATATTAGACCGCCATGTTCTTCAACAATATGTTTTGCTATGGCAAGACCTAAACCGCTTCCTTTTATTTTGCTTCTTGCGGTATCGGCACGGTAGAAGCGGCTGAATATATGAGGCAAGGCTTCTTTGGGAATACCAGCACCATTGTCGGAAATTTCAATTATTACCGTTGTGCTGGTTTCTCTAAGGATGATTTGGATTTTTCCTTCACTTTTGTTCATATATTTCTTTGAATTGTCTATAATATTGGTAATAACCCGTCTGAGCCTTTCTCTGTCAATCATGGCGTAGGTTTCTTTAACAAGATTGTTTTGAAATTCCAATTTTATATTATGTTTTTCCAGTTCCGGTTCGTTTTCCATTATACAATATTCAAAGTATTTAACAACATCGGTTTTTTCGAAGTTAAAGGGAATCTGCTTTAAATCAAGTTTTGAATATAACAGTAAATCATCAATCATTGAATCTACCTGTACAGCTTTTGAATGTATGGTGCGAAGGTATTTTTCAACTTTTTCAGGAGTATTGGCAACACCATCTAAAATACCTTCTACATATCCTTTTATAGAGGTTATTGGTGTTTTTAAATCGTGGGAAATACTTGAAACAAGCATTTTTCTGTTATCGTCATATTTCATCTGTGTATATACCGATTCTTTAAGTTTAAGCCTCATTTGTTCGAAAGATTTACACAACTCTCTGATTTCCTGATCTCCATCCTCAATAACTTCATAATCGAGATTGCCAAGACTTATTTCACCGGCAGCACGTTGAAGTTTTTTAAGAGGTGCCAGGATTGCTTTTGAGGAATTAATTGAAACAAGTACATTGATTATTAAAAAAGAAACAAAGAAAACTCCCATAGAAAAATACAAAAGTTTTTTTGAAGCGGAAGTTTCTTTATCTACCGGGGCAAGAAGTATAGTCCAGCCGTCACTTCCGTCGCTGTATATTAATGGTATGACTTTTACTATATAAGGACCGTCATTTAATTTTACCGAATTGTTCAGCAGGTTTTTCTTTTTTGCCTCAAGGCATTTTTCTATTTCTATAGGATTTATAGATTTCGTTGAAAAAACAACATCATACTTTTTTAATACTACAATATAAGCATTTAATTTGTTCAGCCTTTCTGAAAGATACTGCTGGAAATCCTTTTGCAAGAGTCTTTCAGGATTTCCTTTCAATAAATTATCGTCAGCGGTAAAAAATTCATACTGTAAGTCTGTGAGCTTTTTGATGCTATCGTAATTTAAATCTACTTTGAAGATATAAGAACTTATAAAAATAAACACAAAAGAAGCAATAATGGCTATCAAAAACGGTATGGCTACTATTGCGGCATTTTGCAAAATTAAACGCTTTTTTAGACTCATAAGTTCACCTGTAAAATTTGATATATACATTGTTATAGATCTCTTTTATCAAATAAGTAGTAACCTGCTGTAAAGAACATTATACCATATCCCAGCATAATTAAAAATTCTCTTGTAATTTTTGGAATAAGCGTTACACCCGATACCCAATGAATATACCAATCAAGCATTGAAGTTATAAACAGACTGGAATAAGGAGATAATATTTTACCCATTATAAAGCTGATTAAGTAGAGCATTACTGAAAGGAAAAAAACAGCAGTACCGCTTTTAAAAATGTTTGAAAAAAATACTACTACCAAAGCGAAGACCATGATGGGTAAAAGAGTAACAATATAAGAAATAACGATTCTTATTATACCGATAAAACTAATGGATGAAAAATTGCATATTAATCCGGCAACGGTAGATAAAAACATAACGGATAAAAGATTAATAAGAACAAATATGGCAATAACCGTTACTTTGGCTGAAAATATTTTAAACCTCGATACCGGTCTGGTAAGTGTTATCTTCATTGTGTTGTGAGAGAACTCACCTGCAAATAAGTCTATTGCTACAAGTGTTGTAAATAATGGAAGCAGTGTGATTGACAGCACCGACAAAACCGATATCGGAAAAATTGTACTTTCTTTAAAAACACCAACTCCTACAGTACTCATCCCAAAGGATATTAGTTTCCCAATTAATATTACGGCTATCGATATAATTAAAATAACTATCATTTTTTTCTTTTTGTACATTTTTTCCAATTCGTTTATAATTGTTGCTTTATATCCTCCCATTTTTATCAACCTCACTAATAAAATAATTTTCAAGTGTTGCGTAATTAGACAGAATATTTTGCATATAGTCCACATTTAAAAGCTTGCCCTCATAGAGTATTCCGATTCTGGTACATGTAAGTTCCACATCATGTATAAGATGACTTGATATGAAGAAAGTTGTTTTTTCTGTTTCAGCCAATCTTTTAATCAGTTTTCTTATCTCAATCATACCTTCTACGTCCAGGCCATTGAGAGGTTCGTCCAGAATAACCAGATCAGGCTTTGAGAGAATGGCTGCAGACAGACCCAGACGTTGCTTCATTCCTAATGAAAAATTTTTTGCTTTTTCGTTTCGGTATTTTGATAACCCTGTAAGTTCCAGAACTTCATTTATTCTGTCATCGCCAATATTTTTATAATATCTTGAGAAAAGCTTTAGATTTTCATATGCAGTCAAATAGGGGTAGGATTCTGCTGTTTCGATAATGCAGCCCACACGTTCCATGGCTTTTTCATATTCATCAACAATATTATAGCCAAAAAGTTTAACTGTACCGCTATCAGCTTTCATAAGGCCGGTCATAATTTTCATTGCAGTTGTTTTTCCCGAGCCATTTGGGCCTAAAAATCCGAAAATATCACCTTTATAAATATCAAGATTGAGATTTTGGATTCCTCGCCCATTTTTATATATTTTTGTAAGTTCTTTTATTTCAATAACCTTTTCCATTAATGTACCTCCGCATTGATTTGAGATTAGCAATTTATTCGGGCAATTTGCAGTATCATTAAAAAATAAAATTGAGCTTTAAGGGGCCGGTTTGCAATATTTCGATTTTTAGCCCCTTAAGCTGAAAATTGATTATGTTACAATGTATTTTTCCTCTTAATCAGGTATTAAGGTTTTGTGACTCAATTTCAAATCTTATTAATCGGAAAAGAGGAAAACTGTGATGTTTAATATTTCCACATTACAGTAATTAGTCTTCAAATACTCTTATAAAAGTGCCATCACTATATGTTATTATTGAATTAGTTTTGTATATTATCGTATTATTGCTGTGTTGTGAATAAATATTAAAATTAATCATACTTGAGTTGTCTTCAAAGTCAATAGTTACCGTTTTGCTGTTACCTTGATCGGAAGCCAATTTGTACTGAGCATAGTTATATCCTAATATTTTTGCTTCAAAGTCGAATTCCAATTTGTCTTTAGCATATTCGGCATACTCCGCCTTATATGTTTCGTAATATTTTCCTGAAACGTTCTCATCGTCAATATTATCAATTTCAAGGACTCTTTCACCAATTTTTATAAAAGCGTTGTCCTTGACAATAACTATATCCTGTTTGTATTTACCGATATATTTTTGAGCCGATACCTTATCAAACAGTCTGTTTGCGTAACTCTTTTCAACGATTTTTCCGTTAAGATCCGGTTTGGCAACAACAGTAGAGTTTATATCGTAGATTTTTATTAATACTTCGATAGTAAAATCATAAGACTTTCCTGCCTCATCTTTTCCGGATACAATACATGAACCGTAGATTCTTTCAAGGATTCCATCTTTATTTACGGAAGCTTTTCCGGTAATCCTTTTTATAAAGACATCATTTTGAATTTCGGGGAAATCATCATAAGTACGCATACCTACGTCAGGTATAGTACGTTTGAATACGAAGGATAATATGGCATTGACCAGAGCAGGAATTTGGGCATTGTCTAATGAGCCTGAAAATTCTTTGCTTCCATCAATTTGATTTTCAACTATTACATAATCTTTAAGATTTCCTACACCGGCATCAATGATTTTTTCTATATCTTTCATTTCATCATCTTCAAAAATGTCTTCGAATGGTGGAACTCCTTCATTTTCTTTTCCATATTCAAAGACAGAATAAGTATCATTCCATGGATTGTACGATATATGGCAGTATTTGTCGGAATAGGATTCGTATTTATCGGTATTACCGTTGCTATAAGTTTGGATTGACTTAGATTCCGAAGCGCCCGATACATTGTCATACTTTTCGGTACGAACAGAAGTAAATAGAACTTTTTCGTTTGTTTTTAAAGTGATGGACGTTTGGGCTGTAAAACTTTCAAGGGTATTGCTGCATGATTTTGATGTGTATTTTATTGCCTGTTTCAGCTGATCATAGCCTGATGTGGACATTATATCTGCAAAAGCTGTTGTAACAAGCAATGCTGCTCCTAACGTAAAGCTTAAAGCCATCATCAACTTTTTGTTTTTTATCATCGTATATCTCTCCCATAAATAAATTTAGGAAGTACTTCCTACATGATAATTGTAAAATGCATATATTGATTCTAAATAAAGTGTATATAAACAAATTATAAACATTTATTTCTAAAAAATAAATAAAGCAAGAAGAATAGAATTGCTTTTTCTTATCAATTGGATTTTTGAAGGTAATCTTTAATGATTCATTGAGAAATAACTTTTTTATCTATTTGAGTAGAAAAATTAATACAAGATAATTCTCTTTGCAATGACTGGGTTGTTATAAAGAGAATACTTGTCATTTATTCGCCTATATATAATAGAAGTACTTTTTTGTAAGCAATACCAAAAATAAATTTTTGCGGATTTTAAAGTATTGTGTAGAATAATGACATATTTTGAAGCATATTGAGGGTAAATTGCTCTAGATATAAAATTTAAGCATAGATAGGGATTGAATGTATGTGAAATGGGTGATATATTATTAAAGCTGTCGCCGATACCGACCGCGAAATTACTTAAGAAGCAAGACAGAAAGCCGGTTGGAGGTCAATACGAAAAATTAAAAAAAGTGTTGACAAAGATGAAGCGACATGTTAACATAAGATTCCGCGCCGATGAGGCGATGGATATGGACTTTGAAAAGTGAACAGTGTAAGACAAGGAAAGGAACTCGTTAATTTAATGAGTAACTTGCGAGATATACGCGAGTAAGTAATTTGGAGCCAAAAGGCTTTCTAAAGAGATTAATACGTAGCTGTAGAGATACAGCGAAGTAGATAAAGTTTTTTTAGAGAGTTTGATCCTGGCTCAGGACGAACGCTGGCGGCGTGCCTAACACATGCAAGTCGAGCGGTCCTGCATTCAACATTGAGTATTCAGCTGACGTTGGAGATTGAGCCGGCGTCAAGCAGAAACAACCATATACTATGATATGTTTAAAGTTTCTGCTTCACGCTGAATAAAGTGCCAACACAAAAAGGAGCTGAGTATTGAATGTTGAATGCAGGATAGCGGCGGACGGGTGAGTAACGCGTGGGTAATCTGCCTCACACAGGGGGATAACACTGGGAAACTAGTGCTAATACCGCATAACATAACGAGGTGGCATCACTTTGTTATCAAAGGAGCAATCCGGTGTGAGATGAGCCCGCGTCCGATTAGCTAGTTGGTGAGGTAACGGCTCACCAAGGCGACGATCGGTAGCCGAACTGAGAGGTTGATCGGCCACATTGGGACTGAGACACGGCCCAGACTCCTACGGGAGGCAGCAGTGGGGAATATTGCGCAATGGGGGAAACCCTGACGCAGCAACGCCGCGTGAAGGAAGAAGGTCTTCGGATTGTAAACTTCTTTGGTTGGGGACGATAATGACGGTACCCAAGGAACAAGCCACGGCTAACTACGTGCCAGCAGCCGCGGTAATACGTAGGTGGCGAGCGTTGTCCGGAATTACTGGGTGTAAAGGGCGCGTAGGCGGGGATGCAAGTCAGATGTGAAATTCCGGGGCTCAACCCCGGCGCTGCATCTGAAACTGTATTTCTTGAGTGCTGGAGAGGAAAGCGGAATTCCTAGTGTAGCGGTGAAATGCGTAGAGATTAGGAGGAACACCAGTGGCGAAGGCGGCTTTCTGGACAGTAACTGACGCTGAGGCGCGAAAGCGTGGGGAGCAAACAGGATTAGATACCCTGGTAGTCCACGCCGTAAACGATGGATACTAGGTGTAGGAGGTATCGACCCCTTCTGTGCCGGAGTTAACACAATAAGTATCCCACCTGGGGAGTACGGCCGCAAGGTTGAAACTCAAAGGAATTGACGGGGGCCCGCACAAGCAGTGGAGTATGTGGTTTAATTCGAAGCAACGCGAAGAACCTTACCAGGGCTTGACATCCCTCTGACAGCTCTAGAGATAGGGCTTCTCTTCGGAGCAGAGGAGACAGGTGGTGCATGGTTGTCGTCAGCTCGTGTCGTGAGATGTTGGGTTAAGTCCCGCAACGAGCGCAACCCTTGTTGTTAGTTGCCATCATTAAGTTGGGCACTCTAACGAGACTGCCGGTGATAAATCGGAGGAAGGTGGGGACGACGTCAAATCATCATGCCCCTTATGTCCTGGGCTACACACGTACTACAATGGCTGCTACAAAGGGAAGCGAGACCGTGAGGTGGAGCAAATCCCCAAAAGCAGTCCCAGTTCAGATTGCAGGCTGAAACTCGCCTGCATGAAGTCGGAATTGCTAGTAATGGCAGGTCAGCATACTGCCGTGAATACGTTCCCGGGCCTTGTACACACCGCCCGTCACACCATGAGAGTCTGCAACACCCGAAGTCAGTAGTCTAACCGAGAGGAGGGCGCTGCCGAAGGTGGGGCAGATGATTGGGGTGAAGTCGTAACAAGGTAGCCGTATCGGAAGGTGCGGCTGGATCACCTCCTTTCTAAGGAGTAGGATGATACTTAAAGGTATCACTACTTATGGTCGATATCGGTTGTGAGACAGCCGATAGAGGGTTTCTTTCCTTACACTGTTTAGTTTTCTAAGCCCATAGAGCTTAGAGATGATGTACCTTGAAAAATATATAATGTCAGATAAAGCAAGATGAGAAGAAAAGAGGGTAACTAGTACAGAAAGAAGTACGTAGTGACTCTTAGGATAAACTCATTAAGATGGTAGAAGGGATTCACAAGGAGAACCGAGGAAGGTCAAGCTACTAAGAGCATAGGGTGAATGCCTAGGCACCAGAAGGCGAAGAAGGACGTGGTAAGCTGCGAAAAGCTGCGGTGAGGCGCAAACAGCCATCGACCCGCAGATGTCCGAATGGGGGAACCCACCTGAGGTAAATGCTCAGGTACTGCTACATGAATCCATAGTGTAGCAGGGCGAGACGTGGGGAACTGAAACATCTAAGTACCCACAGGAAAAGAAATCAACCGAGATTCCGTAAGTAGTGGCGAGCGAAAGCGGAAGAGCCCAAACCAATCTATAGCAATATAGGTTGGGGTTGCGGACTGGCGAAATGATTCTCTGAGCTTAGCAGAAGTAACCAGGAAAGGTTACACCATAGAGGGTAAAAGTCCCGTATGCGAAAAGTGAGGAGACAGGCCAGGATCCAGAGTACCACGAGGCACGTGAAACCTTGTGGGAAGCAGGGGGGACCACCCTCCAAGGCTAAATACTAACTGGTGACCGATAGTGGAGAAGTACCGTGAGGGAAAGGTGAAAAGAACCCCGGGAGGGGAGTGAAAGAGAACCTGAAACCCTATGTTTACAAGCAGTTGGAGAGCGTTAAGGCTCGACAGCGTACTTTTTGTAGAACGGTCCGGCGAGTTATTGTATGTGGCGAGGTTAAGTACTGAAGGTACGGAGCCGAAGGGAAACCGAGTCTGAAGAGGGCGTAAAGTCGCATGCAATAGACCCGAAACCGGGTGACCTATCCATGGACAGGTTGAAGCGAGAGTAAAGTCTCGTGGAGGACCGAACTCATAACCGTTGAAAAGGTTTGGGATGAGCTGTGGATAGCGGAGAAATTCCAATCGAACTCGGAGATAGCTGGTTCTCCCCGAAATAGCTTTAGGGCTAGCCTCAAGTATGTCTAACGGAGGTAAAGCACTGAATGGGCTAGGGGCCTTACCGGGTTACCGAACCCTATCAAACTCTGAATGCCGTATAGATTTAGCTTGGGAGTCAGACTACGAGAGATAAGTTCCGTAGTCGAGAGGGAAACAGCCCAGACCATCAGCTAAGGTCCCAAAATCACAGTTAAGTGGGAAAGGATGTGGGTTTGCTAAGACAACTAGGATGTTGGCTTAGAAGCAGCCATTCATTCAAAGAGTGCGTAATAGCTCACTAGTCGAGTGAACCTGCGCCGAAAATGTCCGGGGCTCAAACTGTGTACCGAAGCTGTGGCTTGCTGGAGGTTAGAAGTGAGAAGTTAGAGGTTAGAAGAGTGAGAGGAGTATCATGATGATAAAATCGTATAAAGATTTGGAAGTATATAAAGAGTCATACTCCTTAACAATAACTATAATGAAGATGACGCTCAAATATCCTGAGCATGAAAGGTATGAGTTGGTAAGCCAGATAAGGCGAGCTGCGATATCAATACCGTTAAATATAGCAGAAGGATATGGGCGAAAGGAATCTGTATCAGATTTTAAAAGATTTCTAAAAATGACATTAGGTTCGTGTAATGAAGTTGTGGTGTTATTGGATATGAGCAAAGACTTAGAATACATCACAAATGAAGAACACAAAGAATTAGTGGAAAGATATGATGTTTTAGGAAAGAGGATAAATACACTGATACAGAGATGGGAATAATCTAACGTCTAACATCTGACTTCTAACTTCTAGCAGGGGTAGGGGAGCTTACTATGGTAGGTAGAAGCATGACCGGAAGGACATGTGGACGAGATAGTAGTGAGAATGCCGGAATAAGTAGCGAGAGTGAAGTGAGAATCTTTACCGTCGAAAATCTAAGGTTTCCTGGGGAAGGTTCGTCCGCCCAGGGTAAGTCGGGACCTAAGCTGAGGCCGAAAGGCGTAGGCGATGGGGAACAGGTTGAAATTCCTGTACTACCGCTGCTCGTTTGAGAGAAGTGGGGACGCAGGGGGATAGGTCAAGCGAGTGACTGGAAGAGCTCGTCCAAGCGGCAAGTAGAGTCCGGTAGGCAAATCCGCCGGATGATTATGAGCCGTGACGGGGAGGGAAAATATAGTACCGAAGTGACCGATTTCGCACTGACGAGAAAAGCCACTATCGAGAGTAGAGGTACCCGTACCGCAAACCGACACAGGTAGATGAGGAGAGAATCCTAAGACGAGCGGGAGAAGCGTTGTTAAGGAACTCGGCAAATTGACCCCGTAAGTTCGCGAGAAGGGGTGCCTGTGAGAGCAGGCCGCAGAGAATAGGCCCAAGCAACTGTTTATCAAAAACACAGGTCTCTGCTAAATCGAAAGATGAAGTATAGGGGCTGACGCCTGCCCGGTGCTGGAAGGTTACGGGGATCTGTTAACGGAAGTGAAGCAGTGAACTTAAGCCCCAGTAAACGGCGGCCGTAACTATAACGGTCCTAAGGTAGCGAAATTCCTTGTCGGGTAAGTTCCGACCCGCACGAATGGCGTAATGATTTGGGCACTGTCTCAACAACGTACCCGGCGAAATTGTAGTACTTGTGAAGATGCAAGTTACCCGCGACAAGACGGAAAGACCCCATGGAGCTTTACTGTAGCCTGATACTGGGTTTCGGTATTCTTTGTACAGGATAGGTGGGAGATAGGGAAGTGTGGACGCCAGTCTGCATGGAATCGCCGTTGGGATACCACTCTAAGGGTACTGGGACTCTAACCTGAGGCCATGAGCTGGTCTAGGGACACTGTCAGGTGGGCAGTTTGACTGGGGCGGTCGCCTCCTAAAAGGTAACGGAGGCGTCCAAAGGTTACCTCAGCGCGGTTGGAAATCGCGCATCGAGTGCAAAGGCATAAGGTAGCCTGACTGTGAGACAGACAAGTCGAGCAGGTACGAAAGTAGGGCTTAGTGATCCGGCGGTAAGAGAGTGGAATTGCCGTCGCTCAACGGATAAAAGCTACCCTGGGGATAACAGGCTGATCTCCCCCAAGAGTCCACATCGACGGGGAGGTTTGGCACCTCGATGTCGGCTCATCGCATCCTGGAGCTGAAGTAGGTTCCAAGGGTTTGGCTGTTCGCCAATTAAAGCGGTACGCGAGCTGGGTTCAGAACGTCGTGAGACAGTTCGGTCCCTATCTGTCGCGGGCGCAGGATATTTGAAGGGATCTGTCCTTAGTACGAGAGGACCGGGATGGACGAACCTCTGGTGCACCAGTTGTACTACCAAGTGCACAGCTGGGTAGCCAAGTTCGGACGGGATAAACGCTGAAAGCATCTAAGCGTGAAACCCACCCTAAGATGAGATATCCCACCGAAAGGGTAAGACCCCATGTAGACTACATGGTTGATAGGCCAGGGGTGTAAGTACAGTAATGTATTTAGCTGACTGGTACTAATAGGTCGAGGGCTTGACCAAATTAGAAGTTAGAGGTTGGAAGTTGGAAGATGGAAAACTGACAACTGAGGAGAAGAAGAAGGGTTCTGAAGTGAAGACTTAATGAGTGAGAGAGCTTCTTATCTTGTGGACTGACGTTATATATTTTTGAAGGTATATACCAAAAAGTTTATAGATTTCTGGTGGCAATAACGAGAAGGACACACCCGTTCCCATCCCGAACACGGTAGTTAAGCTTCTCAGTGCCGATGATACTTGGACGGAGACGTCCTGGGAAAGTAGGTCGCTGCCAGATTTATATCAAAGCCTTATGGTACCAATCCATAAGGCTTTGCTTATAAGAGAATTGTTGGGTTGTGGAAAGTAGTGTAAAAAACTTTTCACAATCTTTAATTTTTTACTGAAAATTTAGCATATAATTAATTATTAATATCCGATTTATATTCAAAGGAAAAGATAATTCTGATATAATAGTTAAAACATGTTGGTGAAAAATATAGGGTTAATTGTTATGAATTTTAACAATATTCATATTTTTTCCCAGAGGTATAGTAAAAAATTAAAAATAAACTTGTGGTTTATATAGCCTACAAAAGAGGTGCTACTGAAATGAAAAATAACTATATGAACAATGTGGATGCTATGCTTATACAAAAAGAAGGATTTATGCCGGTTATAAGTAATGACGGACAGCGTATACAGCATTATGGAATGAAAATTTTGCAGAAAGTTTTGCATGATAAATTTATAATTGTTGAAATATTAGATGCTGACCTTATGACTGAGGAACAAATTAAGAATAAACTTGAGATGGCCGGTAAAAGTTTATCGCAAATGGGTGCATCGACAGTTATAGCTTTCCAGGTTTTTGTATTCGATTCAATGCCCGATGAGAAGAAGATCCAACTAATAAGAGAAGGACAGATGGAAGATGTTTATATTAAAAAATACCTTCCATGTGTAACGGTAGATTTGACAAATAAGCAAGTTAACAAGCTATATAATTTACCTATAAAAGTGCAGGGCATAGAAGAAGTGCTGAACTCAGTTCTCTGTATGGATAATAGCGAAATTATTTTGTCAGATAATAATGTAAATTCTGTTTTGAAAGCAGAAAAAGAATCTAATCATCCTTCAGCTCGATTTATAGACAAGGTCCCTTTTATAACCTATGGATTGATTATAATTAATGTACTGATGTGGCTGGTAATGAATATATATGCCTTGGTAAAGGGTACAAATGTTCAAAGCTTATTTATTCCTTTTGGTGCTAAAGAAAACAGTTTAATTTTTGCCGGGGAATATTGGAGATTTTTAACACCTATATTTCTTCATGCAGATTTAGAACATTTAATAATGAATTGTTTATCATTGTTTGTTTTCGGTAGAATAGTTGAAGGTATGTATGGCCACAAAAAGTTTGTCTTTATATATTTTATGGCAGGGATAATGGGAAGTATAGCAAGTTTTATGTTTTCACCTCATTCGGCAGTAGGTGCATCCGGTGCTATATTCGGATTAATGGGGGCGCTGCTGTATTTCAGTGTTGAAAATCCTGCTCTTTTTAAAAAGTATTTTGGAAACAGTATTCTGCTTATGGTGATTATAAACCTTGTTTACGGCTTTATAAGGCCGGGAATAGACAATTACGGACATATAGGAGGTCTTATAGGAGGATTTCTTGCGTCAGGAATAGTAAAAATTACAAAATCACCGAATAAACTTTTAAGTAGACCAGTGTTTATAGTTTTAACGGTTTTGGTTCTATCTGGCAGCTTGTATTATGGTTTTAATTTGAGCGGAAATGCTAAATATTATGAATTTGAAGAGTTAATCCAGGAAAATAAGTTGGAAGATGCCGAAAAAAAGGCGGAAGAAATTTTTAATATGAACTTGACGGACATCGATTTAAAAACGGATACATTAATTAGCATTGCAATGCTGGAATATTTTCAAGGGAAATATGATGAAGCATTAGAAAAAGCCAATTATCTTAAAGAACTTGATGCATCAAAGGGACATTATCTTTTAGGAATTATATATCTTAATGAACAGAAATATGAATTGGCCGAGAAAGAATTAAAGACTGCTGTAAGAATTGATCCTGAACTCGAAGAGAGTGTTGAGGCATTACTTGAAAAAATAAAGAATTATGTAAATTAGTAAACGAAAATTATGGGATGTATTTTTTATAATTGGTCTAAACAGCTACAATAAATTTACTAATTGGATAAAGCAATTTTATAAGAAGTTTCCATTATTGAACAGAATATATCTACAATTTTTGGATCAAATTGAGTACCGGCATGCTTCTTTAACTCCGTTAAAGCTTCTTCAGTAGTTTTCCTTTTACAGTAAGGACGTTCTGAAACCATTGCGTCAAAGGAATCAGCAACGCACAATATTCTTGCACCCAAACTTATTTCTTCACCAACGAGGCCGTCAGGGTAGCCTGAGCCGTCGAACTTTTCATGATGATGTCTTACGTAATCAATTAAATTATCTATATCTTCGAGGGGTTCGAGTATGTTTTCGCTATATATAGGATGTTGGCGAATTATAAGCTGTTCATCTTCTGTCAAGCTTTCATTTTTATTGAGTAAACTTTTTGGAATTTCAATCTTACCAATATCGTGTAAAAGTCCAGCATATTCAAGAACTGTTATTTCATCAAGACTTAAATCCATAGCTTTACCTATCATAACTGCATAGGATGAGACACGTTCACTATGGGCATGAGTATATTTATCTTTTGCTGATATGGTGCTGAGCAATCCTTTGAAGGCACCGATTAACTGTTGGTTATCCGAACTGAGGTTTTTACGAATTTGCGAAATAATATCCTGATATAAGTGAACTTTACCTCTACCAAGGTTTTTGGCATGATATAAAGCCATATCAGATTGAGAAATTAGCTCGCTTTTACTGCTGGACCTGTTTGGGAATTCGGAAAGGCCTATAGATAGCGTGACTTTTTCAGAAAGCTTTTCCGAAAAATAATCACTTCTTACTTTTTCAAATTTATGAACTATATTGTATGCAATCATTTCTAACTTTTCTATGTCCGTATTAGGAAAAATAATTGCGAACTCGTCACCGCCGTATCTGCAAACATGGCCGTTTTCTTTAACTATTGATTTTAAAATGGTAGAAGTTGCTTTAAGTATGTTATCACCGCATTCGTGTCCATATAAATCGTTGTACATGCTAAAATTGTCTATATCCATCATTATTAAACCAAGAGAGGTATTGTTTTTTTTAGCATTTTCTATTTCATTGTCAAGTAAAATTCTAAACTGCCTTTGATTATATACATCGGTTAATTCATCCGTTATTGCAAGTCGCTGAAGTTTCTTTTTTTGTACATCTTGTCTGTATGAAAGTATGGATACTATAACAGCAACTGTAATAGTAAGTATTCTTAATGAACAACCTATCAAATAATTTAATTCTCCTTTTTGAATATATAAAGGTATTAATACTGCTAATTCAAAAGAAATTAATAGAGTAGTAAGCAATAGACCTAGAAAATTGAATCGAAAGACCAAATAAAATATTATAAGAATTTGAATCTGTGAGACGAATGCTTGTGTTTCTTCAGGAACTTTTTCAAAAATAAGATTTAGAGATAGAAAAGATATTGTCAAAATGCATATAATAAATTCAACTATCTTGGTTTTGCAATCAAAGTAATTGGAGTGTATATCCTTAAGCAATTTTTCAAAAAAAGTCCTAAAAGAAGATAAAGCATTCATTTTACCACCCTTATAGCAATTATGTACATTTTAATTCTTATTATACTTTAGTATTTGATTATTTTCCACAAAATCCATTAAAATGTTTTATGTAAAATTAAAATATTTAATTTTTCTGAAATAACAACCTTCTCCATCAGAACACGGCAATTATTAAGAATTAGTGAAATATTTATTTGCAAAAGTCAATAAATATATTTCATTTAAAATATGAGATAATTATATCATATTGTCAGCTAATCTAAATAGAAATAAAATAAATTACTGCGATTGTAAAAAGGGAAGAATTCTAGGGTTTAGAGCTTTATTCAAAAGGGTAGATTAAATGTTAGGATATTAAAAACTATTTTTCAGGATTGTGTTGTATGTTACAAAAATGTCAGATACGTAGTTAAAAAGATAAATTGTAAAGTTTGTTCAGAAATAAATAACACGAATTTGTTATTTTTTAGTTTTAGGAATATAATTTAAGATGGCTAAGGAAAAAGTCAGTGTATTATAGTATAAAAGGAAGTGCAAAGGTATGGGAATTTTGACGCTATTAATGAATTTTATTTTTGTGCTGGTTATATACTGTTTTATATTTAGTATAATACGATTGATTTATATGGATATAAAATCTATGAACTATTATAGAACTATCGGTAATGGAAACTTTCCATATTTAAAATTGATAAATCAAAGAGAATTACTTAATTATAAGGTTGAAGAAACTTATCTGCTTTCTAAAGATTCTACTATCGGCAGACAGGATAAAAACACTATTGTTATTAAAGATCCCTAT
This sequence comes from Acetivibrio clariflavus DSM 19732, assembly GCF_000237085.1. GTDB lineage: Bacteria > Bacillota > Clostridia > Acetivibrionales > Acetivibrionaceae > Acetivibrio > Acetivibrio clariflavus. The sequence continues at coordinate 3,882,707 of NC_016627.1, read as the reverse complement.
ATATCGGGCAAACATGCTCAAATAATCATAAAGGAAGGAACTTATTACATTAAGGACCTTGGAAGTAAAAATGGAACTTATATCAATGATAAACCCTTAAAAAGCGGATATGAATGGAAATTAACCAATGGTGACAAAATTAAAATGGGACAGGTAGAATTTCTGTTTGTAGATGTATTGGCGAAAAAATAAGATAGTGCATTTATTAAAGGAAGTTAAAAATAATTTAAATCAACTTTCGCAGGAAACAACTGATAGCTTTGCCTTGATATGAACAGGCAAACAAGTGACAAAGTAGTTGAGAAACTCGTTGACTGTTTCCTTTGTCAAAAGCAGTTTTTCCTGTAAAGTAGTTTTTAAAGCCTCTATTATAAGCTGCAGTGCCTCATGGAATTTAATGTCCTCAAGTTCATCGCAGCAATAGTAGAACAAAGTACCAATAGTGCGTAAATCAGTATTATTGCGGTTCTCAACCGCTAACATAATGTACCTTGAAAAAACAATAGTTGTATGGGCAACCATCATATCATAAGAACGACCTTGAAATTCCTTAGCCAGCTTAAGGTATGACTTACACATCTTGAAGAATACCTCTATGTCCCAGCGTTTTCCGTATATCCTGATTATCTCTGTTTCGGGAAGACTAGTATCTGTAGATATGAGAGCTAGCCATTTACTCTTGTTTCTTCGGTCACGGACAAAGACAATTTTTGCTGGAATGTGGTTTCCTTCTTTATCGTGTAATTCTACCATAACTGAAGCAAGGTATTTTGATCTTCCTCTACGTTTCCTGACAGTTCGGTATATCTCTCTCAATGATTTTTTTTCACCATTGAAGTTATAGTAAATCTTGGGAGTATCCTTTACCATAGCTATCACATTAAGATTCATCTTACAAATTTTGATAATAGTAGCCGGAAAGGAGAACCAACTGTCAAATAAAACATATTTTGCTTTAATACCGGTAGCAACTGCTTGTTCCAGCATAGACAGAGCAGATTCCGGTGAAGTGGCTAAGGCATTCTGTCGGCGTTTAAAACCAACGGTTCTTTTATCTATAGTATTTTTCGCTGGATTAATGCAAACCCTTGGATTTGTTGAACTTAAAAGGTTGAAGGCCACAGGAATAAATGAATTACCGTCTGTCCAACCAAGTGTAAGCATACGAAAGCCTTTTTTATTCTTATTGCCGTCAGCATGATCTTTGACCCAACTTAAAAGCTCAACTGACTTGCTTCTTGTCCTACTGTAGAAGGAATCGTCAATTACAAAGGCATCAACCCGTTCATCTGACGTTAATCTATCGATATGATGATTTATGACCTTTGCAGAAAGCAAATATAAAAATCTTTGCCAGTTGATATGTATGGAATTTAAGAATCTGTAGACCACATCCCTTGCAAATGGTATATCAAAGCTTTCTGCTTTATAGTTCATAAACAGATTTTTGCCTGTAAAAACAAGTTCAAACAGTACTTTGAATACCGTAAGACAAGGAATACCTTTATCTTTATATGCGTTTGACTTTTTTAACAGATAGCCTACAGAAAACATTTTGAAAAAGTTATCAACTGTCAAAGAAAATCTATTTTCTTCCTTAACCTTCTGTGATACAATAGACATGTTCAAGAACCTCCAAATTGTCGATTTAATAGGGTTTGGGTACTTCTATTATATCACATAGAAGGGGGTTCTTGTACTTTTTTATTGCCCAAATCTATTGATTTTTCAATGTTCAGTGCACATTATTCACGTGCGAAAGTTGATTAATTTAAATTTATAGCTATAGTAAAGTGCTATTTATTGCAATGTGACAATGAGGTGATTATGTGTTTGAGATATTTACATACCGTAAGCCTATAAACTATGTTATAGTGCTGAACTTGTTGGCATATTTAATTATGTTCTGCAATTTAAAGCCTTATAAGGTAGAAACGCTTGCTTTTGGTCTGGGTATAATTATAATGATATGCATCACTTACTTTATAATATTGAAGAGTAATCTTGGAGATGAGTATTTATTTCTTATAGTGTGTATGCTTATAAGTCTTGGGATAATTATGATTTACAGGCTTGATAATAATACGGGGGTTAAACAGGCAATTTGGACAGCTATTGGTATAGTTTTGTTTTTTGTTACATGTATGATATTTCGATTAATAAAAATATGGGATGGTCTGGCTGTATATTATATAGCATTGTCAGTTTCTCTGTATTTGATTACATTATTACTGGGCACGAATATAAACGGAGCTACAAACTGGATAGTGATTGGAGGACAGAGTTTTCAGCCGCTTGAAATATCAAAGATACTATATATTTTATTTCTGGCATGTTATTTTAAAAATCCTGATCAACTGTTTTTTAGAGACTCAAAATTTGATGAAGTAAAAAGACTCCGGTTAAATAAATTTATTTTAGTATTATTCACATTTGTAAATATATTTTTTTTAATGCTTCAAAAAGAATGGGGGTCAATACTTTTAATCTCGCTTGTATATATCATAGTCCTTTATGTATTCGGAAAAGACAGAATTTTTTTTCTGTGCAATATTTTGATGACGATCCCTGTTGGACTTTTCGGTTATTATTTTGTCTATCACATTAGAGTAAGAATTGATACTTGGTTAAACCCTTGGAAAGATATAGCAGGTAAAGGATATCAAATTACACAGTCGCTTTTTGCAATATACTCAGGTGGATATTTCGGAACCGGTCTCGGTTTGGGAAGACCGGATATGGTTCCGGCAGTTAATACAGACTTTATTTTTTCTGCAATTTGTGAAGAAATGGGGATATTGACAGGTGTGGCTGTTATTCTCCTTTATATGCTGCTCACTTACAGGGGATTGAAAATAGTTATGAAAGTCAAAAGTAAGTTTAATCAGGTATTAGGTCTTGGTATAACTACAATGCTGGGTTTACAAACTTTTATTATTATAGGAGGAGTAATTAAACTAATACCGTTGACAGGTATAACACTTCCTTATATAAGCTACGGGGGAAGTTCGCTTATAAGCAGCTTTATTATATTGGGAATTCTGCAAGCTATATCAAAAGAGGATTATATTGATTTGGACGGTGGAGTTGATGAAGGAGAATAAAAAGATAATACATGTGCTTATTGTAATTTGCTTTCTCTTTTTTGTTCTTGTTGGATACCTTACATATGTTCAGGTTTTTAAAAGTAAAGAGATAGTGCAAAATTCATATAATAGAAGACAATATCAGGCTGATGAAAATACTGTACGTGGCAAAATCCTTGACCGTAATGGAGTTGTTTTGGCATATAATGAAGAAAACAGCGATGAACAACAGCGAAAATACCCGTATAGTTCCTTATATAGCCATGTTATAGGTTATAATTCAAAAGTATATGGCAAATCTTTACTTGAAGCGTCTTATAACAGTTATCTTTTGGGGCTAGATGATTATACAAAAGTGTTTAATTTGTTTAAAAGCTCCAGTCAGGACAAAAAAGAAGGTAATAATCTTTTACTAACTATAGATCATGAGCTACAGAAATTAGGTCATGAGCTTTTAGAAAACAGGAACGGGGCTATTGTCGCGATGAATCCTAAAACTGGAGAAATCCTTGCTTTAGTAAGTAAGCCCGATTTTGATACAAATGAAGAAATGCTTGCGAAAACTTGGAAAACAATGGTGGAATCACAGAATGCACCTTTTCTTCCGCGGGCTACGCAGGGGTTATATACACCGGGTTCTACTTTCAAGGTTGCTATAGCTGCTGCAATTATTGAGAACGGCATGGATGATCAAAAGTTCAATGATAAAGGTGTAATAACCATAGATGGAAAAGAAATAAGCAATTCCGGAAAAAAAGCATATGGAGAAATAGATTTGAAAAAAGCTCTAGCAGTGTCAAGTAATGTCGTGTTTGCGCAGCTTGGCGTAAAGCTTGGGCAAGAAAAGCTTCAAGAGCTATCTGAGAGACTTGGTTTCGGAAATGATATTCCTTTTGATATTCCGGTGAGTAGAAGCCAATTCCAATATGACAAAATGGAGCAAAACGATATGGCAGCAGTTGCGATAGGTCAGGGGAAAATACTTATTTCACCTCTTCATATGGCAATGATCACTTCGGGAATAGCCAATAACGGTATTATTATGAAACCGTTTTTAGTTAGCAGTATAGTATCTCCTGCTGGAAAGGAAATAAAGAGCTTTAAAAAAGAAGAGTTCAAGAAGATTATGGAACCGGGTGTCGCAGCAAAAATAAACAAAATGATGCAGGAAGTTGTGAATAGCGGAACAGGAAAAAAAGCAGCTATAACCGGCATTAAAGTGGCGGGTAAAACAGGAACGGCAGAAAATGAACTTACTCACCAGAAAAAGGATAAAGAACATGCCTGGTTTATTGGGTTTGCACCGGCTGAAAATCCACAGATAGCAGTTGCGATAGTGCTTGAATATAGTGGCTCTTCCGGTGGAACAATTGCAGCTCCTATTGCGAAAAAGATTATGGAAAAATATCTGAAAGATAAATAATAAATATATTAAATATTGCTTATTTTGATGCAAAAGTATATAATAAAAATCCTTGAAAAAGCGATAAAGTATAAATTGGGTGTGAATAAGAAATTTAAATTTGTGATGCAAACTATAGATCATTTTGGTTTATTCTAAACTTTTTTAAATGTTTTACTGCACTTTTTATGCAGAAAACAAAAGCCTTTGCTGATTATTCAGATAATTGCATGCAGAAAAGATTAGCTTTAAATTGCCTTGATAAGGATAAATCAATATTTGTTTTGGTAAAGCTAAAGTATTAGGTAAAATTATTTGAAATGAGAGGTTAATAATATGAAAGCTATTATTTTTGACATGGACGGGTTAATGATTGATACAGAAATTATATATCATGAGACTGACAGAAAAATAGCAGAATCTTTCGGCAAAACAGTCAGTGAAGAAACTTTAGGGAAGATGATGGGGAGAAAACCCATTGAATCCTATAGGATATTTTGTGATGATTTAGGTATAGAAGAGCCAATTGAGCAATTACTTAAAACTAGATATGATTTAGTGGAAAAGATGCTTTTACAGGAGATTAAACCAATGCCGGGACTTTTTGATATTTTGGATGAATTCAAAGGAAAAATGAAAATGGCTATAGCTACAGGTTCTCCGCATAAGTTTTTAGAAATAGCTTTAGATAAATTGAATATTAGAGAATATTTTGATGTTACGCAGCCATCGGACGGAATAGTAAACGGGAAACCGGATCCGGAGATTTATTTGAAGGTAATGGAAAAGCTAAAGCTTGGTCCCGAGTATTGCATAGTTATTGAAGATTCGAGTAATGGCGCGCGTGCAGGTAAAAATGCAGGTTGTTATACTATCGCAGTTCCATCGGAATATACATATAAACAGGATTTTAGTTTTGTGGATTATGTAGCGATAGATTTAAAGGATGCCAGAGAACATATAAAAAAATTATTGAGTTTATAGGCTGAATAGCAAAATAATATCTTTTTTATAGATAATTTTTGAACTTCTGTTTTTTTGAACGAAAAATGTAGTATAATATTATTAAATGAGACGAATAATATTATATCATGTTACAGAAAGAAGCAATAATGTTAATAACTTACAGTATGCGAATTTTATAAATTTAAATTGATTTTGACCCCCTAAAATTTATTTTTTTTTCGTATTACTATAATTAGAAAAGGAGTTTACAAGGGGGAAAATCTCGGCTATATGAATAATATTGAAATGTATTCGTTACTAAAGTATCTGTTGAAAGATAAAAAGTTTTAATATATAATAAAATTATAAAATTAACAGAATACTCAAATGAAAGTATTAGGGGAGTAAAGAGGTCATAATGAAAGTCCGAAGACCCTACATATTCGAATCCAATCTAATTAAAGCAAAAGTTAATCCGTATTTTCAGCCTCTTTTATGATGCGCCCTTAATACTTATGAATGCTAAGATATTAGTGGCTTTTAATATGCCATATTTATATAAAAAGTTTTATGTAAGGAGGAATTTGTGGGGGAAAAGGTTCTTATCTATTTTATTTCTTAGAATTTTAAATTGTTCAAAGTATACTAGAGAAATAATATGCAATTTATCTGTATTTTCGTCGCAGCATCTATTCCTAAATATACATCCATATTTTTTGCAGTAGAGTTGATGTATAGTCTTTTACTATATTTCTACTATTATTTGTTTTTACTATTTACTAATCAAATCTATTTTGTTCCAAATATATATTTCTGTATATTCTCTGGTATTGTAATTAATTTAATTTATTAATTATTTAATTTATTAATTGCTTATTAATATCAAACTAAAGTTGTTTAGTATGATGAGGTACCTGTTTTTGGGCGCCTTAAAGATCTTTAATTAGATCATTATAAAAATAAATTTTTTGGGAGGAATGGTTAAATGAAAAAGGTAATCAGTATGATTGTGGCTATTGCTATGCTTGTTACCATGTTTTCAACTATGATAAACCTTGGAACAGCATTTGCAGCACAAGATGATTCGACGGCATTACCAGCAGGTGTGCTGGGATGGGCAAAATATGGATACGACAATGCTATTGCCCAAATAGAAAATGCTGATATAACAGCACTTGCTACTCTTACATCTGCTGGATTTACTGTAAGCGTTGAATCTGTTGAAGGTAAATCAGGAGAAACAATAACAGTACCTGTAAAATTTTCTAATGTATCTAGTGTATCAGGAGCAGGAATTACTACATGTGACTTGACAATAACATATGACGCAACAAAGCTTGAGTATGTAAGCGGAGAAGCAGGAAGCATAGTAACAAATCCTAGAGTAAATTTTGCACTAAATAAAGAAGAGGATGGAAAAATAAAAATATTATTCCTCGATGAAACATTGGTAAGTCAATATATAAGTGAAGACGGAGTGTTTGCGAACCTTCAGTTTAAAGTAATAACATCAGCAGCTGTTTCAACAACAGTAAGTATATCTAAATCAACTTATGCTAACAGATCTCTTGCACCGGTTTCTGCTAATGTAATTGATGGAATAATAAAATTAAATGGCAGCAGTACAATAGCAACACCAACAAACGCTGTAGCACCAACACCTACAAAGGCAGCTACAGTTACAGAATTTACAGCAGAGATTGGCTCTGTTGAAGGTAAATCAGGAGAAACAATAACAGTACCTATAAACTTTATTAAAGTACCATCTAACGGAATTACTACATGTGACCTGACAATAACATATGACGCAACAAAGCTTGAGTATGTGAGCGGGGGAGCAGGAAGCATAGTAACAAATCCAAGTGTAAACTTTTCACTAAATAAAGAAGAGGATGGAAAAATAAAAATATTATTCCTTGATGAAACATTGGTAAGTCAATATATAAGTGAAGATGGAGTATTTGCAAACCTTAAGTTTAAAGTAATAACATCAGCAGCTGTTTCAACAGTAGTAAGTATATCTAAAGCAACATTTGCTGACAGACAGCTTAAACCTATTACTACCGATTTAATTGATGGAATAATAAAACTTAATGGTGGCGGTTCAATAGCAACACCAACAACTGTTGTAACACCAACACCGACAAAAGTTGTAACACCTACACCAACAAACGTTGTAACACCTACACCTGCAAAGACACCTGTAGTTACAGGATTTACAGCAGAGGTTGGTTCTGTTGAAGGTAAGTCAGGAGAAACAATAACAGTACCTATAAACTTTATTAAAGTACCATCTAACGGAGTTACTACATGTGACCTGACAATAACATATGACGCAACAAAGCTTGAGTATGTAAGCGGAGAAGCAGGAAGCATAGTAACAAATCCAAGTGTAAACTTTGCAATAAATAAAGAAGATGATGGAATAATAAAATTATTGTTCCTCGATGAAACATTGGTAAGTCAATATATAAGTGAAGATGGAGTATTTGCAAACCTTAAGTTTAAAGTAATAACATCAGCAGCTGTTTCAACAGTAGTAAGTATATCTAAAGCAACATTTGCTGACAGACAGCTTAAACCTATTACTACCGGTTTAATTAATGGAATAATAAAACTTAACGGTGGCGGTATAATTGAAACACCTACACCGGTAGGAGTTGTAACACCAACACCTGTAGTTACAGGATTTACAGTAGAAGTTGGTTCTGTTGAAGGTAAATCAGGAGAAACAATAACAGTACCTGTAAACTTTATTAAAGTACCATCTAACGGAGTTACTACATGTGACCTGACAATAACATATGACGCAACAAAGCTTGAGTATGTAAGCGGAGAAGCAGGAAGCATAGTAACAAATCCAAGTGTGAACTTTGCAATAAATAAAGAAGATGATGGAATAATAAAATTATTGTTCCTCGATGAAACATTGGTAAGTCAATATATAAGTGAAGATGGAGTATTTGCAAACCTTAAGTTTAAAGTAATAACATCAGCAGCTGTTTCAACAGTAGTAAGTATATCTAAAGCAACATTTGCTGACAGACAGCTTAAACCTATTACTACCGGTTTTATTAATGGAATAATAAAACTTAACGGTGGTGGCATAATTGAAACACCTACACCAACAAAAGTTGTAACACCTACACCTACAATCGTTGTAACACCTACACCTACAATCGTTGTAACACCTACAAAGACTCCAGTTACTTCAAACTTGAAAGTTGAGTTCTATAACACAAATACACAGGCAGAAAGTAATAGTATTTATCCTAAGTTCAGATTAACAAACACTGGTAGTTCACCAATAAATCTTGCAGATGTGAAATTACGTTACTACTTTACAATAGATGGAGAAAAATCACAGAACTTCTGGTGTGACTGGTCACCAGTTGGAAGTTCAAATGTTACTGGACAGTTTGTAAAAATGACACAAGCAACTGCAACTGCAGACTATTATCTTGAAGTTTCATTCAGCAGTGCTGCAGGTTCATTGCAACCAAATACTCCAATTGAAGTACAGTGCAGATTTGCAAAGACTGACTGGACAAATTACAATCAAGCAAACGACTACTCATTTAATTCTAGTGCAACAAATTATACAACTTGGGATAAAGTAACTGCATATTTGTCAGGTAACCTGGTATGGGGTATAGAACCTATTGCATCAGCTACACCTACACCTACAACACCTGTAACACCTACACCGACAAATATAGTAACAAGCACACCTGATCCAAATGCTTTGACAGTAGCAGTTGGAAAAGTTGAGGGTAAAGCAGGTGAAACAGTTACAGTACCAGTTACATTAACTAAAGTACCTGCAAATGGAATTACATCAGCAGACTTTGCAATAACTTACGATTCAAGCGTACTCGAATATGTAAGTTATGAAGCAGGAAGCATAGTAAAGAATCCAAGTGTAAACTTGGCGTTGAATAAAGAAAAAGACGGTTTGTTGAAAGTATTGTTCCTTGATGAGACATTGATAAATGAATACATTGCCGAAGACGGTATAATGATAAACCTTAAATTTAAGATAAACTCAAATGCAAAAGCTGGAACATCAGCTACAGTAGCAATTGGTGATAAACCGACCTTTGCAGATAGGTCATTAAAACCAATAAAATTAGCATTGGTTAACGGTTCAGTTACAGTAAAAGATGGAACAACACCTGTAACACCTACACCGACAAATATAGTAACAAGCACACCTGATCCAAATGCTTTGATAGTAGCAGTTGGAAAAGTTGAGGGTAAAGCAGGTGAAACAGTTACAGTACCAGTTACATTAACTAACGTATCTGCAAATGGAGTTACATCAGCAGACTTTGCAATAACTTACGATTCAAGCGTACTCGAATATGTAAGTTATGAAGCAGGAAGCATAGTAAAGAATCCAAGTGTAAACTTGGCATTGCATAAAGAAAAAGACGGCTTGTTGAATGTATTGTTCCTTGATGAGACATTGATAAGTGAATACATTGCCGAAGACGGTGTAATGTTAAACCTTAAATTTAAGATAAACTCAAATGCAAAAGCTGGAACATCAGCTACAGTAGCAATTGGTGATAAACCGACCTTTGCAGATAGGTCATTAAAACCAATAAAATTAGCAGTAGTTAGCGGCTCAGTTACAGTAAAAGATGAAACAACACCTGTAACACCTACACCGACAAATATAGTAACAAGCACACCTGATCCAAATGCTTTGATAGTAGCAGTTGGAAAAGTTGAGGGTAAAGCAGGTGAAACAGTTACAGTACCAGTTACATTAACTAACGTATCTGCAAATGGAGTTACATCAGCAGACTTTGCAATAACTTACGATTCAAGCGTACTCGAATATGTAAGTTATGAAGCAGGAAGCATAGTAAAGAATCCAAGTGTAAACTTGGCATTACATAAAGAAAAAGACGGTTTACTGAATGTATTGTTCCTTGATGAGACATTGATAAGTGAATACATTGCCGAAGACGGTATAATGTTAAACCTTAAATTTAAGATAAACTCAAATGCAAAAGCTGGAACATCAGCTACAGTAGCAATTGGTGATAAACCGACCTTTGCAGACAGGTCATTAAAAGCAATAAAATTAGCAGTAGTTAACGGCTCAGTTACAGTAAAAGATGAAACAGTACCTGTAACACCTACACCAACAGATACAGTAACAAATACACCAGTTCCAGTAACACCTACACCTACACCGGACTTAGAAGGATTCAATGTTGTAATAGATACAGTAAATGCTGCAAAAGGTCAAGAAGTAATTGTTCCGGTACAGTTGATAAATGTACCTGAGGGTGGATTGGCTGCAGCAGATATGACAATTATATATGATGCAACTAAGTTAGAATATGTAGATATAGAAGCTGGAAGCATAGTTATAAATCCGAGAATAAACTTTGCTGCGCACAAAGAAGCTGACGGAATAGTAAAAATATTATTCCTGGATGAATCATTCGTAGATCAGTATATTAGCGAAGATGGAGATTTCGCAAAATTGATATTCAAGGTAATAGGCGATGAAGGACTCGCAGAAATCAAGATTGAAAAAATAAACTTTGCTGATCGTAGTTTGAAACCTGTAAGTTTAGAATCTAAGAACGGTGGAGTTAATATCGGAACTATAGTTGAAGGATTTACAGTTTCAGGTTATATAGCTCCTGACTTTGTAACTACATCAGCTACAGCACCGAAGGTTAATGCGGGCTTCAAAGTAGAAGTGGTTGGAACAGGTAAATCAGCTGTAACAGACGGTAACGGTTACTTTGAGATAAAGGATGTTGCTGCTGGAACATATACAATAAAGATTACTAAAGATAATTATCTTGCACGTGAAATTGCAAATGTTCAAGTAAGTGCAAACAAAGAATTGTCAACAGCAACAGAACCGTTACTCATGTGGGCAGGAGATATGATAATAAATGGAGTACAGGATGGTGCAATTAACTTAGAAGATATAATGGAAATCTGCAAATCATTCAATGCAGTAGCTGGTGATGATAGCTACGTTGAAGGTTCAGACTTGAACAAAGACGGTGCTATAAACTTAGAAGATATAATGATAGTTGCGAAACACTTTAATAAAGTATCTTCAGACTATTAATACAGTTTGACACTTTTAAGTATGAGGAAGGATACGCTTGTATCCTTCCTCATATCAAATAAAGGCTTATGTTGAAGTCTTTTGAGTGCTGGAGATGCAGTTTGATAAGTTTTACAAACGGACATTAAATAAGTTGGCAATGATTGAGAAATATTTAAAAGGGGAGAGGTATCGTCGATGAAGGTTAATAGAATTTTATCGTTTCTGCTAACGTTGATGTTAGTGATATGCAGTTTATGTGGTAACCTAGTAAATGCAGCTCCAACATCTAGTATTGAAATAGTATTGGATAAGAATAAAGCATCTGTGGGTGAGATTGTTACCGCATCAATTAATATTAAAAATATTACCGATTTTTCGGGTTGTCATGTAAATTTGAAATATGACCCGAATGTATTGCAACCGGTTACTTCAAATGGTGTTGCATATAAAAACTCTACAACACCGGAATCTGGAACAATTCTTAAAAACACAGACTATGGAATAAATTTGGTAGCATCAAATAAAGTTGAAGAAGGAATTTTAAATTTTTCAAGATCTTATTTGAATCTTAAATCATATAGAGAAGATGCAAATCCTGAAAGTACAGGAACAGTTGCGGTTATTAGATTTAAAGTTCTGAAAGAAGAAACTACTTCAATTAAGTTCGAGGATTCGACCTCATTACCAAATGGAATAAATGGGACATTGTTATTTGATTGGTTTGGAAATAGAATAGATTCAGGTTATACCGTAGGACAGGCACAGACAATAAATTTAAATGAAGAAGATTCTAGTTATATAACAATAAACTTTGATAAAAATTCTGCTGAAGTAGGGGAAATAATAAAAGCAGTTGTAAAAATTAACAATATTAAAAATTTTTCCGGTTATCAAGTAAATATTAAATATGATCCTGAAGTACTTGAAGCGGTTAATCCTGATACAGGAGAAGTTTATACAAATAGTACAGTACCAACTAGCGGTGATTTGTTAAAATCAGAAGAATATGGACCTTTTTCAAAAGCTGAGAATAAGGTAACAGAAGGTATACTTAATTTTGGTAGCTTATATACTAATTTAAGTGCGTATAGAGCTGATGGAAGGCCAGAAGAAACAGGAACATTAGCGATAATAGGATTCAAGGTATTGCAGAAAAAACCAACTACAGTATTGTTTGAAGATACTGAGGTTTTGCCAAATGGCATAAATGGGACAACTTTGCTTAACTGGAACGGTGATAGAATACAATCTGGATATTCGGTTATTCAGCCAGAAACAATAAACTTTAATTTAGATGATACAAGTTATATAACAATGACTTTTGACAAAAATAGTGCAGAAGCAGGGGAAATAATTACAGCGACATTGAAAGTAAATAAGATAAGCAATTTGTCAGGATATCAAGTAAATATAAAATATGATCCTGAGGTATTGCAAGCTGTTAATCCAAATACAGGTAGAGCTTATACAAACAGTACAATACCGACAAGCGGTGAATTATTTACATCAGAGGATTATGGTGTATTGCCTAATGCGGCACACAATATAGAGAAAGGAATATTAAACTTCTCCAGGTCATACATAAATTTAAAAGCATACAGGGAAGATGGAGTGGCAGAGGAAACTGGAACAATAGCAGTAATAGGCTTTAAGGTATTGCAGAAAAAGGAGACTGCTGTATTGTTTGAGAATGCAGCAAGCATACCTAATGCAATAGATGGAACAGTTTTAATTGATTGGTATGGAAACAAGATAAGTTCAGGGTACACTGTTATTCAACCTGAAAAAATTAATGTTGAAATAGTACCAACAGCAACACCGACACCAACACCAACTATAGCACCAACAGAAACACCAACACCTGCACCAACAGAAACAGCAGTACCAACAACCGATAGTTATATAACAATGACATTTGACAAAAATAGTGCAGAAGTAGGGGAAATAATTACAGCGACATTGAAAGTAAATAAGATAAGCAATTTGTCAGGATATCAAGTAAATATAAAATATGATCCTGAGGTATTGCAAGCTGTTAATCCAAATACAGGTAGAGCTTATACAAACAGTACAATACCGACAAGCGGTGAATTATTTACATCAGAGGATTATGGTGTATTGCCTAATGCGGCACACAATATAGAGAAAGGAATATTAAACTTCTCCAGGTCATACATAAATTTAAAAGCATACAGGGAAGATGGAGTGGCAGAGGAAACTGGAACAATAGCAGTAATAGGCTTTAAAGTATTGCAGAAAAAGGAGACTGCTGTATTGTTTGAGAATGCAGCAAGCATACCTAATGCAATAGATGGAACAGTTTTAATTGATTGGTATGGAAACAAGATAAGTTCAGGGTACACTGTTATTCAACCTGAAAAAATTAATGCTGAAGTAATATCTACACCAACACCAACAACAACACCGACAACAACACCGACAGCAACACCAACAGCAACACCAACAATAACACCAACTGTAACACCAACAATAACTCCGACTACAACACCAACAATAACACCAACTGTAACACCAACAATAACTCCGACTACAACACCAACAATAACACCAACTGTAACACCAACAATAACTCCGACTACAACACCAACAGTAACACCAACAGCAACACCAACAACAACACCGACTACAACACCAACAGTAACACCAACAGCAACACCAACAACAACACCGACTACAACACCAACAGTAACACCAACAGCAACACCAACAACAACACCGACTACAACACCAACAGTAACACCAACAATAACACCAACAACAACACCGACTACAACACCAACAGTAACACCAACAATAACACCAACAGCAACACCAATAAGAGACAGCTATATTACAATAGATTTAGACAAAACTGAAGTTTCAGTGGGTGATGTTATAATAGCATCCGTTAGGGTAAACGATATTAAAAATTTATCGGGATATCAGGTTAATATAAAATATGACACTGATGTATTAAAAGCTGTAAACCCAATAACTAAAGAAGCGTATACAAATAATTCGCTACCATTAGACGGTGAAATTCTTATAAATGATGAGTATTCAATTTTCTCAAAAGCAGAAAGCAATGTAAATGAAGGAATTTTAAACTTCAGTAAAGGATATGTCAATTTGAAAGAATATAGAGAAAGCAATAAACCTGAGGAGTCAGGATCTATATTAGTTATAGGATTTGAGGTACTTCAAGCTAAAAACACATTTATAAAATTTGAAGATTCAACATCTATGCCAAATGGAATAGAAGGAACTATACTTTTTGACTGGAATGGTGACAGAATTGCAGATGGTTATGCTGTTATTCAACCTGTGGAAATAACAGTTAATGAAGCACCCTCTCATAAATTTATCTATGGTGATGTAGATGGAAATGAGAGCGTTAGAATTAATGATGCTGTTTTAGTCAGGGATTATGTACTTGGTAAAATCGATGAATTTCCATATGAATACGGTATGCTCGCAGCAGATGTTGATGGTGATGGAAATATAAGGATAAATGACTCGGTATTAATAAGAGACTTTGTACTCGGAAAAATATCCTTATTCCCAGTTGAAGAACAATAGGTCAAAGATATTATGTATCACTCTACATATAGTAAAAAGGAAGGTATGCATATGGAAAAAAGAGTCGATAAGAGCTTATTCAGCTTGAAGAATATAGCATGCTTATTACTGACAATGTGTATTATACTAAGTAATTCTTCATTACCTTTCGTGCAGGCTGCAGGGCAATTACAAATTGATATTGGAAGGGTTAGTGGAGAACCGGGCAGTATTGTTACTGTACCAGTAACATTTAGCAATGTTCCGGCTACGGGTATTTACGCATTGAGTTTAAATTTAAATTTTGACAGTACTAAAATTTCTGTGGTCAGCGTAGAACCGGGGTCTTTAGTAGAAGACCCCGATGACTTCGCATTATTTACTAATAATGAACATGGTTTTACATCGATGTCATTTATGGCGCCTGCTGACAGGAGTAGAATAGTTGATAAGGACGGGGTGTTTGCAGCAATAAAATTTAAGATATCAGAAGCTAATCCGGTTGGTGAAGTTTATGATATCTCAGTCAATTATTCAAGAACTTCATTTTATTCAACAGGAACTGAAGAAATAAAAAATGTTTTATATAACGATGGAGCTATATTGGTTGGCTCAAATTTAAGTGCAGAAATTGGAAGCATTAGTGGCAAACCTGGTGATACGGTAAATGTACCAATAAAATTTTATAATGTACCAGCATCAGGAATATATACACTTAGTTTTCGTGTTGGGTATGACAAAAATAAATTAAGTGTTGTTGGAGTTGAACCAGGTGCGTTAATTGAGGATCCAAGAGATATGAATTATTATACTATGACTTCAAGTGGATTAACTACAATAACTTTTGAAGCACCTGCTGATGAAACGAGAAAGATAAGGAATGATGGAGTATTTGCCATATTAAAGTTTAAAATATCAGATACTGCATTAGATGGCGAAGTGTATAAAATATCTACAGTATTAGCTAATACATTCTTTTACTCAACGGGAGTTAACGAAATTAAAAATGTTGTATACAATGACGGAACTATTAGAATTGGAACTGATATGAAAGTTGGAATTGGAAGTGCTGCTGCAGGAGCAGGTAGTACTATAAGTGTTCCAATAACTTTTGATAATGTTCCGCAAATAGGAATATATGCTTTGAGCTTAAGAGTAAATTATGATCCTGAAAAGATAAATGTGGAAGGTATATATTCTGGTGAACTTATTGAAGACAGCAATGACTTTAATTCATATTACAACAATATACACGGTTTTGCATCTATGACCTTTGAAGCACCGGCTGATGAATCTAGAAGAATAAATAAAAATGGAGTATTTGCAATAGTCAACTTTAAAGTTAATGATAGTGCTAAAGCCGGTGAAGTTTATCAAATTACTACTAATAGTGCATATACTTCATTCTATTATTCGGGAACCGATGAAATCAAAAATGTTATTTATAGCAATGGAAAAATTGAAGTGACGAATATTGTGACACCAACAAACACACCTACATTTACACCGATTGTAACAATTACGCCAACGAAAACACCAATACCTACACCAACAGAGACAGTAACGCCGACAAAAACACCAACGACAACACCGACAGTGACAGCAACACCGACAAAAACACCAACAACTACACCAACAGTAACAGCAACACCGACAAAGACACCAACGACAACACCGACAGTGACAACAACACCGACAAAAACACCAACACCTACACCAACAGTAACAGCAACACCGACAAAGACACCAACACCTACACCGACAGTGACAGCAACACCGACAAAGACACCAACACCTACGCCAACAGTGACAGCAACACCGACAAAAACACCGACACCTACACCAACAGTGACAACAACACCGACAAAAACACCGACACCAACACCGACAGTGACAACAACACCGACAAAAACACCAACACCTACACCAACAGTAACAGCAACACCGACAAAGACACCAACACCTACGCCAACAGTAACAGCAACACCGACAAAAACACCAACACCAACACCGACAGTAACAGCAACAACTACAAATACGCCAACACCAACACCGACAGTGACAACAACACCGACAAAAACACCAACACCTACGCCAACACTTTGGCCTATTGGTACACCAATGAATGTGAAGGTTGGAAGTGTTAATGCGGAAAAAGGAAAAGATAGCCAGGTAGAAGTACCTGTATATTTTGAGAATGTTCCGGAAGTTGGAATATATGTATGTAGCTTATTTATTAAGTTTGATGAAACCAAATTAAAGGTTGTTGAGGTAAAACCTCAAGAGCTAATTGAAGATAAATCGGATTTTGCTTCGCACTTTGACAATACCAATATTAATAGATTTAATTCGGGCTTTGTCTCGATGTCATTTATGGGCCCAGCAGATGATTCAAGAAGAATAAATAAAGATGGTGTTATTGCAAGAATAGTATTTGAACTTTTAGATCCTAAAGTTGGAGATGTTTATTGGCTGTTAAATTACAAAGATTCATCTGGTGTGTACGCATATGGAGCAAAAGAGATAACTAACGTTAAATATATTGACGGAAAAATAACAATTTTAGAAGCACCAACACCAACAGTGACAGCAACACCGACAAAAACACCGACACCTACACCAACAGTGACAACAACACCAACAAAAACACCAACACCGACAGTGACAGCAACACCGACAAAGACACCGACACCTACACCGACAGTGACAGCAACACCGACAAAGACACCAACACCTACGCCAACAGTGACAGCAACACCGACAAAAACACCGACACCTACACCAACAGTGACAACAACACCGACAAAAACACCGACACCAACACCGACAGTGACAACAACACCGACAAAAACACCAACACCTACACCAACAGTAACAGCAACACCGACAAAGACACCAACACCTACGCCAACAGTAACAGCAACACCGACAAAGACACCAACACCTACGCCAACAGTAACAGCAACACCGACAAAGACACCAACACCTACGCCAACAGTAACAGCAACACCGACAAAGATACCAACACCTACGCCAACAGTAACAGCAACACCGACAAAAACACCAACACCTACGCCAACAGTAACAGCAACACCGACAAAAACACCGACACCTACACCAACAGTGACAGCAACACCGACAAAAACACCAACACCTACACCAACAGTAACAGCAACAACTACAAATACGCCAACACCAACACCGACAGTGACAACAACACCGACAAAAACACCAACATCTACACCAACAGTGACAGCAACACCAACAGTGGCACCTACAGATAGTGCAACACCGACACCGACACCAACAGCAGAACCTACAGGAAATACAACATCAACACCGAAGCCAACAAGCAGCAGCGGTGGCGGATCAGGTGGAGGCGCAGGCGGTGGTTCTGGCGGAGGTTCCGGAGCAGGTGGAGGCTCTAAAGCAACACCGACACCAACAGTAACAGTAACCCCAAAACCTGTAACTCCAACTCCAGTACCTACAGTAATAGAACCAACACCTGAGATTCCTGGTGTGGATGTTCCTGTATATAGTCATACTGCATACTTAAAAGGATATCCTGATGGATTATTCTTACCGGAGAACAATATTACTAGAGCAGAAGCTGCAACTATTTTGGCCAAGCTTTCAGGTATTGATACTACTTATGTTAATGATAGGATAAGTTATCCTGATGTTAAGGAAACACATTGGGCACTATGGGCAATCAAGTATTGTACAGATAAGGGATATTTTAAAGGTTACCCTGACGGAACCTTTAAACCTGATCAGAGAATTACAAGAGCTGAATTTGCAACAATAGTGTACCATTTCCTCGGCATCAAAGATGAAACGATTGTCAGCTATAAGTTTGAAGATGTAAAGGGACACTGGGCGCAATTATATATTGAAAAGCTTGTTGAACTGAATTGCATCAGCGGTTATCCTGATGGTACGTTCAGGCCGCAAGCAAGTATTAAGCGCTGTGAAAGCGTAGCTCTGTTGAACAGGGCGCTGAAAAGAGGACCATTAAACGGTGCTTCACAGGTGTTCCCAGATGTACCTGAAACGCATTGGGCATTCAAGGATATAGCAGAAGGTGCTCTAGATCATAAATATATTATGAATGGCGATAATGAAATAATACATGTCGATTGATGATTAATGAATCAAAATCCTTACCTATTTATTAAAAATAGGTAAGGATTTTTTGTACAAATAACACATAAATATGTGAAACGCTTAATTGAGCAATCAATACCTCAGAGGTTTTATTACTTGAAACAAAAATAGTTTTGATATATAATAACATTATAAGGAAATATGATTTGATTTATGGGGAGTTTTTTAGATTAGAGGTATATCCTATAAGATGTATTATGTTCGAATCTATGTACTTAGCTTTAGGCGTAATAATGTATATAAAAGAGATGTTGTTATGCCTGTTCCCGGTTTATAAGCCCTGTCTAAAAATTCTTTTTACTCCTCAAAGAATATTAAATAAAATATAAAAGCAAATTTAAAATCAAAGCAGCATTAAGAAGGGGCTAGAAACTAAGTGACAGTTTATATGTTTTTCTAAAAGCAATATAACTGAGTTTTTTCAAGAGATCGTGTACTTTTTATATTAAACTCAGAGCTTTTATTGAGGAATGGATATGAGTTAAACACATTGAATCATACAATTGTTTCGCTTTGTTTCTGCTTTTTTAAATGTTAATTAATTTAATAAATATTGAAATAATTAATTATTTATATATTTAAATTTTTAGTAGGAGGTATTAATAATGAAGAAAGCAACGAGTGTAGCTATCATTTTTATATTATTGACAACAATGTATTTTCAAATCTTTTCGCAAGCAAGTGCAAGTAGTGACTCGTTTATCGAAATGGAGCTAAACAAAACAACTGTTGAGGTAAATGACATAATAACTGCTACAATAAAGATAAACAATATACCTAAATTTTCCGGACTCCAAGTTAATATCAAATTTGACCCGGAAGTATTGCAAGCGGTCGATCCAATATCAGGGAAACCTTATAATAATTCGACATTACCGTTAGCAGGTGAGCTGTTAAATAATTCTGAGTTTATTAGCTTTGCTCAAGCAACAAATGATTTAAAAAATGGAATAATTAATATAAGTAAATCATATTTGAACCTTGAGGCTTATAGGGAAAAAGGAATTGATGAAAATACAGGATCGGTTGCTATTATAGGTTTTAAAGTTATCAAAGCAAAGGATACTACTATTCATTTTCAAGACACTAAAAGTATGCCAAACGGCATAAAAGGTACCAGTTTATATGATTGGGATGGAAAGACACTGTCAGGATATGAAGTGAAGCAACCTCCAAGCATCAAGGTTGTTGTTCCTTCAACACCTACTCCTACTTTAGTAAATACACCAACGCCCACAAGTACATCTACTCCAACAAATGTTTCTTCTCCTACACCGAATAGAACAGAGACACCAACACCTACACCAACACCTACAGTAACACCAACACCTACAATAACTCCTACGAAAACTCCAAAGAATGGCTACATATCAATTGATTTTAATAAAGATATGGTTGTCGTAGGTGATATAATAAAAGCCACTATAAGTATCAAAGATATAGACAATTTTGCCGGATATCAAATAAATATAGAATATGACCCAAATATATTAGTGCCAGTAGATCCGAATACAGGTAATCCTTATAGGAACTATACATTCCCTACGAATGGCAATATACTCCAAAATAATAAATACATACCTTTGGAAAAGGTTAATCATGATTTAGAGAAAGGTATTTTGAATTTTGGCAAAACCTATCTTAATTTGGAAGAGTACAGAAAGAGCGGAAAAGCTGAAAGCAGTGGAACATTAGCTGTAGTGGGATTTAAAGCAATAAAAGAAGGAAACGCTTATGTTTATTTTGAAAACACAAACAGTATGCCAAATGCCATAACAGGAACAATGCTGGTTGATTGGAACAATAACGTCATAAAATCAGGTTATTCTGTTATCCAACCAAAAATCATTAAAGTATCAAAAGCAACACCGACAGTGACACCAACACCAACAGCAACTCCAAAAGTAACACCAACAGCAACGTCAACTGGGTTTGAAGTCAGAATTGATTCAGATTACGCTGCATATGACCAAGAAATAATAATTCCTGTAAGATTAAGGAATGTACCTTCCAGAGGTATAACTACAGCTGATATCACTATTAATTATGATGCTAAAAAGCTTAAATTTATAGAGGTAACAGCAGGAAACATTATTACTAATCCGAAAATAAACTTTGCTGCACACAAGGAAAAGGATGGAGTTATAAAACTTCTATTTTTAGATGATACATTAAGATATGAATATATTAGAACTGATGGTATATTTGCAAACATTAAGTTCAAAGTGATAACATCCAATCGTACTACAACTACAGTGGAAATAAATAAAGCAAACTTTGGCGATACTAGTTTGAAAGCAATACCGGTTACTTTGACGGACGGGTTACTTAGACTTAATTATGTAACACCTACAAAAACTCCAACACCTACAAAAACTCCAACACCTACAAAAACTCCAAGCCCTACACCTACAAAGACACCGGCAACAAGAACACCGACTCCTGCCAGGACAGTAATTGAGCCTGCAACTACTATACCGGCAGGTGCAAAAATAGGAGAGCATAAAGCATATCTTCAAGGATATACTGATGGCTGCTTTAGACCTCAAAAAGAAATAACAAGAGCGGAAGCTGCTGCTATAATTGCAAAATTTGTTAATACTTCTTCGTTAACAAACAGCAATAACATTAACTTTCCGGATGTAACTAATAATCATTGGGCAAAACAGCCTATTGAAATTGTTACTAAAGCAGGGTTGTTTACAGGTTATCCTGATGGCACATTTAGGCCTGATGATACAATAAAAAGAGGAGAGTTTGCTACTGTTGTTTATAAGCTGCTTAATCTTAAGCCTAGCAGTAAATTAAGTAATAATTTTACTGATATAGATAATCATTGGGCTAAAAATTATATATTGGAATTGGCTAATTTAAAATATGTAAATGGATATTCGGACAAGACCTTTAGACCTGAGAATAAAATTAAACGAGATGAATGTGTTGTAATGATAAACAGAGCTTTAAATAGAGGTCCGTTAAACGGAGCAAAATTGTTCTTCTCTGATGTACCAGAAAACTATTGGGCATATAAAGATATTGCAGAGGGTGCTTTAGATCATAAGTATTATATAGACTCCAATGGAGAAGAAGTATTAATAAAGTAAAATAAAAAATAGAAGCTGCCTTGGTTAGTTTAGCAAGGCAGCTTTAATATTATTTATTGGCTAATATTCGGATATTTTTTCATGATCTTTATAAAAGTCGGAATTATCAAAATAATTAGTTCCCAAACTATATGCAAACGTTGCATCAACGTTTATCCAGCGGTTTTCTTCCGGTATATATATTTCATTCCATGCGTGAAGTTCATTTCGGTATGGATTAACAAAATTGCCCTTGATGACTTTTACCTGAAGTCCAACCGCTCTTCCTAAAGCGGCTACAAGTGTTGAATAGTCATAACAAACACCTTTTCCGGTTCTTAAGGTATTTAAAGCACCGTATTCATTATCAAAGTTATTGTTTAGTTGCTTTAAATATTTATCGTAATCATATTCAATGTTTTGCGCTACCCAATCGTAAATGGCTTTTGCTTTTTCTTTAGATGTTGTCAGATTTTGTGTGATTTTTTTTGCCAGTTCAATTATTTCTTCATTATTACTTTCAACGTGTTTGGATGGTACAAGAAATCTGTTAACATCAATAGTGTTATTTACTTCAACAATAGGTCCGTAAGAATAGACTCTATCATATTCATGAACAACAACAGAAATCTTATATTTACCTTTACCGTCGATAAGCCATATTTCTTCATTATATGTACCATTAACTAAGTTTACATCATACCAGGTTGAAACATCATCTTTTGAAACAATTACTTTAATTTTATCCTTTGACGTATTTCCGGCAACAACAACTTTTCCGTCGACAGATTGAGGTGGCTTATAAAGGACTACACCATTGGAAATGATAGAACTTGTTGTCTGAGCACTTGATGCTTGAACAGGAGTAAAACAAAAGGTGATGACAATGGCTAGTACAAAGAAGTAGAGCGTAGTTTTTTTCATATTAATTCCTCCCTTTTTCGGCAACTCAGCCGTCATAGTATTGAATACCTTAGACCTGTAGTTTTGCGTCCCCAATTTTCATTGGGTTTGCCAGTATCGAAAGGGTTTTTGAGTTCAGATATATATTAGCAAAAAAGCTCTTATTGGGATTACCAATAAGAGCACTTAAGAGCACTACTCTCTTAAACACTTGGCAACCCGGCTGTCATAGTCATATGACCGTAGACCCGTAGCTTTGCGTCTCTACCTTTCGATAGATTTGCCTTTTACAAGTTAGATCTATTAAATTGTCTAAACTTATTATATCACAAAAATAAAATATATTCAATGAGTTTGCTAAAATTATGTAAATTAAGTTATTGAAAAAGAATTGTTGTAATTTTTGCCTAAAAATATACAAGATAATAATCATTGATATTACAGCAAATAATAAGATTATAGGAATGCTATAGATAAAAATTAGGTTAATTTTTGTTATAAGAAGCAATATGAAAAATCCAAGATGTGGTTTCTGAAGTTTTATCGTATTTACTTAAAAGTGGATAAATTAATTTGACGAAAAATATCTGGCATAGGTCTTATATTTTTGCAAATTATGAAAGGAGGAATTGTCATAGATACCAATATTTATAGCGACATTATAGAAACAATAAAAGAGCTTGAGGATATGGAAAGGAATATGTGTAATTTACCGGAAGTTTTTTCACAAATATTGAAAGATGAAATTAATGCAAATGATGAGAGTAGATTATTTAACGGAGTCAAAAGGATAATTAAAAAATATTCTCAAAATAAAAAAGAATTAGAAGCAATAGATGAAATGATAAGAGTTCTGTGTGGAGGAGCATCTATAAACGAAATACTTCAGGTAACGAAGGATGAATGCACAGATATGAGCTTAACAACTGGTATTACTGTAGATGATAGTTGCAAAAACTAATTGTTGTTCAGTTTGAAAAATCAATAAATGAGGAAAACCTAAATTTATTCATGATGTAAAAAATATTCGAATAACCAGTTGATATTTCAAAAAGATAAAACTTTACTTTATGAAAACGAAATAATACAGTCCAGGCTGCATTAATTTTTTTAACTTATTGATGTTATTACTCACAAAAGATATAATAAAAACTGCTCGATATAAGTTGCAAACAGATTGAGGTATGATTGTATGGGAAAAATACATTTAATTGCTACAGCTGCCTTCGGAATAGAAGCGGTTGTAAGTAGAGAGCTAAAAAATTTAGGTTATGATGATCAACATGTAGAGAATGGAAAAGTGACTTTTTCCGGTGATGAAAGTGCTATATGCAGGACAAATTTATGGCTCAGGACAGCAGACCGTGTGCTGTTGAAAATGGGGGAATTTAAAGCTCTGTCCTTTGAAGAATTGTTTGAAAAGACAAAGGCACTGCCCTGGGAACAGTGGATACCTGAAGACGGAGAGTTCCCAGTGGAGGGTAAGTCAGTCGATTCAAAGCTTTATAGTGTTCCTGACTGCCAAGCTATTGTAAAAAAAGCTATAGTTGAAAGGCTTAAGCAAAAGTATAAATGCCAATGGTTTAAAGAAACGGGACCTCGTTACAGGATTGAAGTGGCATTACTAAAAGATATGGCAACATTAACTATTGATACGAGTGGGGCAGGGCTTCACAAAAGAGGATATAGAGAGCTTGTGGGAGGCGCACCTTTGAAGGAGACCCTGGCTAGTGCGCTAATTCTTATTAGCAGGTGGAAAAATGACCGGGCTTTATTTGACCCTTTTTGTGGTTCGGGTACAATTCCTATTGAAGCAGCAATGATTGGCCTGGATATGGCACCGGGACTACAAAGGGAATTTGATTCTGAAAAATGGCCAAATATTCCGAAAGCACTTTGGGCAGAGGCCAGAAAAGAAGCACGTGAAATGATAAATTTTGATAGAAAGCTTAAGATCCATGGAACCGATATAAGCGAAGATGCTGTAAGACTTGCAAGATATCATGCTAAGAAGGCAGGCGTGGATAAATATATACATATTCAAAGGATGCCCATGTCTGAGATACGTTCTAAAGAAAAATACGGTTTTATAATATGTAATCCTCCATACGGTGAACGTCTGGGACAAATGAAGGAGATTGAAAAACTGTACAGGGAAATGGGAAATGTATTTAGTTCGTTGGATACCTGGTCATATTATATTTTAACTTCCCATCAGGGATTTGAAAAACTCTTTGGTAAAAAAGCAAATAAAAAGAGAAAACTCTATAATGGCAGAATACAATGTAACTACTATCAGTTTTATGGTCCACCGCCTCCAAAGGTGTAAAAAAGCTATTATAAAAGTTGTAATATTTGAAGGCAAAAATATAACCGATATAAGTTACTAGTTAAACTTACGATAGGTTTTCCTTGCATGATCAAGTTTATTTAAGCTTATATTGGTTATTTTTTCAAGCATAATTTTATCTTCGACTTTTTTTAATGCCTTTTCCATAACGGCTTGGAAATTCTTACCGTCCTGAGGAAAAGTTGTATAAACAATGTAAAAGTAATCGGAAGGTACATTTAGTGCTTTTAAACCTTGAACTAAATTGTCGTTTATTTTGTTTACAACTATTTCAGCCCCCTGCGAGTTTGTGAAGGGCAGTATCACCAATATATCTTTATCATCATTGAAAATAACGGTATCGGTAGACCTTGATGCCGATTTTACTTTTTCAATTGCCATATTATATATTTGTGATTTCTGTTCTGAAGATATTATCCTAGGGTCTTCAGAAGACGGTTTATTTATATCTATATGGGTTATAAATACTATTGACAGGCTTTGGTTTGCTCTTGAAGCTATCTTAAATTCTTTAGCAATATAATCTTCCACTGACATAGTAATAACATTGACACTGCCCAAATTATATCTAAATTTATTATCTATTTTTAAAGTGCTTTTTATCGAATTTTCCAAACGCTTAGGCGGATAAGGCTTGATAATGAAGTCACTAACATTGAATTTAAGTGCATGATCTTTATATTGTATATTGTCAGATTTAGTTACAATTATGATGGGCGTATTAGCTGTTGAAGAGTTTTTCCTAAGTGAAGAAATAACTTCAAAACCTTCTCTCTCAGAAGGAAATGAAATGTCAATAATTATAAGAGACAAATCAGGTAAATTCTCGCTGATTTGTTTGTATTTATTGATATTTTCTACTTCAATAAACTGAAATTCACCGAAATTATCAAAGGTAATTTTAATTTTTTCCCTTTCGTATTCAGAATAGTCTATAAGTAAAATTGTTCCATCCATAATTAATTCCCTTATTATAATAAATTTGTATAAAAATGTTGATTTTTGATGCAAAATTGTTTTTAATAGAGTTGACATTTATTAACAGCGATAGATCAACACTATTACTAAAGATATTATGTATTATATATACTAACACAATTTTATTGCAAATTGTAGTACCATTTTGAAAAATATTGATAATAATACAAAATACCGTATTTATACACACTACCTTTAAGCAAAAAGTATAACAAACATATTGATGAGTTAAGGTTAAAAGTATGTTTCTTTAATAATTGGGAGTGATAAACAATAATTATTTTATTCTATATTTTAAAATTGTATGTTAATATATAGAAAAGGATTATGTAACAACAGGTTAAATTTTGCTGATATTGATCAAAGCAGGCATATTAAAATTTTTACTTTAAGGATTTAAGATTTCTTAATTCCATTATTTCGGTTGTATAATTTAGGCAGTATGGTAGAAAGGAGTATTTTATGATATTAAAGGTTAAAAAATCAAAAGTAAGCGGTAAAGTAAGAATTCCAGGGTCTAAATCTCATACAATAAGAGCTCTTTTTTTAGCCAGTCTTGCTGAAGGTAAATCAATAATACGAGACCCACTTATTTCGAATGATGCGCTTTCTGCAGTTGAGGTATGTAAAGCATTAGGTGCAAAAATAGATTTTGTTGATAACAATTTTATTGTAGACGGTTTTAGCGGAGGTCCTTGTACTCCTTCCGATGTTATAAATGTCGGCAATTCCGGTACTACTTTAAGAATTGGAGTTACCTTGGCTGCGCTTGGAGAAGGATATTCTATTTTTACCGGCGATTATCAGGTACGGAGAAGACCTCTGGCTCCTCTTATAAAGGCAATAAATAATCTTGGAGCTGAAGCTTTTTCAACCAATAGCAATGGGACTGCACCAGTTGTGATCAGAGGGAAGTTGAAAGGCGGTAAAACAGATTTGGATTCTGTTACTTCTCAATTTCTTTCTTCTCTTTTGATTAGTTCTCCTATGGCTGAGAATGATACTGAGATAGTAGTTACTCGTCTTAATGAAATACCTTATGTGGATATAACAACTTGGTGGTTGGATAAGCAAGGTATAAAATATGAGAACCACCAGTATAAGTCTTTTTATATAAAAGGAAATCAAAAGTATAAATCCTTTGACGTTACCATTCCCGGAGACTTTTCATCTGCAACTTTCTTTGCAGTTTTAGCAGCCATATCGGGGGAAGAATTTATATTGGAAAATCTGGATGTTACAGATCCTCAAGGAGATAAAGCAGTTTTCTCAATACTGGAAGATATGGGGGCAAAAGTAACGAGACTGAAAGATAAGATTATAATTAAGGGAAATGGGCTTTGCGGAAGGGATATAGATATGAATGCTATTCCGGATGCTTTGCCAGCTATGGCAGTTGCCGGATGCTTTGCCAAAGGCGAGACAAGGTTATTGAATGTTCCTCAAGCAAGGCTAAAGGAAACCGACAGAATACATGTTATGTGTGAACAGCTTGGAAAAATGGGGGCAGATATTCAAGAATTAGAGGACGGACTGATTATACGTGAAAGTAAACTTAAGGGATGCAAAGTTAACGGCTATGATGATCATCGCATAGTTATGGCTTTAGCTGTTGCAGGATTAAATAGTGAAGGAGAAACTCTTATAGACTCAGCAGAAGCAATCAATGTGACTTTTCCTGAGTTTGTTAAGTATATGAATGAGTGTGGAGGAGATATGGAGATTTATTGATGAATTTTGGGGTAAAATGTGTTATTTTAATGATTTTTATATTATAATAGAATTAAGATGTTTATTTTGTAATTCTATAAAAAAGATATAGATAAACTTAATTAGACTAGAAATTGCTTATTTAATTTTCTTAATGTAAATAAAACTTATTAAGGAAGATTTATTTGGTAAAGGGAGTTTGAAATGAAAGAAAAGATTTCGATTTTAATTGCTGACGACAATATGGAATTTGTGGAGTTGCTAAAAGAATATATGGAGCAATATGAAGATTTAGATGTTGTAGGAACTGCAAAAGACGGGTTGCAGGCAATAGAAATGATTAAATCGTTAAAACCTGATGTTGTTGTGCTTGATATTATTATGCCGAATATTGACGGTATAGGAGTTCTTGAAAAGCTCGAGACACACAAAATGGAACGAAAGCCTATTTTTATCATGTTGTCAGCAATTGGTCAGGATATGTTTATCCAAAAAGCAGTATCTTTAGGTGCAGAGTATTACATAATAAAACCTTTTGACGTTGAAGTTTTAGTGACAAGGATTAGGCAGTTATACGAAGAAAAGTATCTTTCAGCTTTTTCTAACAGAGCGGTAAGTAAGAACACTGAATTTTCAAATGCTGAAGCTTTAGACCGTACATACGATATAGAAGTGGAAGTCACAAATCTGATGCATGATATTGGGATACCACCGCATATGGCTGGTTATCAGTATCTTCGTGAGGCAATTGTGCTTACAGTAAAAAATTCAAAAATGTACAGCTCAATAACAAAAAGTTTGTACCCAGCTGTGGCAGAGAAGTTTAATACTACTGCTCAGAAAGTGGAAAGAGCAATAAGGAATGCTATCGAAAGTGCATGGTCTAGAGGAAATCTTGACACAATTGATTCTTTATTCGGATATACTATAAATTATACTAAGGGTAAACCTACAAATTCAGAATGTATAGCAATGATGGCAGATAAAATTAGAATTTCCATGGGGATAAGGTGAAATTTTAATAAATATTAAAGTCCTGTCTTATAATAAGACAGGACTTTAATATTTATTAAAATTAATAATTATTACTTTTTGTTAACAATATCTTTTAAGCCTTTACCTGCTTTAAATACAGGAGCTTTTGATGCAGGAATTGTGATTTCTTTTTTAGTTTGTGGGTTTCTTCCTTTTCTAGCAGCCCTATTTCTTACTTCGAAAGTACCGAATCCAACAAGTACAACTTTTTCGCCTTTTGCAAGAGTCTCTTCAACTGATGCGATAAAAGCGTTCAATGCAGCTTCACTGTTCTTTTTGTTCAAACCCGACTTAGAAGCAATTGAGTTTACCAATTCTGTTTTGTTCATGTACACAACCTCCTATATTTGGAATTCGACAATATTTTATAATGAATAAAGTGGAAAGTCAAGCTATTCCTGATAAAATCATGGTTTAAAGCAACTTTTTTTTTATTTTTATATATTTTTCTTGAAAAATAGATTCACAGTGTGTATAATATTGTGCAAACTTATATTTTATTTGTGTTTTGCTCATTTTTGCATACACCTTAATCGGAAAATTTATTGGAAAAAGTAACGATATAACTATCACTTTTTTTATTAATGGCCATGTATTTTTGGTGTGAAATTTCCAGTTAAATGTGACTAAATTCGACTAAAGGTATAAGTTATAAAAAAATAACTATTGCTATAATTTTTAGCAGTAGTTATTTTCTTTTATGTTATAGTTAAGGTATATTAAATTTCTTCTTGAGGTACTACTGTTATTTCTATATTAGGAAGCATAGACTTCAGATCGGAAAAAAAATTGTTTTCCTTATGATCGTTGGGGGATTCACCCATTACTATATGTGAAATGTTTTTTTCTTTTGCAAAAGCAACAATGGTTTCAACAATATTGTCTGATTTGAGCACTGATAAGTCAGCACCTACAGATTTAGAAATTCTGAACAGATAGTCAAGTGCTTCTCCTTCTTTGATGTTGTCTAAGAAATTCCATGCGTTCTTTGCAACATGAATTACAAAAAGCTCACCTTTGAGCTCATTTTTTAAATTAGCAGCTTTTCTAATTAATCTTTCACATGTTTTTTGCTGAGTAACGCATACGAGTATATTTTTAGGAGAATCCAAAAAACAAAACCCCTTTCATTTATTGAAATGACAAACAATCAGTATCAAAATACAATAAAATCCAAAGGTATATTAACATACTTGCCTGGCATAGTAAACATTAACAAACTGAGCTAAAAGCAAATTATATAAATTTGGCAGCCCAAGATTTAAGTTTTTAAACATTTGCGACACATCCAAACTGCTAATTTAATAAAGAGCAATTTAAAGAATATCCAACATTAATAATTATAGCAGAATTTTTTAGTTCATATGTGAACAATTTTTTAATTTTGAATTAACAATGTAAAAAGGTAATTTTTTTTAGTATACTATTGCTATGAGTATAAAGAGAGACGGAGGTAGTTATGAGAACAATACATACCGATAAAATAACCGAAGCTGTGGAAGAGCTTTGTAAGAGTGCCAACTATTACCTTAATGATGATATTATGGATAGCATAAAAAATTCTATACAAACCGAACAGTCTGAAACCGGAAAAGATATTCTGGGAAAGCTGATTGAAAATGCTAATATTGCAAAAGAAAAAGGAGTTGCTATTTGCCAGGATACCGGTATGGCAGTGGTATTTGTTGATATAGGACAAGATGTACATGTAATAGGGGGAAGTATTACAGACTCTATAAATGAAGGTGTAAGAAGAGGATATGAGAAAGGATATCTAAGAAAATCCGTTGTAAAAGATCCGATAGAAAGGATTAACACAAAGGACAATACACCGGCTGTGATTCACTACAATATCGTAGAGGGTGATAAACTTAAAATTACTGTAGCACCTAAAGGATTTGGAAGTGAAAATATGAGTGCTTTAAGAATGTTAAAACCTGCCGATGGGATAGAAGGGGTTAAAAAGTTTGTCATTGATACTGTTGATAATGCTGGCCCTAATCCATGTCCTCCAATTGTAGTAGGAGTCGGTATAGGCGGTACAATGGAAAAGGCAGCTCTATTGGCTAAGAAAGCTCTTTTAAGGCCAATAAACCAAAGAAGTGAAATTGAGTATGTGAGAGAACTTGAAAATCAATTGCTTACCGAAATAAACAAGTTGGGAATAGGACCTTCGGGCCTTGGAGGAAGAACCACAGCTTTAGCAGTAAATGTTGAAGTATATCCTACACACATAGCAGGGCTTCCTGTTGCGGTTAATATAAACTGTCATGCAACAAGGCATGCGGAAATTGAATTATAGGGAATATACTGGAGGGATAAAATTGTTTTACAACATTCAAACACCTTTAACTAAGGAAGAAGTCAAAAAACTTAAAGCAGGAGATATAGTAAATATAAGCGGTGTTATTTATACAGCCAGGGATGCTGCCCATAAAAGAATGATAAGTATGATTGAAGAAGGAAAAAGCATTCCTTTTGATATTAAGGATCAAATTATATATTATGTGGGACCTTGTCCTGCAAAACCGGGAGAAGTTATAGGTTCTGCAGGGCCAACAACCAGTGGCCGGGTAGATGCTTATACACCGAAATTGATTGAGTTGGGGCTTAGCGGAATGATAGGAAAGGGATTAAGAGATGATAGTGTTATAGACGCTATGAAGAAATACAGTGCGGTATATTTTGGGGCTATTGGAGGTGCAGGAGCGTTAATTGCAAAATCAATTGTGGACGAAGAGATAATCGCATTTCCTGATTTGGGAACAGAGGCTTTAAGAAAGTTAACTGTAAAAGACTTTCCTGCAACTGTAATTATAGACTGCTTTGGCAATAATCTATATGAAATCGGAAAGAAAAAGTTTAGACAAACCATTTAGTTGGAAAATAAAAGCAAGCTGTAGTTTTATGTTTATTACAAATTCTATTGGGTAACAATAATTAGATAACATTTTTTTTGAATATTAAAAGGGGTATATTTTTATTGACAGGTAGTGTATAATAACTAGAAGAGTGTTTTTTGAAATATTCAACCAATTTCAATTTAGGAGGGAAAATTATGGTTAAGATTACACCGGATATGATAATATCTGAAGTATTGAGAATTGATAGGGGCACAGCGCCTATATTCTTGAGTAATGGAATGCATTGTCTGGGTTGTCCGTCTTCATCAGGCGAAAGTATTGCAGATGCTTGTGCGATTCATGGCATTGATGCTGAAAAACTTGTAAAAGAGCTTAACGAATATTTCGCTAAAAAAGAGCAGGAGTAATCCGTAGGTACAATGCAGCATTTCAATTTAGTAAGATAATTTTTTTGAAACAGTATAAGCAAAAGTTCGTGATGTAAAAATAAGACACCAATAATGTGTCTTATTTTTGTGTTTTTAGGTTGAATTTAATTAATGACTGTGTACTAAAAAAGAGTAAATAAAATAAGGTTATAGTATCAAAAAATACGAACAATCATGTTAAAAAAGAATTAAATATTCGGATAATTGTTGTGTTATTAATTAGATACAGGTATAATAGTGAAGTAAGGTTTTTATTGTATTTGTTTTGCTTTACAGTTATAATTTAATTGTGTAAAAAATAAGGAAATCTGCAGTACCATTCAGAACTGTTATCTGTGGGCTGACTTCCGGGAATAGGGGGATTGGTAGAATGGCTACCAGAGTGGTTATAGGTACACAATGGGGGGACGAAGGCAAAGGAAAATATATAGATATGCTTGCCAAAACCTCTGATGTGGTTGTTCGTTTTTCAGGAGGTAATAATGCAGGACACACTATAGTGGCCGACGGTGTAAAATACGCTTTACATCTTATACCTTCAGGTATTCTCCACAGCGGTAAGACTTGTATAATCGGAAATGGTGTGGTTGTAGATCCTGCTGTTTTATTAAAGGAAATGAAAGAGCTCGCTGATAAAGGAATAGATACCGGCAAGTTATTGATTAGTGACAGGGCTCATGTTATAATGCCATACCATAGGTTGTTGGACGAGCTTCAGGAAAATTTCAGAGGGAAAAATTCGATAGGAACTACCAAGAGAGGTATAGGACCGGCATATGCCGATAAGACAGAGAGATGCGGTATAAGGATATGTGATTTAATAGATGAAGAGATTTTTGTAAAAAAGGTCAAAGAAAACCTTGCAGTTAAAAATCTTATAATTGAGAAAGTATACGGCGGGCAGCCTATCAATGAAGATGAAGTTATATCGGAATACTTGGAATATGCCAAAGAGATAAAACCTCATGTTGTGGATTCCACCAGTGTGATATTTGATTATATTGAAGCTGGAAAAAATATATTGTTTGAAGGAGCACAGGCAACTTTTCTGGATCTGGATTTTGGGACTTATCCCTATGTTACATCTTCCAATCCTATAGCGGGCGGGGTATGTACCGGTGCGGGGATAGGACCTGTATATATAGATGAGGTATATGGTGTGTTAAAGGCATATACTTCAAGAGTTGGAGCCGGTCCTTTTCCGACTGAACAGGATAATGAAATAGGTGATACCATAAGAGAACTTGGACATGAATATGGAACAACAACCGGTAGACCAAGGCGATGCGGATGGCTGGATCTTGTGATGATAAGGACAGCCGCCAGAGTAAATGGTTTAACCGGACTTGCTATAAATCATGTGGATACAATCGGAAAGCTGCCTAAAATAAAACTTTGTGTAGCTTATAAAAAAGATGGCAAAGAGATTAAAAGTTTCCCGGCCAGCTTGAAAGAACTTGAAAAATGCGAGCCTGTGTATGAAGAATTTGAAGGTTGGAATGAGGATATTTCTGATGTAAGAAATTATGACGATTTGCCGGAGAATGCAAAGAAATACCTTAGAAGGATTGAAGAGGTAGTAGGAGTTAAAATAAAGTTAATTGGTGTGGGAAAAGAAAGAGAACAGACAATTGTTGTATAGATGAGAAGACGATCAATCGCGGAATAAAAAAACTCTGCTTTGTATGAGCGGAGTTTTTTCTTTTAATCTACAACTCTTAATCAAAAACAAAAATGCCTTCAATTGTTAGAGATATATCACATTTGCTTTACGCTGTCAAATAAAATTTAACTGTAGATGAATTGTTATATAGGGTTTTCTCAAGTGATATATAAAGATTCAAACGGTAGGTTTGGTGCTTTACGGATAAAATCATGTTATAAGTGCAAAAATAGAAAAGACCTTGCATTGAATTTTCTGCAAGGTCTTTTCTATTTTGGTGAGCTATCCGCGACTCGAACGCGGGACACCTTGATTAAAAGTCAAGTGCTCTGCCAACTGAGCTAATAGCCCTTATATAAGTGTGTGTTTCCGTCGCACAGTTATATATAATACAATAGGTACTTAATTCTGTCAACTGATTTTTTTATTTTTATTTATTTTTTTTGGCAAGGGTAAATCTGTAAAGAGGTACCAAATAAACCTCTGATATTTAAAAAGGAATCACATCAGGCGGCTTTCAGGCAATTTAACTTTATTATTTACAACAAAACTTGATTTATTCTTCACTAATCTCCCGTAAAGAAGTATAAAATCCCTGTTTTTTGATTTTGCAGCTCCACAAAATACCATATTGGCTCTATACAACTTAATATGAAAAAAGGTAACGATAAAATTTAGTGTTAACTATTAAAATGCTAATTTCATATAATAGACATTAAGAAGATACAGAATAGATTTATCATGAGTTTCAGTTTTTATATTTGTGACGCAGAGTACTATAGTACATGACATCTATGTTTTTTGATAATAATTATTTACTTAACTATTGTATCATATGGGTGGAAGCTTAGAAAAATAAGGCTTGGAACTGTATTATCTATAGAATGCTAAAACGGGTATAAAATTCTACAAATTTTTTAAAAAAATATGCTTGACATTTCATTGATATCTGGTTAGAATATATTTTGTCGGTTGGCGAACATAACAAAAAAGCGTTAACTGATGAAGTAAATGGCCCATTGGTCAAGCGGTTAAGACACCGCCCTTTCACGGCGGTAACAGGGGTTCGAGTCCCCTATGGGTCACCATCATAACCTGTATTAAGTGGCTGGCCTATCAGATATAAGAAAGGCTGATAGGTCAGTTGAACAGGTCAAAGATAATACGGCCCGGTAGTTCAGTTGGTTAGAATGCCAGCCTGTCACGCTGGAGGTCGAGGGTTCGAGCCCCTTCCGGGTCGCCATTAAAATTAAATATGCTGGTGTAGCTCAGCTGGTAGAGCAATTGACTTGTAATCAATAGGTCGGGGGTTCAAATCCGTCCACCAGCTCCAATTTGGGAGGATTCCCGAGTGGCCAAAGGGGGCAGACTGTAAATCTGTTGTCTATGACTTCGATGGTTCGAATCCATCTCCTCCCACCAAAAAACCTTGTATAATGATAGATTCGTTATACAAGGTTTTTATTATGCAATCCAGTGATTCTAAAGGAATAGGTGTTAATCTTTTATTTTAAAAAGACAAAGACAACTGCTTTTGTTTTAATAATATTTCTTTTGATATCACAATGCGTTTAAAAACGCTATAAACGCATTAAAGGCTATATGTATATGAATTTATATAGTAAAGTAATACATGGTCTTAAAACGAATTCTAGAGCCGATAAAACGAAATCAAAACATCCAGCAAATCAAAATTAAACCAGAATTTTGATTTTTCGTTCTTACTGTTTAAAAAAACAAAAGGGGCTTAATGCCCCTAATATTGATTACAATCAATAATTATTTTCTTCCTGTTATTTTATCGGATTTTTCTTCAGAGAAATTTTTGGTCTGTCTTACAATATAAAGAGGTCTTCCTTTTGCCTCATCATATATTCTTCCTATATATTCGCCTATAATACCGAGAATCATTAAAGTAATACCGTTAAATAGCAAGTTAACAGCAATTATTGATGCCCAGCCCGATTGTGTAACATGGGGCATAAACAGCTTGGTATAAAGCACTATGAGTAGATAGACAAAGCTTGCAACGGACAAAATCATTCCTACATAGGATGCGAGTTTCAACGGTTTGTATGAGAAAGATGTTATAGCGTCAAGGGCAAATTTAATCATTTTCTTAAGAGGATACTTTGTCTCGCCTGCAAAACGCTTGTCCCTATGAAACTCAATTCCAATTTGCTTAAATCCAAGCCAGCTTATAATACCGCGTATATACCTGTTTCTTTCATTTACCATTTTTAAAGCTTCACAAACTTTCCTGTCAATCAATCGGAAATCACCGGTATCAACCGGAATATCCACATCGGTCATACTTCTTAGGAATCGATAGAAGACTTTTGCAGTAAACTTTTTAAAGAAAGTTTCGCCTTTTCTGCTAGCTCTTTTACCGTATACAACATCATATCCCTCACGCCATTTTTCCATCATTTTTGGTATCAATTCCGGAGGGTCTTGTAAATCGGCATCAATAACTACAACACACTCACCTTCCGAAAAGTCCATACCTGCAGTAATGGCTGTCTGATGTCCGAAGTTTCTGGCGAAATCTACTAATTTAACTGTTTTGTCCTTGTTACAGATTTCGTTAGCTATTTGAGCTGTCTTATCCTTGCTTCCATCGTTTACAAAAATTATTTCATAGGTCTCATTTAGAGAGTCCATAACTTTTTTCAGACGGTTATAAGTTTCAAGAATAACTTCTTCTTCATTGTAGAGCGGTACTACAACTGAGCAAACTATTTTTTCTGACATAAATTTTCCTCCTAAAATTTTATTAAAAATACCAAGTATTGAACCATTTCATATTTTCCATATATTTAACAGGAACTTCAAGTCCTGATAGCCCCGGATAAAAAAGAATAAACAGTGCAAATACCAATCCTAAGTAAATATAGGTTAA
Organism: Acetivibrio clariflavus DSM 19732; assembly: GCF_000237085.1. Classification (GTDB taxonomy): domain Bacteria; phylum Bacillota; class Clostridia; order Acetivibrionales; family Acetivibrionaceae; genus Acetivibrio; species Acetivibrio clariflavus. Next base: position 3,845,539 of record NC_016627.1, on the reverse strand, counting down.
AAACTTCCCTTTAGGGTAATTATCGACAAAAATCTTAATTATATAAACTATTGAAAGTATTAAAAACGGTACAATAGAAAAATAGTGATAGATGTAAGTTGACCTTGTGACAAATATCCACGGTATATATTGGAATACCATTGCTGTCATTATCAGAAGAAGTTTTCGGTCGTATTTGTATATTCCTCTAAGCAGTATGGAAATACATATGGCCAGAAAAATCAAAATTGCCAGCCGGGTATCAAATTGCTTGTAAAAGCTTGTATCTCTTTCCGCACCGTAGAAGGCTAATACTGTAATTACAAAAACTGCATAAGAGGCAAATGAAGCCAGTAACTGTTTTTTATCAAATTTAAAGAATACAAGTAACAGTAATAAAACAACAGCACAAATGATCAAAGACCATATTTCCAATTTCGATGAATTAATAACCTCGGCAATAGAGCTTGGGAAAACCATATATACAAAAGCAATAGCCGATACAGCAAATATGGGGACAAAATATTTTTTTACTTTTGAAAGGGCAAAGACTGTAAAAATGCCAAATACTAAAATTCCAGTCCACCAGATGGCTGGATTGCCCATTGTGAAAATTTTTGAAGCCATATTTGGACCAAGATCGCTTCCGAAATAGAAAGCCATGGGTTTTACCATAATAGGCCATTCCCACCATGCCGACTGATAAGGATGGCTGTCTACCAGGTTGGCATGATAGTCAAACATGTCCAGTGAATTTTTATAAAAGAGGCTAAGTCCGTGGCCTTCACCGGGAACCTGCATCCAGGGAATATAAGACATAATATATATAATTAATGGCATTAGAATAAAGGCAAATATACAGTATAAAAAGGTTGAGTTTATATATAGAGGATAGAAACGATAGGCCCAGGAGTCTTTGGGCGGATTTTTGGCAATTAATTTTTTGTAATCATTGTATTCATTTATTTTTGTGACAAAGAACAACAATGCAAGGCCGGCAGCACCATAAAAGGCTATCCACTTGCTTGCAATCCCCAGACCGAAAAACAAGCCACTAAAAAACAGTGGTTTTAACGATTGTCTAAAGCCAAGAACATAGGATTTGTTTATAAAGTAGTCATACATGTAATAATACATAAGTATAATAAAGAATGTAACATAGCTGTCTATGGTAGCAATCCTTGTCTGGCTGAAATGCATAAATTCAAACATCATGAGAAATGCCGCGCAAAAGGCATAAAATCTCTTTTGGAATACTTTTTTGCCAAAGGCATACATCGCAGGAATCATTGCAACTCCAAATAAGGTCCCCATTATTCTCCAACCGAAAGGCACCATTCCAAAAACAAGTATACCCAGGGACATAATAACCTTGCCCAATGGAGGATGGGTTGTTTCATAAGGTTCCATTTTGTTTATATGCTCGTAAGCAGTCCGTGCGTGATAAACTTCGTCAAAGTACATACCGTTTTTATAGGAAGGTTTGAAAACTACAAGGTCTTGTTCATCAAAAAGGTTTTCGATACTTCCTGTACTTTTTTCACTGGTGTTTGTTTCAACTATTGCAATTCCATCTAAGGGTTTAGTAGCTCCATATTCCATAATGCCTATTTCGTTAAGGGCTCCGCCAGGGATATCAACTATGAATTTCAGTTTTCTTGTTCTGACAGGGGCAGTATCAATATATTTCCATATAAATATATCTTCCTTGGAGAAGGCCGCAAGATGTGTAAACCCTGTTTCTTCATCATAGTATTCAATCCTGTAGTCTCCACGGATGTTCTTGTCTTTTCCCAACCCTAAGTAAAAATAAATTCGTGAAAGGGTTACATCTCTTCCCAAATCAACAACAAAGTTTTCACCTGATTCAGCAGGAATCCAGGATGTGGTAGGCGCTTTAAGGTCTCCTAAATTGAATAACGCAACCAAAAGATATATAAGAGACATTGAAGCCATAATTATAAAATCTTTTTTATCTAAGCTTACTTTTGTTACTTTAATTGGTTGAGTATTTGCGGAAATTCCTTTTGTGCCGACAGGCGAAGAGTTTTTTTTGCCAGGTTTATATTTATATACAATAAAAAAGGCCGATATTGTTAACCACGCCATTATAACAATGAATGCAAGCAAGAAAGGATTAATCATTACTGTATTGCTTTGATCTTGTTCCGCATTCCAGTTTGGATCCATGTTCACGGCTGTTTTGCCGGGAGGCATACTGTCAAGCTCGACGACTTCAATACTGTCAAACCATGCCTTACCTGTATTTGTACTTCCATATCCCCCAATGCCTATTGTAAGAGTAAGACTTTCCTGGTTAGGACTTGTCTTTCCGTAAAGTTCCACGTATTCCCAGTGTTCGCTTGTACCTTTAATGTCCTTTGACGTATCAAGGGAGTTATCAATGGAAAGGTTGGCACCTTTGTTTTCAGAGCCTACGTTTTGAGTCTTAATCCAACAGGACATTCTGTAATAGGTATTGGGTTTTACTTTAATTGTCTGTTTAAATCTCGAATCGTTTGGAGAATTATTTATGATCAAGGCGCTTTTAGAACCGCTATGTGATTGGTTTTCATCCAGCAAGAACTGTGTAACGCCCTCGGTTTTATCCCAACAGTCATAAGTCCAAGATAATCCGTCTTCTATTGTGCCTTCTTCAAATCCGGGATTCTGTGCTAGGTTTCCATTTGCACCAAAGGAGTTCAGTGGTGATATAAATATTATCAGCATAAATAAAAAGCAGATACCTGACAGCTTCTTTGACACGCTGAAAACGCCTCCCTCAAATAATCTTATTTTAAATCCAGAGGTATTGTTTTTTTTCTTACCACTGTCTGAATAGAGACAATACATAAGAACAACAATACTATTACATTTACAAGGGAACCTATGAAAAGCACAGTATCATCTGCCGGAATATACGGATATTCAGTCAAAAACATTCTTACCAGAACATCATAAGTATTAACAAAAACTGTGGCACTTACTCCGCCAAAAATAAGGAGATAACCTATATCTTTATAAAAGATATAACAAAGCAAGGCAAAAGCCATGGCAGGGAAGAGATATCTCTCATGCATTCTGGTGGAGAGAACAAATACACCTGTCATTTGCACCAGCATCGCGATAGGTGCAATATTTTGAGCAGACTGCTTGTGCTTTATATAGTTAGAAAAATATAAGAATCCTGTAAACAGAGACGTTAACACTATAAATAACATACCCCATGAGTAATAGCTTAATATAAAGAGTGTTTCACTATCAGGTTTTGCATTGGCGCCAAGTAAACTGAACAGATTATAAGCATTCATTGAAGCATATTTATAGCCTTCAGCAGTGTTTATATATAAATTTATAATCCAATCCGGAGCTTGTCCGGGTGAAAAAGGAATTACAATTACAGCTGTGGTTATGGCAGCAAATAGCGCTGAAAGGCCAATATTTTTTAATTTTTTTGTCTTAATAAGGTCAATAATAAGTTCGTAACCTATTACAGGAAGGAATATTATTCCCTGAGGTTTCATTAGAACAGCAATGGTAAACAGGATGGTAGCATAAGTAAGTTTTCCTTCTAAAATTAATATTAGTCCGAATAAAAGGATCATTGTAAAGAAGGAATCTACCTGTCCCCAAAGGGTTGAATTCAAAAATACAGCTGGGTTGAATATATACAGTATTGACAGAATACAACTTGCAGTACTATTGAATTTTTTCACAGCAAGCTTGTAAATTAAATAAGCTGTAACAACATCCGCAATAATAGCCGGTAATTTAATCATTATAAGATGTGCATCAGGATTGGAAGTAAGGTTAAACAAGTTTGAAATCCAGCCTACAAGTGCGAGAACAAGTATATAAAAAGGCGGATAGTCGCAGAACATTCCTCTTGTATAAAACGTTGATATTCCGTTTGTACCGGAAGCTGCCATGGACCAGGCTTTAAAACAGCCTATGTCCACACTGAAACCTTCTATTTTTGCTGCATATATCAGCCTTACTACCAGACCTATCAAAAGGGCTGTACCAAGAAATGCTTTTTCATATCCCGGTTTTAGTTTTAATATTTCTTTTTTTGCAAGAACTATGAGTAAAATAGCAACAACAAAAAACAGTATTGAATAAGGTATCATAAAAGAGATATTTTTACTTCTCGGTAAATTGTCAGTATTTGTTGGAGTATCTTCCGCATATAAGTTTGCAACTTCAACGTTGGAAGGAACTTTGTCTATTTTTTCCACAACTACGTCATCGAACCATACCTTGCCAGTATTTACATTGCCGTAAGAACCGAGGGCTAAGGATAATACAAAGCTTTTCTGATTTTTTTTAGTGCGGCCGTAAAGTTCAATATATTGCCAATCATTTGTACCCTGAATATGTTTGGAGATGCTGAGAATATCTTCAACAGTTATATTTGCTCCAGTATAATCCGAACCTACATTCTCGGTTTTAACCCAACAGGATAATTTATAATAGGAATTGCCTTTTACTTTAATTTCCTGATTAAATCTTGAATGATTTGGAGAGTAGTTTATAATACAAGCACTCTTGCTACCGGAGTGAGAGACAGTATCATCAATAAAAAATTCTGTCACTCCATCGGTGGTTGTATAAGCTTGTTTATTCCATTTATCCAGATAACCTTGTTCGAACCCGAAATTTTGCACAAGGTTATTGTTATCGGCAAAAACGGGGATGATTGAAAGTAGTGAAAATAAAACAATTATAGGAAATATTATTTTTCTCATTTTTTTCCTCCAGTAAAATATTAATTAGCTAGACTCAAAAAAATAACTAAACTTCGATTTGAAATTATAAGACTATTCACCGCTGTCGTTACTTTTTTCTTCTGATTCTTTTACTTCTTCCGAATCTTCCGAATGCTCATTATCACTAGTAGAGGATGTAGAGTCGGTAGTTTTGCTGCTTTCTTTCGATGAAGAAGATTTAAAAGTGTTGTATATGGCAGCTGCTGTAACTAAAATACATATTGCAAGTATTATCCATATAGTTCTGTTTTTTGCGGGTTTATTTTCGGATTCGGAATTGTCAATATCGGATTCAGACTGGTTGTTGGAGGGTGAGTTGTCTTGATTGGGCGATTCGACTATAGCTACGATGGCAGCGTCGGGTATAGTGTCTATTTCTTCAACTGTTACATTGTCAAAGGAAGCTTTACCGGAACTTTCAGCACCATATCCCCCGACTCCTACAGTAACATTGAAGGAATATACGCCTTCCATAGTCTTTACATATAGTTCGACATATTCCCACAATCCGTCGGTGTTTTTAAGAGGTTTTGATCCGGTTACCTGGCCTTCTACCGACAAAATTGCACCATTGCCCGAATCACTTATGTTTTCGCATTTTATATAGCAGGATAATTTGTAATTTTTATTGGGCTGAGCGCTGACAGTTTGGATGTATCTGGAGTCGTTTTGAACATTATTAACTATAGTGACATAATTGTTGCCGTCACATGCCTCACCGGATTCAACTTTAAATTCAGATGCACCTTCATCCTTATGATATGTATAAATGGACCAACCCACAGGAACTCCGTCCTGTACTTCTTCAAAAGAACCGTTCGTTATGAGATTTCCTTCAGCATATATATAATTTGTCAATGACAAAGTTATATAAATGATAACACAAAAGAGAACACTTAATTTTCTTATCATTCATATACCCCCTAGAAAGAGTTTATGTCCGATTCTCACAAAGGTCATAATACCTTAAGTTTGGCTATCTGTACTTAATATATTGTAACAAAAAGAAAAATAATAAGCAATGTTGATTTTGCAAAGGGTGCGTGGAACAGACTTTTCGTTTTGACTGATGATTTGTTTATATTAAAAAATCAAAAAATTGAGTAGTGGAAATTGCTATGTTGAAATAAAAAAATATATGTTATAATAAGAAAAATGCAAGATTTTTATCAGGAGGTTGCACAAAATGAAATTTACAAAGATGCAAGGTTTAGGAAACGACTATATATATGTCAATTGTTTTACTGAAAAAGTGGCTGATCCGTCGAAGATGGCCAAAATTTTAAGTGACAGGCATTTTGGGATTGGATCCGATGGGTTGGTTTTGATTATGCCTTCGGAAACGTGCGATTTCAAGATGAGAATGTTTAATTCTGATGGTTCTGAAGCTGAAATGTGCGGCAATGCAATAAGATGTGTGGGTAAATATGTTTATGATAATGGTTTGACTCAAAAAACAGTTATAAAAATTGAAACTTTGGCAGGTATAAAAATTCTTGATATGAAAGTTGAAAATGGAAAAGTTGCAATGGTAAGAGTTGACATGGGAGAACCGGTTTTACAACCGGCCTTGATACCTGTCAAGAGTGAAGAGGAATTGTTTATATCCCAGCCGGTGCTTATTGATGGTAAAGAATTTAAAGTTACATGTGTTTCAATGGGAAATCCTCATGCTGTCACTTATGTTGAAGATATTGATAAATTTCCCCTTGATATCATAGGACCAAAAATGGAAAATGATAGCCTGTTTCCAAAGCGAATCAATGCAGAATTTGTACAGGTGTTAGATAGTAAGACTCTGAAAATGAGAGTATGGGAAAGAGGTGCCGGCGAAACCCTTGCTTGCGGGACAGGGGCTTGTGCTACTCTGGTTTCATCGGTACTTAATGGCGTCAGCGACAGGTGTGCAGTTGTTAAACTTTTAGGCGGAGATCTGATAATTGAATGGAATGAAAACGATAATCATGTATATATGACAGGTCCTGCAACTAAGGTATTTGACGGAGAAATTGAAATTTAGAGCAACTAGAAAGAACATTAAAAGTTAATGATACAAGTTTAGAGTTAAAGATAATGAAATATTTATTTTATAAAAAATATAAATAATAAAAACATTTTTTAGAGGAAAATTGAGCTTTTTGAAAACACAGTTACAGAGTCATTTAGAGAAAATTAATAGGGAAAGGAAGATGATAAATGGCAATTATTAATGAAAACTATTTGAAGCTTCAGGGGAATTATCTTTTTGCTGAGATTGCAAGAAGGGTTAACAAGTACAAAGAGGAGAATCCCGATGCGAATATTATCCGTTTGGGAATCGGGGATGTGACAAGACCTTTGGTACCGGCAATTATTAAGGCAATGCATGAAGCAGTTGACGAAATGGGGAAAGCCGAAACTTTTAGGGGATACGGTCCGGAACAAGGTTATAGCTTTCTGATAAGCAAAATTATTGATAATGATTATAAAGCAAGGGGAATATCTTTAGATGAAGATGAGGTTTTTGTTAGCGACGGAGCCAAAAGTGATACCGGAAATATTCAAGAAATATTTGGTTTGGATAATTTGATTGCTGTTACAGACCCGGTATATCCCGTTTATGTTGACAGCAATGTTATGGCAGGCAGAACCGGTGTAATTGACAGCAGTGGGCGATTTGGTAAAATTACCTATCTTCCTTGTACCGCTGAGAATAGTTTTGTGCCTGAGCTGCCAAAAAACAGGGTGGATATGATTTATTTGTGTTTTCCCAATAATCCTACCGGAATGACTCTTTCAAAGGAACAACTCAAAAAATGGGTGGACTATGCCAGAGAAAATAAGTCCATAATACTGTATGATTCAGCATATGAGGCTTTTATCAAGGAAGATAATGTTCCGCATAGTATTTATGAAATAGAGGGAGCAAAGGAAGTTGCCATCGAGTTCAGAAGTTTTTCAAAAACTGCCGGATTTACAGGTACCAGATGTGCATATACTGTGGTCCCTAAAGAAGTTGTTGCTTATACAAAAAACGGTGAAGAACATCAATTGAATAAACTGTGGAATAGAAGGCAAACCACAAAGTTCAACGGTGTCCCCTATGTAATACAGAGAGCTGCAGAAGCTGTTTACACAGAAGAAGGACAAAAGCAAATAAAGGAGACAATAGATTATTATATGACAAATGCCTCAATAATTAGGGAAGGTCTTAAAAGTATAGGATTACAGGTATTTGGCGGTGTAAATGCACCTTATATTTGGCTAAAAACACCGAAAGGATTAAGTTCGTGGGAGTTTTTCGATAAACTGTTGAATGAGGTTAATATTGTTGGTACACCGGGTGTGGGTTTTGGACCAAGCGGTGAAGGATACTTTAGACTTACGGCCTTCGGCAGCAGGGAAAATACTGAAGAAGCAGTAGAGAGAATTAAAACAAGGCTTGAAATATAAAATGCTTTGATTTTGGTTAAGTTTAGAAGGTATATTACAGTACAAAAATATACAAAATTATATAAACCAAGACTTGAGGAAACTCAGGTCTTTTTTGTATTAAAAATAGGTTATTGGACATATAATAAGTTTATATAGTATTTTGTGCAGAAGATATTAAATTAAAATATACAAAATAATTTGTGGATTGGGAGTAGTATGAAGGTAAGAAAAATTGTTTTTTGGACAAGTTTAATATTTTCGATTCTATTGTTTGCTCAAGGTATATATACGCTAAAATCCTTTAATTCTGAGGATATACAGTACTTTAGTGAAAACACTCCTATAATAAAAACAGAATATCAATCCAAAGACAGCGCTATTCATGATAGTGTCAATATGCTGGTTTTAGGTTTGGATGACGAGGAATTAAGGTCAGATGTTATTGCGTTAATTAATTTTAATCCGGAAAAGAAAAATATAAATATTTTGTCGATAGCCAGGGATACAAGAGTTAAAACTAAAGGAAAATACGGAAAAATTAATGCTCTAATATCAAAAGGAGGAGAAGAACTTGTTATCAGTGAGGTTGAAAAAATTACCGGCCTAAAGGTTGATTACTATGTAACTTTAAATTTTAAGGGATTCAGAGAGATAGTTGATGTCATGGGAGGCGTGGAAATTGATGTGCCGATGGATATGAAATATGATGATCCTGTGCAGAATCTTCATATTCATTTAAAAAAAGGAAAACAGATTCTCGATGGAGAAAAGGCAGAACAATTTGTTAGATACAGGAAGGGGAATCGCAAAGGAGAAGGCTATGAGGATGGAGATTTGGGCAGAATTGAGGCACAGCAATTGTTTTTTAAAGAATTTATAAAGCAAAAATTTAAGGCAAAATATATTCTAAAAGCAGGAAGCATATTTTCGATTCTGAACGAGAATATGAAAACAAATGTTAAAATAAGTGATATTGATTTTTTTGTCAGACAATTTAAAAATATAAAAATTAATGAAATCAATACTTTTACCCTTCCCGGAGAATCAGTGTATAAAAATGGTGTTTGGTATTATATATATAATGAAAAGAAGACCAATGAGTTAATTAAGAATAATTTCCGCTAGCAAAATTAATTTCAAAAGATAACCTGTGCAAATCTTGCAGATTTCAGGCTCAAATACATCAATAGCAAATCAAGCTCCGTTGCAGCTTGCAAAAAAATAGATAAAATTGGTACATATTACTCATGACTGAAAATATTATTAGTGATATAATATTTTTTATAAAGCGGTTTCGAAAAAATTGCAATTATTGTTTGTAAAATGAGATAATATGGTACCGCAAGTGTTATCGGTTTATTAGGGGATGAACAAATACAATCACCTCTAAAATAAGTTCAATATGGGAGGGTACTTGAATGGATCCCATAACACATGGAGTTATCGGCCTTGCTGTTGCAAAAATCACCGGAAATGAGATCTCTTTAAATGATGCAGTTACTATAAGTATTGTGATCGGATCGATTTTTCCTGATATTGATATTGTTTTTCAGAAATGGGGGGATTATACCTACTTAAAAAATCATAGGGGTCTTACCCATTCGATTTTAGGACTTATTGTTTCCTCAGTTTTTATGTCTGTTCTGTTGAAATTTATTTATAAGGGAATTAGCATATACCAAATATTTTTATGGTTCTTGCTGGGCGAATTGGCTCATTCCGGTTTTGACTTGTTAAACTCTTATGGTGCAAAGCTTCTGTGGCCTTTTTGCAGCAAAAAATTTTCTTTGGGTATTTTAAACTCTTTTGACCCGCTATTTATATCAACTTTGATAGGATATATAATTTCCCAGCCTAAGTATGAAAATATTACTCTTATTCTGTTTGTTTCTTATATCGGGTTTAGAATTTTAATGAAACGGATTGTTTTAAAGGATATTTATAAAAATTTCAGCGGCAAATGCCAAAAGTTAAGTTTATTGCCTTCGATGACCGGTCTTTTCAGGTGGCATTTCATATTAGAGGAGCCGGGGAGAAATGTAGTAGGAGAAAAGAATTTATTAAAAAGAAGCATCAAGATATTTAAGGTGCTTGATAAGATAGAGGAAGAAGTTCTTAAAAAGGTTTCCTTTTCTTATGTGGGAAAGTTTTTTAATGAGTTTACACCGGCTTATCACGTACTATGTGAAAACATAGGGAATGTGACCAGATATATATTTATTGATTTAAGATATTACATAAGAGGCGACTTTTTGCATCACGCAATACTTGAAATGGATAAGGATGACAATGTTGTTAGTGCCAGCTTCAATCCGTATTCAATGGATAGAATAAATCCAATACCCAACCCTGACTTGAGATTGAATAATACACTTTTTTCAAGATTCAAGGTTTTTTTGGAAATCAACTAAATTATGATTTGATGACTTTTAAGTTTTGCTTCTTTATATTATAATAAAAAATCGAGAGACTATAAAAAGCCTCTGATAATTTTTTCCAAAGTGCTTTTAACATTATTGGTTTTATTGCTTAGTAATGTTAATATTGCACGGTTGCATAAATCTCGAAGCATAAAATATTTTTGCAAGAGATACGGCACGATGGGAAAAAGGGGCTTTATTTTATGGAATTTAAAGGCTTCTCATTGTTATTTTAATAGGGACTTAGGGTATTTTTAACTTGTGGGGTATATAAAAATGCCTAATATAATTGAAATTGTAAGTACTAAGTAGAAGAGGTGGACTGTTGAAAAGTATTGGATTTACAACAAGTATACCGGTGGAAATAATATATAGTGCCGGTTTTAAACCTGTAGATTTAAACAATATTTTTATTACCGATAAAAATGCTGCAAAACTTATTGAGCAAGCTGAAAATGACGGTTTTCCGAGAAACACATGTTCCTGGATAAAGGGAATATATTCTGCTGTGCTTAACTCGGAGGACATTGATACGGTAATTAGTGTAGTGGAAGGCGACTGTTCCAATGCAAGAGCGCTTTCAGAGGTTTTAAATCTAAAAGGTATTAAATGTATTCCTTTTTCTTACCCGAATTCCAGAAACTATCAGGCTTTAAAAGCTGAGATGGATAAATTATGCCGTGAATTTAATACAAGTTTTGAGCAAGCTATATATATAAAGAAGCAATTGGATTTAATCAGGAAACGTCTGGCATATATTGATGAACTGACCTGGAAGCACAACAAAGTGTCAGGTTTTGAAAATCACATCTGGCAGGTATCTAGCAGTGACTTTGAGGGAGATTACAGGGCTTTTGGAGAAAAACTTGAGAAGGAAATTGCCGTTATCGAGAAAAGGGAACCTTTTTCGGAAAGAGTCAGGCTTGGGTACATTGGAGTGCCTCCCATAAACAGTGATTTATATGATCTGGTCGAAGAAATGGGAGCCAGAATAGTTTACAATGAAGTTCAAAGGCAGTTTACCATGGCCGATGGAATAGATATTGACGACTTGGTTGAGGTTTACAGAATTTTTACTTATCCCTATGATTTATATGGTAGAATTCGGGATATAAAGAATCAGATTGAGATAAGAAAAATAGACGGAATTATTCACTATACCCAAGCTTTTTGCTTTAGAGGTATAGAGGATATTGTTTTAAGAAAAGAATTGGATGTGCCTATTCTTACCCTTGAGGGCGACCGGCCCGGAACGGTAGATCCGAGAAGCAGACTCAGGATAGAATCCTTTATTGACATGTTAACGTAAATGAATTTACTGGGTGATGCGATATGAGAATATTGGGAATTGATTTGGGAAGCCGATCGGTTAAAATTGCAGTTTTTGAAGATGATAAATTTATATCGGGAAAAGTATATGATACGGCTGTTTTTTATAGAGATTACTGCAGCAATGAAAATAGCATTATCAAAGTAGATTTTGGCAAGCTTGAGATTGATAATATTGAGAAAATAATCAGTACTGGTTATGGAAGAAATAATGTCAATGTCAATAATGCTGAAGTTATTACCGAATTGAAAGCCCATACTTTTGGTGCGGTATGGCAAACCGGACTAAAGGATTTTACGCTTTTGGATATAGGGGGGCAGGATAGCAAAGTTATATCTGTTAAAAACGGCAGAATGTCAGATATGGTTTTAAATGACAAGTGCGCCGCATCCTGCGGGAGATACCTTGAAAACATGGCTAATGTGATAGGTATAAGCATTGATGAGATGAAAAAATACTATAATGACCCTGTGGAACTGAGTTCGACTTGTGCGGTGTTCGGCGAATCAGAACTTATCGGCAGAATTTCTGAAGGCTATGCCGTACCTCGACTGGCAGCAGGAGTGAATTATTCATTGTATAAAAGAATAAAACCCATACTTGCAAGATTTCCTGCGGAAAATCTTGTTTTGACCGGTGGAGTTGCAAATAATGAGGCACTTGTTTATTTTATCAAGTCGGACCTTGGCTGGGGAAAGATAATAGTGCCGGATAATCCGCAACTCAATGGTGCAATTGGTTGCTGTGCCTATTATTTAAGTAAGGGAGTCAATTCAAAGTAGAGAATTTATTCTTTGATAAAGCTGATATATATTGATATACTTATATATGTTGGAGTAAATTAGGAGGATTTCAACTATGAAAAGAGCAATAGTTCTTCTTTCGGGTGGTCTTGACAGTACTACATGTTTATCGGTGGCTTTGGCAAAAGGTTATGAGGTTTATCCTATATCCTTTGATTATGGACAGCGCCACAAGAAAGAACTTGATTGTGTAAGGCAAATAGTAAAGTATTATGATATAAAAAATCATAAATTAATTCACATTGACAATGTAGGAGGCAGTGCCTTAACTGATTCAAACATCAATGTGCCGGATTACGAAGGAACATCAAATATACCCGTAACTTATGTACCGGCTAGAAATATCATATTTTTAAGCTATGCAGTTGGATATGCTGAAGTTGTAGATGCCGATGCTATTTTTATAGGGGTAAATGCTATAGATTATAGCGGTTATCCCGACTGCAGGCCTGAGTTTATAGAAGCTTTTGAAAGGATGATAAAAGTCGGAACCAAAAGAGGTGTGGAAGGAAAACCGATAAAGATCGAAACTCCTCTGTTGAAGCTAAGCAAGGCTGAAATTATAAAACTTGCATACGAAAACAAGGCACCCCTTCATCTCACAACCAGTTGCTACAGGGGTGGGGATAAAGCCTGCGGAGTTTGTGATAGCTGTGTATTAAGGCTTAAAGGGTTTAAAGAGGCAGGTATTGAGGATCCAATAGAATATTCGATTGATGTAGAGGAAAAGTTTCGGACATTGTAAAAAGAATCGGTTGATGTATAAAGGTTAGGTTTTAAGTGCAGTAATTTTTTATCCATGGAATAAAATTGGTCGATTATATAGAAATACCTTATTTTAGATAAGGTTATAATTGAAAGGAACTGATTTATGAAAATATCGAAAGTAAGTATAACCAAGGTGTTTACATTTGATAGTGCCCACAGTTTGATTGATTATCCGGGAAAATGCAAAAATATTCACGGTCATACCTATAAACTTGAAGTTACTTTGAAGGGTATGCCGGATAAGAATGGATTGGTTATTGATTTTCATGATTTAAATGATCTTGTGGAAAATGAAATACTTGCCCAAATTGACCATAAATATCTCAATGATATTCTGGATTTTAATCCCACTTGTGAGATGCTTGGTTTGTGGATTTGGGATCAGATTGCAAAGAAAATAAAAGATATGGAATGTAGTTTAGAGAAATTGGTACTTTGGGAGACACCCACAAGCTATATAACAATAGATGCAAAGGATATGAAAGAATAAAGGCCTGCAATAATAATTGATATGTTTTTACAGATTGTTTACTTTGCTTGTGTTGTTATAGAGTTGAAGATGTGCTTGCGTTATTTTCAAATTGAAAGGTGAATTAAATGTTGGTAAATGAAATTTTTCTAAGTATTCAGGGAGAAAGCTTATCAACTGGTTTTCCGACGGTTTTTGTACGTTTTACAGGCTGTAATCTGAGGTGCTCTTATTGTGATACCACATATGCTTATGAAGAAGGAGAGTCAATGTCCCCTTCGGAAATATTCGAACGAATTAAAGCGCTTGACTATAAGCGTGTGTGCATTACTGGAGGAGAACCTCTGCTGCAGAAAGATTTAAAAGAATTGTTGGAGCTCTTAAGAGGTTATACTGTCACAATTGAGACAAACGGTGCTGTTTCTATAGAAAACGTGAAATTGGGAGAAGGCCATACTTGGGTTATGGATATGAAAACACCGTCTTCAGGATGTTCTGAAAAAATGGTGTTGGACAATTTGAAGTTTTTGAGGGATGAAGATGAAATAAAATTTGTAATCGGTGACAGGAAAGACTATGAGTGGGCTAAAGAAATAATAAGAAACCATTATACAAAAGGTACCATATCCTTTTCCCCTGTATATGGGAAAATGGATTATGAAGAACTGGTGAACTGGATATTGTCTGACAGATTGGAGGTCAGATTTCAGATACAACTGCATAAGGTGATATGGGGTGCTGATAGAACAGGAGTATAATCGGTATGTTAAATTGGGACGAACTTACTAAAGCTTGTACAGAATGTTACAATTGTGATTTGGGCAAAAGAAGAACGAATATAGTAATTGGTCGGGGTAACAGAGAAGCCGATTTAATGTTTATAGGTGAAGGCCCCGGTGAGCAGGAGGACCTGTCCGGATTGCCTTTTGTGGGACCGGCCGGTAAACTTCTGGATACTTTATTAAAGGCTCAGATGATAAAAGAAGATCAGTACTATATAGCAAATATAGTTAAGTGCCGACCTCCGGGGAATCGGGTACCTACCGATGAGGAGGCTGAAAAGTGCCTGCCCTTTCTGAGAAATCAGGTTTATCTAGTTAAGCCCAAGATAATTGTGTGTTTGGGTGCTACTGCTATGAAATATGTAATAGATAGAAATGCAAGAATAACTCAAATCCGGGGACAGTGGATTGAAAGAAAAGGATATTGGATTATGCCGACTTTTCATCCGGCAGCACTTTTAAGAGATGAGTCTAAAAAGGTGTTAATGTGGGAGGACATGAAAAAGGTTAAGCAGAGGATGGATTATTTATGTCAAAATCAGAGCAGTTGAATATATTGTATAACAGATATGGGAAGCAATTTGAGGGTAAAGAAATTGTTGTAGGGGATGGAAATCCTGATTCGTCACTGCTGTTAATAGGCGAAGCACCGGGGAAGGACGAAGTGGCGCAGAAAAGGCCCTTTGTGGGAATGGCCGGCAAGAATTTGGCACAATTTCTCGAAATATTAGGTTTTAGCAGGGAAGAAATTTATATAACAAATGCTATAAAGCATAGACTGTCAAAAATAAATCCCGATACAGGAAGAGTATCTAACAGGCCTGCGACGAAGGAAGAGATTGAGCAGAACCGTGAATACCTTATTGAAGAGATAGCTATAATTGAACCGAAATATATTGTTACTCTCGGTAATGTGCCGTTAAGGTCTGTCCTTGGAGATTATAAAGCTTCGATTGGAGAGTTTCATGGAAGACTTAATAAAGTTGTTGTACTGAACAAGGAATATAAATTGTATCCTTTGTATCATCCGGCAAGTATTATATATAATGCGGCATTAAAAGAGATATATATAAAAGATTTGCAAAATTTAAGAGAAATTATTGTATCGACAGAGAGTAAAACGTAGAAATCATGTAAAATTACGAGGATTTGCTAACAATAATGAAAAAATATTGCATATATAAGATAAATGGTCAAAAAATTTGTATTTAAATTTATAAAATCCCTTGACTTTAATTTGTTTGTAGTGTTATAATCTAAAAGCTGTCGTTTTTGAAAGACTTTAGTCGAGCCAACAAGAAAAACTAAAAAATACTAATAAAAAAGTGTTGACAAAGTGAAGACAGCGTGGTAATATATAAAAGTCGCTCGCAACGAGTGACTGAGGTTAAGAATTATGGACTTTGAAAAGTGAACAGTGTAAGAAAGGAAAGGAACTCGTTAATTTAATGAGTAACTTGCGAGATATACGCGAGTAAGTAATTTGGAGCCAAAAGGCTTTCTAAAGAGATTAATACGTAGCTGTAGAGATACAGCGAAGTAGATAAAGTTTTTTTAGAGAGTTTGATCCTGGCTCAGGACGAACGCTGGCGGCGTGCCTAACACATGCAAGTCGAGCGGTCCTGCATTCAACATTGAGTATTCAGCTGACGTTGGAGATTGAGCCGGCGTCAAGCAGAAACAACCATATACTATGATATGTTTAAAGTTTCTGCTTCACGCTGAATAAAGTGCCAACACAAAAAGGAGCTGAGTATTGAATGTTGAATGCAGGATAGCGGCGGACGGGTGAGTAACGCGTGGGTAATCTGCCTCACACAGGGGGATAACACTGGGAAACTAGTGCTAATACCGCATAACATAACGAGGTGGCATCACTTTGTTATCAAAGGAGCAATCCGGTGTGAGATGAGCCCGCGTCCGATTAGCTAGTTGGTGAGGTAACGGCTCACCAAGGCGACGATCGGTAGCCGAACTGAGAGGTTGATCGGCCACATTGGGACTGAGACACGGCCCAGACTCCTACGGGAGGCAGCAGTGGGGAATATTGCGCAATGGGGGAAACCCTGACGCAGCAACGCCGCGTGAAGGAAGAAGGTCTTCGGATTGTAAACTTCTTTGGTTGGGGACGATAATGACGGTACCCAAGGAACAAGCCACGGCTAACTACGTGCCAGCAGCCGCGGTAATACGTAGGTGGCGAGCGTTGTCCGGAATTACTGGGTGTAAAGGGCGCGTAGGCGGGGATGCAAGTCAGATGTGAAATTCCGGGGCTCAACCCCGGCGCTGCATCTGAAACTGTATTTCTTGAGTGCTGGAGAGGAAAGCGGAATTCCTAGTGTAGCGGTGAAATGCGTAGAGATTAGGAGGAACACCAGTGGCGAAGGCGGCTTTCTGGACAGTAACTGACGCTGAGGCGCGAAAGCGTGGGGAGCAAACAGGATTAGATACCCTGGTAGTCCACGCCGTAAACGATGGATACTAGGTGTAGGAGGTATCGACCCCTTCTGTGCCGGAGTTAACACAATAAGTATCCCACCTGGGGAGTACGGCCGCAAGGTTGAAACTCAAAGGAATTGACGGGGGCCCGCACAAGCAGTGGAGTATGTGGTTTAATTCGAAGCAACGCGAAGAACCTTACCAGGGCTTGACATCCCTCTGACAGCTCTAGAGATAGGGCTTCTCTTCGGAGCAGAGGAGACAGGTGGTGCATGGTTGTCGTCAGCTCGTGTCGTGAGATGTTGGGTTAAGTCCCGCAACGAGCGCAACCCTTGTTGTTAGTTGCCATCATTAAGTTGGGCACTCTAACGAGACTGCCGGTGATAAATCGGAGGAAGGTGGGGACGACGTCAAATCATCATGCCCCTTATGTCCTGGGCTACACACGTACTACAATGGCTGCTACAAAGGGAAGCGAGACCGTGAGGTGGAGCAAATCCCCAAAAGCAGTCCCAGTTCAGATTGCAGGCTGAAACTCGCCTGCATGAAGTCGGAATTGCTAGTAATGGCAGGTCAGCATACTGCCGTGAATACGTTCCCGGGCCTTGTACACACCGCCCGTCACACCATGAGAGTCTGCAACACCCGAAGTCAGTAGTCTAACCGAGAGGAGGGCGCTGCCGAAGGTGGGGCAGATGATTGGGGTGAAGTCGTAACAAGGTAGCCGTATCGGAAGGTGCGGCTGGATCACCTCCTTTCTAAGGAGTAGGATGATACTTAAAGGTATCACTACTTATGGTCGATATCGGTTGTGAGACAGCCGATAGAGGGTTTCTTTCCTTACACTGTTTAGTTTTCTAAGCCCATAGAGCTTAGAGAAGCGTGGGGGTATAGCTCAGTTGGGAGAGCACCTGCCTTGCAAGCAGGGGGTCAGGAGTTCGAATCTCCTTATCTCCACCACAATCTGACCTTAAGGTCAGAGATGATGTACCTTGAAAAATATATAATGTCAGATAAAGCAAGATGAGAAGAAAAGAGGGTAACTAGTACAGAAAGAAGTACGTAGTGACTCTTAGGATAAACTCATTAAGATGGTAGAAGGGATTCACAAGGAGAACCGAGGAAGGTCAAGCTACTAAGAGCATAGGGTGAATGCCTAGGCACCAGAAGGCGAAGAAGGACGTGGTAAGCTGCGAAAAGCTGCGGTGAGGCGCAAACAGCCATCGACCCGCAGATGTCCGAATGGGGGAACCCACCTGAGGTAAATGCTCAGGTACTGCTACATGAATCCATAGTGTAGCAGGGCGAGACGTGGGGAACTGAAACATCTAAGTACCCACAGGAAAAGAAATCAACCGAGATTCCGTAAGTAGTGGCGAGCGAAAGCGGAAGAGCCCAAACCAATCTATAGCAATATAGGTTGGGGTTGCGGACTGGCGAAATGATTCTCTGAGCTTAGCAGAAGTAACCAGGAAAGGTTACACCATAGAGGGTAAAAGTCCCGTATGCGAAAAGTGAGGAGACAGGCCAGGATCCAGAGTACCACGAGGCACGTGAAACCTTGTGGGAAGCAGGGGGGACCACCCTCCAAGGCTAAATACTAACTGGTGACCGATAGTGGAGAAGTACCGTGAGGGAAAGGTGAAAAGAACCCCGGGAGGGGAGTGAAAGAGAACCTGAAACCCTATGTTTACAAGCAGTTGGAGAGCGTTAAGGCTCGACAGCGTACTTTTTGTAGAACGGTCCGGCGAGTTATTGTATGTGGCGAGGTTAAGTACTGAAGGTACGGAGCCGAAGGGAAACCGAGTCTGAAGAGGGCGTAAAGTCGCATGCAATAGACCCGAAACCGGGTGACCTATCCATGGACAGGTTGAAGCGAGAGTAAAGTCTCGTGGAGGACCGAACTCATAACCGTTGAAAAGGTTTGGGATGAGCTGTGGATAGCGGAGAAATTCCAATCGAACTCGGAGATAGCTGGTTCTCCCCGAAATAGCTTTAGGGCTAGCCTCAAGTATGTCTAACGGAGGTAAAGCACTGAATGGGCTAGGGGCCTTACCGGGTTACCGAACCCTATCAAACTCTGAATGCCGTATAGATTTAGCTTGGGAGTCAGACTACGAGAGATAAGTTCCGTAGTCGAGAGGGAAACAGCCCAGACCATCAGCTAAGGTCCCAAAATCACAGTTAAGTGGGAAAGGATGTGGGTTTGCTAAGACAACTAGGATGTTGGCTTAGAAGCAGCCATTCATTCAAAGAGTGCGTAATAGCTCACTAGTCGAGTGAACCTGCGCCGAAAATGTCCGGGGCTCAAACTGTGTACCGAAGCTGTGGCTTGCTGGAGGTTAGAAGTGAGAAGTTAGAGGATAGAAGATGGAAGTTAGAGATTAGAAGTTAGAATTTGAGCAAAGTCTTTGAAGATAATGCAAAAGAATGTAACTTGGAAGGTCAAACATCTAACGTCCGAAATCTAACGTCTAACATCTGACTTCTAACTTCTAGCAGGGGTAGGGGAGCTTACTATGGTAGGTAGAAGCATGACCGGAAGGACATGTGGACGAGATAGTAGTGAGAATGCCGGAATAAGTAGCGAGAGTGAAGTGAGAATCTTTACCGTCGAAAATCTAAGGTTTCCTGGGGAAGGTTCGTCCGCCCAGGGTAAGTCGGGACCTAAGCTGAGGCCGAAAGGCGTAGGCGATGGGGAACAGGTTGAAATTCCTGTACTACCGCTGCTCGTTTGAGAGAAGTGGGGACGCAGGGGGATAGGTCAAGCGAGTGACTGGAAGAGCTCGTCCAAGCGGCAAGTAGAGTCCGGTAGGCAAATCCGCCGGATGATTATGAGCCGTGACGGGGAGGGAAAATATAGTACCGAAGTGACCGATTTCGCACTGACGAGAAAAGCCACTATCGAGAGTAGAGGTACCCGTACCGCAAACCGACACAGGTAGATGAGGAGAGAATCCTAAGACGAGCGGGAGAAGCGTTGTTAAGGAACTCGGCAAATTGACCCCGTAAGTTCGCGAGAAGGGGTGCCTGTGAGAGCAGGCCGCAGAGAATAGGCCCAAGCAACTGTTTATCAAAAACACAGGTCTCTGCTAAATCGAAAGATGAAGTATAGGGGCTGACGCCTGCCCGGTGCTGGAAGGTTACGGGGATCTGTTAACGGAAGTGAAGCAGTGAACTTAAGCCCCAGTAAACGGCGGCCGTAACTATAACGGTCCTAAGGTAGCGAAATTCCTTGTCGGGTAAGTTCCGACCCGCACGAATGGCGTAATGATTTGGGCACTGTCTCAACAACGTACCCGGCGAAATTGTAGTACTTGTGAAGATGCAAGTTACCCGCGACAAGACGGAAAGACCCCATGGAGCTTTACTGTAGCCTGATACTGGGTTTCGGTATTCTTTGTACAGGATAGGTGGGAGATAGGGAAGTGTGGACGCCAGTCTGCATGGAATCGCCGTTGGGATACCACTCTAAGGGTACTGGGACTCTAACCTGAGGCCATGAGCTGGTCTAGGGACACTGTCAGGTGGGCAGTTTGACTGGGGCGGTCGCCTCCTAAAAGGTAACGGAGGCGTCCAAAGGTTACCTCAGCGCGGTTGGAAATCGCGCATCGAGTGCAAAGGCATAAGGTAGCCTGACTGTGAGACAGACAAGTCGAGCAGGTACGAAAGTAGGGCTTAGTGATCCGGCGGTAAGAGAGTGGAATTGCCGTCGCTCAACGGATAAAAGCTACCCTGGGGATAACAGGCTGATCTCCCCCAAGAGTCCACATCGACGGGGAGGTTTGGCACCTCGATGTCGGCTCATCGCATCCTGGAGCTGAAGTAGGTTCCAAGGGTTTGGCTGTTCGCCAATTAAAGCGGTACGCGAGCTGGGTTCAGAACGTCGTGAGACAGTTCGGTCCCTATCTGTCGCGGGCGCAGGATATTTGAAGGGATCTGTCCTTAGTACGAGAGGACCGGGATGGACGAACCTCTGGTGCACCAGTTGTACTACCAAGTGCACAGCTGGGTAGCCAAGTTCGGACGGGATAAACGCTGAAAGCATCTAAGCGTGAAACCCACCCTAAGATGAGATATCCCACCGAAAGGGTAAGACCCCATGTAGACTACATGGTTGATAGGCCAGGGGTGTAAGTACAGTAATGTATTTAGCTGACTGGTACTAATAGGTCGAGGGCTTGACCAAATTAGAAGTTAGAGGTTGGAAGTTGGAAGATGGAAAACTGACAACTGAGGAGAAGAAGAAGGGTTCTGAAGTGAAGACTTAATGAGTGAGAGAGCTTCTTATCTTGTGGACTGACGTTATATATTTTTGAAGGTATATACCAAAAAGTTTATAGATTTCTGGTGGCAATAACGAGAAGGACACACCCGTTCCCATCCCGAACACGGTAGTTAAGCTTCTCAGTGCCGATGATACTTGGATGGAGACGTCCTGGGAAAGTAGGTCGCTGCCAGATTTATATTCCTCAATAGCTCAGTCGGTAGAGCATGCGGCTGTTAACCGCAGGGTCGTAGGTTCGAGTCCTACTTGAGGAGCCAAAAGCCTTATTAGCTAACTGCTAATAGGGCTTTTATTATTATACTGTACCTACTTACGACTGTATATTTGAATTTTTATCATAAATTTTTTAACATAAAAACAATAAATGTGTAAAATGAGAAATCAATTATTATAAAGCCAAATTTATATGAGTGTTGAGAAAAAGAAAAGTGTACATAATATTTGTGAAAATATAAAAAATTTATGTTGCCATAATGACTAAATTTTGATAAATTGTTAAGAGTGTACTTTCTCTTAAAATGTATATCCCGATGTGGCTTGACGTGCAATGATACACAAGAATATAAAATAATATTGCCTTAGTATTGCCGATAATTTGCGAAATTAGTGTTACAAGTAAAGATAGCGATAAAGAAAGATACAGCCAAATATTTAATGGCAGTTATCATGAAGGCAATGTTAAATAAAATATAAGTTCAGTTGGATAAAAGGATATATTTAAAAAACTGTATGGCTTGGAATATTTAGGCTTTATTTGCTGATAACAGGGAATTAAAAAATGTTATGAAAAACAATGGTCAAAGGATAAGTTCGATTCGTGTATAAGAAAATTAAGTCGTTTGATATATAAAAAGAACATTTTTTGAAACTTTTTTATAGGAGTTAACGTCAAATAGGAAATTACTTAATTTATGTATTATATTAAGCATAAAATAATATTCTATATTGCATGGCTTTGAAATATTTGTAAGTAAAAGCATGTTGTCTTGTGAAATTATGAAAATTTATTGAAAATGTAAATTTACTGCAATAGGTAAAGCATAACAATGAATTATACATATGATTTCGTGAAAATTTTTACTTCGATTTTTTTATATTTTCACGAAACATGCAGCTATAAATAAAATGAATAATGTGGGAGGTCAACATGATAAAAAAATTGGCAGCGAAAAGTGTTAAAAACAAAGCAATACTATTTTTTTTGATATCCGCAATGGTATTCTCGATGTCGTCATGTGGAAATAAGAATCCATCGGATAAAAATAATCCTCAGCCTAATATTACTATAGGCAATGAAAACGCTGATAATACCGGAAACGATGAATCTACTCCGGAGCCTGATGCAAGTCCAAGTCCTGCAGATGAAGGACAACAAGATAGCGATACAGTGAAAAAGGATATTAAAGTTAAAGCTTTATATCTTACAGGCTGGACTGTTGGAAGTTCTGAAAGAGTGCAGCATTATATTGACCTGGCAAAGAATACGGAAATAAATTCCTATGTAGTTGATATAAAAGATGATGATGGATATGTAGGTTATGAGTCAAATGTTCCGGCTGTTAGAGAAGCCGGCGCATGGAAGAAAAAATACGATGTCGATAGCGTTTTAAAAGCATTTCACGATAACGACATACATGTAATAGGAAGGCTTGTGTGTTTTAAAGATCCTGTTTATTCGCAAAAAAATCCTTCTTTAGCTATAAAGAAAACCGATGGAACTCTATGGAAAGAAAACCTGGGTGGCGGTAAATATGCAACATGGCTTAATCCATATGAAAAAGAGACCTGGGATTATTTGATTTCTATTGCTAAGGAAGCTGTAGAGAGGGGATTTGATGAAATACAGTTTGACTATGTAAGATTTCCTAACGGTGCGAAAAAGGTGACCGATTTTAGTAGATATAATAAAGAGAAATATGAAGCTATAAATGAATTTTTGGCCTATGCAAAAAAAGAGCTGCCTGGAGTTGTTATATCAGCAGATGTATTTGGTATAATTTGTGAAAGCCCGGCTGATACGGAGGATATAGGACAATATCTTGAACTGATCGGTAAGGATATAGATTATATTTCACCTATGGTTTATCCGTCTCATTACGCATTGGGTCAGACTGTTAACGGAGTAACCTTCGCCAAACCGGATTTTGAACCTTATGCTGTAGTATATAACAGTCTTATAAAAGCTAAAAACAGGATTTCGGCGGTTGATGGATACAAAGCAGATATAAGGGCTTATCTGCAAGATTTCACAGCTTCATGGCTCGGTACAGGTTATTACAAAAAGTATGGACCGGAAGAGGTTAGGCAGCAAATACAAGCAGTTTATGATGCAGGCTATGAAGAATGGATACTTTGGAATGCAGGCAATAAATATTCCGAGTCTGCTTTGTTGAAAGAGTAAGTACGGCTGATTTGCCTGTTAAAATTATATATTGAATTTTATAAGCTCCGGAACTAAGGTTCCGGGGTTTTTGCTTTAATATGGAAGGTATGTAATACTAAAAATTTTTTAAAGATATATGCTGGCTTATGAATTCTATTTTTTCACCAAGTGATAATATTTGGACAAAATTCATAAAATATAAAAGTTAACAAAGGCTTGTAATTTTTTACTTGACTAAAAAAGTACAAATGATACAATATACTGTGTTATGAAAGAATATACTACACAAAATGTAGTGAAAAGAGGGGGCTTAATAATACATGAATTTAACAGAAAACGCTATAAAAGTTCTTGAAAAAAGGTACCTGTCCAAAGATGAAAATGGCGTTTTATTAGAAGACCCTGAAGGTATGTTTAGGAGAGTAGCGAAAACGGTAGCACTTGCTGATAAAGATTATGTATCGGCAGAAGAATTAGATAAGATTGAACAGGAATTTTTTGATATGATGTATAATCTTGAGTTTTTGCCCAATTCTCCAACATTAATGAATGCAGGAAGGCCCTTAGGACAGTTAAGTGCCTGTTTTGTTCTTCCAATAGAAGATACAATGGAGGGTATTTTTGAGACTATAAAAAATGCAGCATTAATTCATAAAAGTGGTGGCGGAACAGGCTTTAGTTTTTCAAGGTTACGTCCAAAAGGAGCAACAGTAAATTCAACCGGTGGGGTAGCCAGCGGTCCTGTAAGCTTTATGAAAGTTTTTAATGCAGCTACAGAAGCAGTTAAACAAGGCGGTACAAGAAGAGGGGCCAATATGGGTATCCTCCGTGTAGACCATCCGGACATTCTTGAATTTATAACATGCAAAAAGGATAATTCAGATATTACCAATTTTAATATAAGTGTTGGCATTACGGAAGAGTTTATGAGTGCCGTGGAATCCGGTGGGGATTATGATTTGGTTGATCCTCATTCTGGAAAAATTACAGGCAGGCTTAATGCCAAAAAAGTATTTGACCTAATTGTTGAAATGGCTTGGACAAACGGTGAGCCCGGAATTATATTTTTAGACAGGTTAAATAAGGACAATGTCACTCCGGAACTGGGAGAAATAGAAAGTACCAATCCATGCGGAGAACAGCCTCTTCTTCCCTATGAAGCGTGTAACCTTGGGTCGATAAACTTAAGTGCCATGGTAAAAAGCATCAATGGTACTCCCGATGTAGATTATGATAAATTGGGTGCTACAGTTAAAAAAGCAGTACACTTCCTTGACAATGTCATAGATGTGAATAAATATCCCCTTCCCGAAATTGAAGAAATGACCAGGGGAACAAGAAAGATAGGTCTTGGAGTTATGGGATGGGCAGATATGCTTTGCAAGCTTAATATACCTTACAACTCTGAAAAGGCTGTTAAGCTTGCTGAAAAAGTTATGCGTTTTATACAGGAAGAGTCGAGAAAGGCATCCATTGAGCTGGCAGAAAAAAAAGGTGTGTTCCCCTATTATGAAAAGAGTATTTACAAAGATCTTGGAATTAGGGTGCGTAACGCAACTACAACAACAATTGCACCTACCGGTACACTGAGTATAATTGCCGGGGTGTCAAGCGGAATAGAACCTTTATTTGCAATATCCTATATAAGAAATGTTATGGACAATGAAGAGCTTATAGAAGTAAATCCGATATTTAAAGAGATTGCAATAATAGACGGTTTTTACTCTGATGATTTAATGAGAAGAATAGCTAATAAAGGTACAATACAAGGTTTCCCTGAAATACCGAAATGGGTTCAAAATGTATTTGTTACTTCCCATGATATATCGCCCCAGTGGCATGTAAGAATGCAGGCGGCTTTCCAGAAATATACCGATAATGCTGTATCCAAGACAGTGAATTTGAGAAATGAGGCAACCAGGGAAGATGTGGCCGAAGTATTCATGCAAGCCTATAAGACCTATTGCAAGGGCGTTACTATATACAGAGACGGAAGCAGGGACTTGCAGGTACTCAATATAGGCAAAGTTAAAGGTAAAGAACAGAATTCGGATAATGAACAAACAGAAAAATCGCCTGTCAATAGTATAGTTCCAAGACCCAGACCGGAGATAACCACAGGATTTACGGAAAAGGTAAAAATCGGGTGCGGTAATTTATATATTACAGTTAATTATGATGAAAACGGAATATGTGAAGTATTTACCAATACCGGCCGTGCAGGCGGATGTCCATCTCAATCGGAGGCAACGGCTAGACTTGTTTCCATAGCATTAAGGTCGGGTATTGATCATAAATATTTAGTAGAACAGCTTAAAGGTATACGTTGCCCTTCTACAATAAGGCAGAAAGGTCTTAAAGTAATGTCTTGTCCCGATGCGATAGGAAGACTTATTGAGAAAGTTGCAAAAATTCAGGACGGAAATAATTTGACGTCTGAAGAACTTAGTATTTCGGAGGAACAGAAATTCCAGGTACCAACAGCTAAAAGGTACCGAAATGTAGAAGAAAGGGTAGATACCGAATCCCAGGCAGTTTGCCCCGAGTGCGGAAAACTTGTTGAACACGAAGGTGGATGCGTAGTATGCAGAAATTGCGGATTTTCTAAGTGCGGATGAAACTTTTAAATATTTCATATGCTTAAATTTTTAATGTTTGTTATAAAGGCTCCTATAAAAATAGGAGTCTTTTTGTGTTCATCTCTAGAGGCTTATATTTATGGCCTTTAACTTTAATTTTACAATTAGATCTCAATATGAAATTTATATTGATGAGAAAATTTATTTTCTATTAATTGAATATTTATATTAAAATAAATATATGATAAAAAATTGCTGTTCATTAGTATAGGATTCAAGGAATTTAAATTGATACCGGACATTTGAAATTCCAAACTTATAGGAGGATGTAATGTTTGATAAATTGAAGGGATTATTTAATAAAAAAATACATGTAAGATTCATTGATGTGGAAACAGGGAATGTATTTGCTGTTGCGGATATGCTGCCTGGCCAGCTGCCAAAAAGCTTCGAAGCTCATACAACTATGCATTTGCAAGATGAAGATTGGGAAGTGGTTGAAGCCAAACCTATTACATCGGATGAGTTTATTAAGAGTGGGTATTTGAAACTTGTTCTTAGAAAAATAGAGATAAAAACGGTAGACCCTAGAGAATTATTGTTTTCTCTTCCGACAATCAGCAATGAGTTGCCTCCTATTCAAGAGGGATCAACAAAACTCAATAAGAGGGTCTTTGAAATTCGTGAAGATGATTGGAGGCAAATAGATATAATACCTGAAAATAACCTGGAATTAATAAACGAAAATTTAAAAGCAATTAAAAATATTTATGAAAATTGCAGTATTCAAAATGGAGACTTTATTGCTTTTAAAGAGCTTCATGTCAGGCGTGGATTGGATTTTCCTTTTGAAAATCACAATATCGAAAAACAGATTTTAATGGATGAGTTTAAAGTTAACTATATCTATGAAGGAGTATCTTTTAATGGCATTGCTGGAGTGATTGAAGGAGGATTCGCTTTTGAAGTGTGTAAAGGAGTAGTATTATATGGCCGTGAGGTAAATAAACTTGTACATAGTCTTTCGTTATATGTTAAAGATGAAGAAAGTTTTGAAAGTAATGTGGATGATATTATGGAGGTCTTAAAAAGTCAAAAATTATGCCTTATAGATTGGTGTAGGATGAAATTGTACTAAAGTAGGATGGCATGGTGAAAAAATTCATATATCAGGATTCAAATGGCTCAATATCAGGGGCAAATAGTAAATTCGACTATTTACTGGCTATACGATTCCACTGCACATAAAAATTCATAGATGGGTTTGAGTATTTTGAAATCTTTTTTCAAAACTTCGGGTAATTCTTTCGAAAAGGCAAGCTTAAAGTCCTTTTGTACGCATTCAAAGTATATATTTTTTCTATCCAGCCAAGTCCTAAGATTTTCCGGTCGATCGGGATATTTGCTTCTTTTATACATTTCCCCGCCAATGGTAAATGTGCTTTGAGATTCATAACATTTTAATGCACTTTGAAATTTAGGATGATTATTTAATATCATTTCGCGCATGTTAGCCATTGAAGACGTTTTTGCACAATAATACCCCAAACCGTAGCTCGAACCATTTTGTCCTATCTCAAACCAAAAGCAGGGGGATGTGGACATTTGGGATTTATCCCTAAGGAAAACCAGCCACGCATTGTCCCTGTACAGCGTTTTATCCTTTGAAAAGCGAGTATCTCTCCGAACTCTGGAAATTAGCTTAGACGGAACAGTAATGAATTGACTGTCTATCTCAAGCATGGTAGGGGTAAGTTCTTCTATAAGTTGGACAAAGGGATTATATACATATTGCTTGTATAAAGCTTTATGGCTATCAAACCAATCTTTACTGTTATTAAATTTATTTTCAAGCAGAAATTTAAGTGCTTCACCGGAAAATCCATTAAAACCCATTATATATATCCTCCATATATTGTTACTGGTACAATAAAATAAGATTAATTTTTATAGAGTTATTTATACTATTAGTATTTTGACAGAAATTTAATTCTTTATCAAGACTTTACGATGCAAAGTAAACATAAAACTGCAAGGATTTTAGTAAGCTTTTGACGAAATATATATTTGATTGATCTGTAAAATAATAAAATATCGGTGGGGTTAGATGAAAAATAAAAAAGAAATTTTTAAGGAATATATTAGAAGAGTTTATATAAAAATCAAAAACATATGGTGGCTGGACAGGAATATGTACCTGTTTGCCTTAGAAGGTATGTTAATTACCATTATAAACAATATTGTCAGTATCAATAACAATAACCTTTTTGCCACCAGGATGGAGGCCAATAATTTTGAACTGAGTCTGGTTACTTCACTTCCGCAGTTTGTAGGTATGTTAGTGCTTATTCCGGGGGGAATATTATCCGATCGAATGGCAAACAAGCGAAAAATGGTTGTTGCTTCTCTTATTAGTCTATCTTCCCTATACGTGGTAATAGGTTTTACGCCGATGTTCGGGCAATTCAGACTGATAGCTTTTATCTGTTTTTTAGCTTTGTCTGTCGGCTCGTTAACTGTTTATAATGCCTCATGGCAGGCTTATTTTTCCGATGTTGTCAGCATTGAGGAACGGAACCGGGTGTTTACACTTCGAACCAAAGGTACTTTTCTGTTTAATACAGTTACACCCCTTGTTACCGGTGCACTTTTAGCAAACACAGCATTAAACAGCGAAAAAATAAGAATGCATCAGATGTTTTTCTGGTGTGCAGCTCTTCTGATTTTTGTTCAAATATTTGTTTTAATGAAAATTTCAGGCGGCAGCAGCCATCGGGTAGCCACAATTGGATTCAGAGAATTAAAGAGTGCAGCCGTTGATTTAGTGCACAATAAAAAATTGATGGGATTTATTGGCGTAGCTTTGTTTTTCTATATGTCTTGGCAATCGGATTGGACATTGTATTATATAGGACAGGTTGAGTACCTCAAACTTAATGAGGCATGGTTAAGCTATGTTTCGGTTGGGGGAGCTATTGTACAATTTCTTACAATAGGCTTCTGGAGCCGCATGAATGAAAGATTTGGAGTCAGGTTTCCGATAATTATCGGAAGTATGGCACTTTGCCTTTTTCCTCTTTCCATGATCTATTCCACAAGTTTACCGGTTGGTAAGGGGGGAGTTGTATTTCTCATTTTAAGTACACTTTCCAACTTTGCCTTTGCCACTGTGTTTCTTAATATACCCCAGTGCCTTCTTCAGGTGGTTCCGGAGAAAAACAAAACCCTTAGTATTTCCATTTATACCGTAATGACTTCATTTTCCAATGCAATAATGCCCATAGCGGGAGTACAGCTTTATACTGTGCTGGGGTCAGATCTTAGAGCACTTCATATAACCTATTATACAATCTTTGCAATGAGGATAATAGCTACGATATTATGGACTGTTAGATGGTGGGTTATGAGAAAAGAGCCTATTTTATAATATTTCTCAATTAATCCCATTTGCAATTTATTAAGTATTAAGGTATTTGGATGATTTTTTATAATACAGGAAGTATTGTAGATTTTCAGCGAAAAGTTTAGAATGTTTATGAGCATGTAACCATGGAAATTCTGGAAGGGGATTGATATGCAAAAGACGTTGACAGCAACTATTAGTTATATAGCAATAATTTGCATTTTAGTGTTTTTTTCTTCAATGATTGCGTTTGGAGAAACAGAGGACGGCGAGTTTTACAATGAACATGAGGTATATGATGAAAATATTGACTATAATGATGAAGCATTTCTTCAGGATGAAAATAATGAGGAGGAAATTGAATATTATAGAGCAAGAGTGGTAAAAGTACTGGAAGAAAGTAAAAAAGAAGAGCTTAACGAGGATATTGAATCTAACACTCAGGTATTGGAAATGGTAATTACGAAAGGTCTTCTTAAAGGTAAAAAAGTTGTTGCTGAATACGAACTAAATTACAATTTTAGCAATAAATATAATTCTATTCCTTTAAGAGTCGGAGATGAAGCTTTACTGTATCTTGAAAAAAATGATGCCGGTGAAATTGAAAAGGCCTATGTAGCAGAAATTGTAAGGGATAAATATTTATTTTTTCTTATTGCAGTGTTTATAGTTTTATTGTTGTTAGTAGGAAGATGGAAGGGTTTAAAAGCTATTTTATCATTGGCAATTACTGTTTTTGCAGTTATAAAAATTCTTCTTCCAGGTATTTTGAGAGGATGGGATCCTGTTATAGTATCAGTATTAATTTGCATTGGTGTAATATGTATAAGCATGTTGATTATCAGCGGATTAAGCAGAAAAACTTTTTCAGCTATTATAGGCACTGTCGGAGGAGTAGTACTTGCCGGCGCTTTAGCATTGATTATAGGTACTCTTGCGAAGTTGACGGGCTTAGGAAATGAGGAAGCCAATATGCTTATGTTTATACCCCATGATGTTTACTTTAATTTTAAAGGATTGCTTTTTGCAGGAATTATCATAGGAACAATGGGCGCCACCATGGATGTGGGAATGTCTATTGCCTCTGCCATGAATGAAATAAAAGAGAACAGTCCTCAAATTAAGAAAGCTGACCTGATTAAAGCCGGAATGAATGTAGGTAAGGATACTATGGCAACCATGGCGAATACTTTGATTCTTGCATATGTTGGAGGATCGCTTCATCTTTTATTATTGTTAATAGCGTACGAAACTCCCTTTTCACATATAATCAACTGGGACATGATTGCTTCTGAGATTGTAAGAGCAATTGCAGGAAGTATAGGTATTATATTCACTATTCCTATTACAGCACTAGCCTCGGCCTTTATTGAAGAAAGGTTTGGCAGGGAGGAAGGGGAGTTGGAAATAGACGAAGAAAAAAGTAGCTTATATGAATAATTTGATATTATGCCAGTAATTTGATAAAATGTTATGAAACTAAATATAATTTGGATGAAATGTAATAGCTTTAGAAGGAAGTGCTTTGAAGTATGATTGATATTGTATTTGGCGATAGTGCTTGTGGAAGCCTAAGATTAGCACAGCGATACGGCAAGGGAGAATATATTATGGATGGTCCTTTTGCTGTTTTTATTAGTCATGAGGATGGAAGTGAACCAACCCAGGAGGAAATAGAAGCTGCTAAACGGGAAGCAGTGGAAAAGGAACGCTTAGCATGGGAAAGAGCTGTTCCTTTAGGAGGAAATCCGGAAGACATCTTTGGATTCGATTTAGTGCTAAGTGTTGGTGATATTTCGGAAATTCAGCCGGGTATTAATCGGGTGCAGATTTTGGGGAATTTATACAGCATTTATCCCAATAGTGATTGGCAACAAGTGGTTCAGGAAATAGTTTCAAAGGCAAAGGA
This sequence comes from Acetivibrio clariflavus DSM 19732, assembly GCF_000237085.1. Lineage (GTDB taxonomy): Bacteria > Bacillota > Clostridia > Acetivibrionales > Acetivibrionaceae > Acetivibrio > Acetivibrio clariflavus. The sequence continues at coordinate 3,813,804 of NC_016627.1, read as the reverse complement.
AGATATGAAAACAGTTGAGGAACGTGCAGCATCGGGGGAATCTCTTAGAATCTGGTACAGTAACAAACCTGATGAAATGTGCGGACTTTATTGGTTTATGGATCATTTGGATCAGTGGAAAGTACATGATGGGCAGGTTTTTGTCGTCAAACTTCCGGAATGGGAAGCCAACGAAGAAGGTGAAATTATTCAGAAAAGTTGCTGGGGTGAAGTAGCTCCCGGAGAATGGTACCGTTATATTACCCTGCAAAAACCGGTTTTACCTGGATTTATTCAAAGTTGTGCAACTTGTTGGAAGGAGCTGCAGAGAGAGAATTCACTTTTGCGGGCTGTGGTGAATGGGCAGTTGGTCAGTGTATCGGAAAAATTCTATGATGACTTTATACTTCGTGAAATTGCAGCAGAAGGTAATGAATTTAATGAAGCAAAGATTATAGGACAAGTGCTTGCAAAATACCGACTTGGAATTGCTGACTTTTGGGTGGCATTACGCATAGAAGAGATGATTCGCGCAGGAATGTTTGAGGTTGTATCAGATGCAGCTGAAGATATGCCACATTATCATCGAGTATTGAAGAAGTGTATTTAAAATTGTGTTATTACTACAGCAAAGAAAATACATTTATTTTAGTAGAATTGATATTTTGAGTATTTTATTATTTGTCCAATTAATGGAATTAATCTGTTTTTTCAATAACTTCTAATAAAAAGAGTTTTTCGGTTGATTCGTTATATTTAGTAAAATTTAAAAGGGGGAATAATTGTGAGCTATTTTAGAGAGAAAAAATGGATAATTGGTTGTATTGCTATGGCTGTTGCCCTATCTTTACTAGTAATAAATAATATTGTATTTTATAAAAAATATAATGAGCTGAAAAAAGAAGTTATAAACAATATGAATACTGAATGGTATCAATTATATTACTTATTCGATATGATAGATAAAAACTATATTAAGAATAATTTTCAAGATTCAGGAAAGTTTCGATTGTATGTAAATCAGATATGTCACCATTTTTCTTCCACAGGAAGGCCAAATGAGTTAACAGTTAATATGAGAAATTTACTACTGAATGCATACGACTCATTGTTTGCCGATCTATCACTTGAGGAAGGTCCTTTAAATAAGGAAAAAGCGTCAGAACTACTTAAAAATATGAATGACGAATTGCTGATGATTAGTAAAGAAATAGTTGATATGCAGGATAATGAGAAAGAAAAATTATTAAATCCAAAATCGTCTGAATTCATTGAAGTTAATACGCAAGTAAAAAATCTTACTGATAAATATATAAAAGCGGTAGATGATTATTTTAGAGAATATGGAAAATAAAGTGTGCAATATTATTTATGTAAAAATGTACGTAATAAACACAATTTTTTACTTATATGAACTAAACGCTTAGCTTTTCAGATTTAAAATTTAAACTGCAAAGATTAAAAATTTGAAAAGAAAAAAACGGAAGCTCTCAGATTCTGATCTGAGAACTTCCGTTTTTCTTTATTCTTATTGGATTTTACTAATTAATATAAGGCAAAGTATTAATCATTCCAAGCAAATATTTTTTCACTAAAGCAAAGTCTATTGAATTTATATCACCGTCCAGGTTAACATCAGCGGCTGCCAAGTTTATATTTTGAGTGGACATTCCAAGCAAATATTGCTTTAAGTATGCATAGTCGATAGAATTTATTTCATTATCATTATTTAAATCGCCATATTTGATTTGTGGATTTGTAGGTGTAGGTGTAACAGGAGTCGGTGTATTGGTAGGTATGTCACCGTAGAATTGAACCATTCCGGCTAAAGCACCAACTAAACCTGCATTGTAATCTATGCCAACTTCAGAGCAAGTATATTTGTCTGTTTCATCAATATATCTGTCACTACTATCCGGACCGCCAACCAAAGCACCGATTAAAACATTTTTTGCAGGATTCTTCCATTGATCCCAGCCCACATATCCGCTAGCAGCTCTGTGATGCGGGTGTTTGGGATAATTGGAACCGAATCCGATGACATAAGACATGTTGGCCGGGTTATTGCCCAATATGTAATCTATTTGAGATTTTGCAAAAGATTTAGCCGATTCATCTTTGTAAAGTTTGTAGTATACCAGTGCAAGTAAACATTCAGATGCAGTATATCTTAATGTACCCCATGAATCGAGTATTTTTAATCCGCCGTTTGATGTTGGGACGCTGTTTTTCCAATAGGACAAGTTTGATGAAATAGCATCTTTGTATTTTGAATCTCCGGTTAATGAAGCACCTACTGCAGCAACGGCAAGCTTCATGTCATTCCAGCAAATAGTCCAGTTTGTAGCCGGTGAAGGTACCCATGAATTGGCATCATTTAAATAGGAGTTGTCCTTTTCTATAGCATAGAGCCACATTGCAGCCCATGCCATGTCATCTCTCCAGTCGCTGGATGAATAAAAATGGTCTGCATTACCAACTCCGGGATACTTTTTACCGAGGGCATACAATTCTTTGGCATGTGTAAGACATTTTTCTGCATATGACGGATCGATACTTTTGTAGTTCAGATACATAAGTGAGAGAGCGGCACTATACAAACCGCACACATCGGCAGCACCCTGTCCTGCACCCATGTAACGCACTGTCGATCTTGAACCTGTTTGCTGTTCCGGTGGGCCCCAATAGTCGTGGTCAGAAGGGTCACCGACATGGTAATAGTATTTGTCGGAACTTACACGACATCTCATAATATAATCTGTGAAATACTTGAGAGTGGACAGTATCTTATTGGTATTTCCGGATGCATCAAAAGCAGGTCTGAATTCATACAACGACCAGCCTAGAATTGAAGCGGCGTATCCGTTGGTTATACCGAATTTGATATGGTCTCCACAGTCGTGAAATCCTCCTGTAAGATCGGCGCCAACGTTACTTCCGTCAGTGGTATGACAAGGTCCTCTCCAACTAAATACATTGTCCACTGCCACATCTTTTCCGCATTTGTTGGCATCATAAAACCAAATGGAGTACTTTAACGCTTCAGCATAACTTGAACTGGATATGCTTGCGGCCGATGCGTTAAAATACGGCACAATGGCAGTGGTAAGTGACATTGCAATCACCAAAGCAATTGAACATAACTTTTTCATTTTTCCTATCTCCTCCCCGAAAAAATTTGCCATCTGTCTTTAATTCAATAATACAATATTTTCTATCAATCAACAACCATAAGTTGAAAGGTAAAAAGTAATTATGACTGTCAATGGTAGAAAAATTGTATTTCTTTATCTTATAGGATTGTTCAAAAACGATTGCAATAAGAAATTATTGAATTAGGAAGCATATTTTAGGGAGATAGGGTAATGGCACTAATTGCTTGGACATGGAATAAAGTATTGCCAATTATTTGCTCGACAGAGAAGGGTCAAATATTAGCATGGTGGGGATTCTTTTTTACCATGTCAAAAGCTTTGACGATTTTTTCTCGAACTTCCAATCTGTGTTTAATATAATAGTCCTTGCTTTTGTGTTTATCTATGAAATTCGAACAGTATTGAGGTTTTAAGTCATTGAGAACAATCGCAGCTACATCTGCCAAACAAATGTTGCAGATACAGAATTGAGAGTCCGGTGTATTCTTAATTTTCTCAATGAAATCATTTAGTTCCTGAAATACAAGGTTTTCTGTTAGATTTTCAAGACCAGCGCTGATTTGTAGTGTGTCTCTTAGTTCTTTCATAATTATTCGCTCCTTTATAGTAATATTTCGGATTATTGAATCGCAGGGTGAATAGGTAATTTGTCCCACCAACTCTCAACTCAGGTATGACAAAACGTTTAGCAACAAGACTTATTGATATTGCTTTTAAGATGTATATTTCGTGAAACCATTTTATATGAATTGATTTCAAATTATGGTTCAGATTTCTTTTAAATTCTGTACAGATTCGGATTATCATTATATAATTAAATTAAGTATATATTTTAATTTATATGGTAATTTTGTGTCTACTGGAAAAGATGAATTTTGGAAGTTTTTTTGATTTATTATCGTGAAAATTAACTTACCCTGTAAATTATTTTCACGATTTAACAAATTTATGATAAATAAATTCATAGGCTGTTCATTTATAGAACACAATGAATTATTAAATATAAAGCATTAATAAAGGGGAGGAAGTTATGAAGAAAATAAAAGCAAAAGCTATCTTTAGGAAACTTTCAAAAGTCACTGCAGTGGTGCTTATTGCTTCCATGATGTCATCTTTGTTGGTTCCCGAACAGAAAATTCAGGCAGCTTCTTCGCCGCGAGCAGGCGGTTCCTATTATAATTACGGCGAAGCACTGCAGAAAGCACTTCTTTTCTACAAGGCAAACCGCCTTGGTGACCTGCCGGATGATTATATCTTACCTTACCGTGCAGATGCAGCAATGACTGATGGACAAGATGTAGGGCTTGACCTTACAGGAGGCTGGGCGGATGCCGGAGATGGAATTAAATTTACTCATACTATATCCTATGCTGCGGCGCAGTTGGGCTGGGATGTATATGAGTACCGTGATGCATTTAAAAAAGCAGGACAATTGGATGTCATTCTTGATGAAATTAAGTGGGGTACTGATTTTCTGATAAAAGCACATCCAGAACCGGAAGTCTTGTACTATATGTGCGGATATAACGAATCCGACCACGGTTGCTGGGTTGCCCACGAGATGCTTGATTATATGACAGACAGGAAATCCTTTGTGCTTAACCCTTCAACTCCGGGGTCCGATGTGGCAGGTATGACTGCTGCGGCTTTAGCCATTGCATCAATTATATTTGAAGAAACTGATCCTCAATATGCGCAAGAATGCTTAAAACATGCAAAAGAAATTTTTGCCTTTGGGGATAAATATAGAGGAAGAAACCCTCTTGACGTGTTATATCCATCTGGCAGCTATTTGGATGACCTTGCATGGGGTGCAATTTGGTTGTATATAAAAACCAATGATTCCACTTATCTTGACAAGGCAAAATCCTGTTTGCCGCCAACAGCATTAGGAGGAGGCCATACCCATTGTTGGGACGATGTAAGCTATGGTGCGGCTTTGAAAATTGCCCAGGTTACTCATGATGATGCCTATGTTGCAATGGTTGAGAAAAATCTTGATTATTGGTTGCCGGGAGGCGGAATTACATATACACCGGGAGGATTGGCATGGCTTTCTCCCTGGGGCTCATTGCGTTATGCTACAACAGCAGCCTTTTTGGCCTTTGTTTGGGCTGACGACAAAACAGTCGGTACAGCTTCAAAGAAGGAGGCATATCGCGAATTTGCAGAAAGACAGATAAACTACGCCTTGGGTGATAATCCTCGTAAAGGAAGTTACGTAGTAGGATTTGGAGAAAATGCACCGGAACATCCTCATCACAGAACTTCTCACGGTTCATGGACAAGTATGCTTGATGTACCCGGTTTCCATCGCAATATTCTCTATGGTGCATTGGTTGGAGGTCCTAATTCCGATGACGGCTGGGTTGATGACATTACCGATTACAGGTTGAATGAGGTGGCTATTGACTACAATGCAGGTTTTGTAGGCAGTTTGGCAAAAATGTATGATATGTATGGAGGAGAGCCTCTTAAAGACTGGCCAAAGCCTGAAGATTTTAGAGCAAAAGAAGATAATTTCCCTGAATACTTCTGCCGTGCCTGGATAATTTATGAAGGATACGGTTCGATGAACTTAATGTTCCAGGTTAATAACCGTTCGGCACATCCGCCAACAATGAAGGATAAGCTATCTGTTCGTTACTTTATGGACCTTACAGAACTGTTTGAAGCAGGAAAGGGATTGGATGACGTATCCATTACTCTTGGAGAACATCAGGGAGCAAAACTTATCGGCTTACAGCATTACAAGGATAATATATACTATTTCACTTTAGATTTTACCGGAACAAGGATTATGCCTACCGAATGGGAAATGTGTGAAAAGGATGCAACTGTAACAATAAAATATAAAGATGAGAAAATTGGTTCCAATGAAAATGACTGGTCCTATCAAAATTTGAGAAGGGATCCGGATTATGATGCTACATCCTTTGCAGGTTTAACACCATATATACCTGTATATGATAACGGTGTTCTTATTTTTGGTGAAGAACCGGGAGGCGTAACACCAGCACCGTCTACTAAGCCGACTCCAACTCCAACTCCCACCAACCCGAATATTGTATATGGGGATTTAGATGGTAATAAAGAGGTCAATTCTGTAGACTATGCCTTGTTAAAAGGTGTATTGCTGGGGATTATACGTACAGACGTAGATATGGCAGCAGCCGATTTAAATCTCGATGGAGATGTAAATTCAATTGATTATGCATTGTTGAAAATGTATTTATTGGGGCAGATAAAAGAATTACCGTATAGATTGCCGTAAATATAATATTATTTATAATTTCGCATTGATTATTTTATATTGGATAGTTGAAGTTTAAAGTATAAATTTGATGTAAACTAAGGTTTTTGCTTTTGCCAAAGACCTTAGTTTTTTATTGTTTCTAAGTTGTACTAGAGTCTTTACCTATAATTGAGAAATTCCTATTTGAATGGAATTTGAAATAGCCAGGGAAGGAAAATATAATTTAGCAAAATAAGTTATGCTGTTTAATTTGCTTTTTATAGTGTAAAAATCCAATAGTATTTTCTATTTATTTAAAGTATAATTCAATATAATAAATATAGAAGTTTGAGACTGAAAATAAAGTATTGAATTAATCTGCGATTTTAATTTGGAAATAATACTATTTTGAGGAGGGATACAAAATGAAATCTTATCGCAAAGAACTGTATTTTAATCTGCCTGCAAGGAGAGGATATATTAATATTACTCCGCAGGTTCAGGCATGTATAGATGAAAGCGGTGTAAAAGAGGGATTGGTTTTGGTAAATGCAATGAATATTACTGCCAGTGTTTTTGTAAATGACGATGAACCGGGATTGCACCAGGATTTCGAAAACTGGTTGGAAAAGCTGGCACCTGAAAAACCCTATAGCCAATATAAGCACAATGGCTATGAAGACAATGCCGATGCCCATCTTAAACGTCAGATTATGGGACGTGAAGTCGTTGCTGCTATTACTAACGGAAAACTTGACTTTGGAACATGGGAACAGATATTTTATGGAGAGTTTGACGGAAAACGTCAAAAACGTGTATTAGTTAAGATAATTGGCGAATAAAATTATAAGATGATAGCGTGCAAAACAAGGTATGTAATTAACTTACATAAGTGACGGGGTTTTTTGTGGGTCTTGAAGGGGGGATGCAATGAAATTTTTGGGCAATATTATATGGTTTCTGTTTGGCGGTTTTATTGCAGCTATTGAATGGTTTGTTGCCGGTTTGCTTCTTTGTTTGACAATTATAGGCATACCAATGGGGATTCAGTGCATGAAAATAGCCGGTTTAGTGATGTGGCCTTTCGGCAAAGAAGTCAAAATCGGCAAATTTGGAGTAGGAGGACTTATTCTAAATATTATATGGTTAATTATTTTTGGCTTGGAACTTGCGTTATCACATTTAATATTTGGTTTGATTTGTTGTGTTACAATTATAGGAATACCCTTTGGTATTCAGCATTTCAAACTTGCAAAGCTTGGGCTTATGCCCTTTGGGGCAAAAATTTATTAGTGATATTATACAATGATGTAATGCGATTTATGGAGGTTAATTGATGTGAAGGGATGCATAGTTTATTTTTCCGGTACGGGGAACACTGAATTTGTTGCAAAGGTAATAAAGGATGAATTTGAATATAGAACTATTTCATGTGACCTTTACGAGATTACTAAAAATACCGGATTTGAAGATAAGTATGACTTTTATGTTTTTGGGGCACCTATTTATGCTGAAATGTTTCCGGATTTTTATACCGAATGGGTTAAGAAGCATATATCAAAAGGGAAAGGCAGAAAGTGCATTGTTTATTCAACTCAAGCAAATAAAATTGCATGCGGGCCTGCTGTTTTTGCTAAAAATTTAAAGAAAGCAGGGTTTGAAGTTGTTGTTGAAGATTGCATTGTAATGCCCAATAACTACTATTTGGTTTTGTTTAAAAAGTTTACCGATGAGCAGGTTAAGGATGCTGTAAAGAGAGCAAGGGAACGGATAAAAGTGATTGTAGATAAATTCTTAAAAAACGAACCTCAGCTTATTTCAGCAAAGGGAAGGGAAATATGGGGAAAACCGATTTTCAAACTGTTTATGATATGGTCAAAAAAATGGGCAAAAAGAGCACTTACTGTTGATATGGAAAAATGTACACGATGCGGATTATGCCAGAAGGGATGTCCGGTAAGAAATATTGAAGTAAACAGTGACAAGATTGCCTTTTTTGATAAATGTGTTTCATGCCAGAGGTGTGTGCACAAATGCCCGGCAAATGCTTTCCTTTACAAAAACAAGGAAGTTGATCAATATAAATTGATATTGAGATAGAAGTCGAACGATTTTTATGACCAAATCTATGAGCCAAACTTCGGAAGTATTTTGAAAACCTGTCTATTATAAATGAAATTAGTTTAATTTGGATGGTGAATATGATAGTATTATATAAAAATGGGAAGGAGTTTGGTGTATGGATAGGAATAGCATATTATCAAAAATATTAATAGGAATTTTTATATTGAGTATGCCGGTTACTGTATATGCGAATTCATCTTGGCACTGGATTACCATGAGTCCAATGAAGATACTTCCTTATGTTATCATATTCACCTTGATTGTTGAGATAGCGGCGGTTTTTACAATTGGAAAGGTTAAAAATTTTAAGAGGGTATTCTACGTTATATCTCTTGCCAATTTATTTTCGTACCTTGCACCATATGTTGAAAGGGCTTATCGTTTTATTCCGACAAGCGGTTTCAGGATATCTGCAGCTTTTAATAAAGGACCGTATTATATTGTATTGACAGGATATCTAATTTTAACCATTATTGTTGAGTTGCCCATAGTTTTTTGGATGTTAAGAAAGCACACCGAAAGTAAAAAAATGTTGGTAATTTCTATTTTGGGGGCTAATATTGTTACAACTGTTGCTGTGGCAATAATTGAAAGGATTCTCTGCATCGGACAGTGGTAAGTGACATAAAGAATTTCCCGTTCGACATATATGAATTTTGAACCTAAAAAATTTAACAAAATTGTATTTAGACAATTAAAGAACGATAAGGTAAAATAAATAAGTAAGCAGTATATTACCTTATAAAGTGGGGGGGAGTCTGAAGGTGAAAAAAATGAAGTTTCTTTCAGGGTTAGTGATATTGGCGGCAATTATCAATCTATTTGCTTTTAATTCAAGCGTCAACGCTATAACCGAGGAGGAACAGTCAAAACTTAGTGAAACGGTAATACTTTACATAGGAAGTTCGGATGCTTATGTAAATACAGTAAAGACAAAAATAGATCCCGATAACAGAAAAATTGTTCCGATTATTAAAGAAGGCAGGACATTAGTTCCTGTAAGATTTGTATCGGAGAGTTTAAAAGCTGATGTTGACTGGGATAGTGCTAAATCTATCGTAACTATCAGATTAGGTGAAAATACTGCTATTTTAAGGCCTGGAAAGAAAATTATGGCATTAAACGATAATCCGGTAGAGCTGGATGTACCTCCCGAAATTATTGAAGGAAGGACTTATCTTCCTCTCAGGAGGCTTGTGGAAGATGTTTTGAATAAAAATATTTTTTACGACAGAAACGTTATAATTATTAGTGATAAGGATACTGTTTTTGATAAAGATGCTGATAAAAAATTAATTGATGATTTGGTATATATGTTCGGTCAGGATTATGCAACTGTTCATGTATCCGGAGGATACTCCCATAGTGTGGCAATAAAGAGAGACGGAACAGTGTGGGAATGGGGTGAAACTCTTAGCGGCAATAAGTTGATACCTGAAAGGGTAGAAGGTTTGGAAAGAATAATAGATATATCTGCCGGAAATAAATATACACTGGCATTGAAAATAGACGGTACAGTTTGGGCATGGGGTAAAAACGAAGATGGAAATATCGGCGATGGAACCCAAATAGACAGAGAGACTCCGGTAAAAGTTAAGAACTTAACTAAAATCAAACGTATTGCAGCATCCTTTGGAGGACACTGTTTGGCCGTAAATACCGACGGAAAGGTATGGGCATGGGGAAATAACGATTATGGACAATTGGGAACCGGAACTAAGAAAGCTGAACTTACTCCTGTTATGATTGATAAATTGACCCAAATAGAGGATGTAGCGGTAGGATATAATTTTTCAGCTGCCCTTGACAAAGAAGGTAATGTTTGGACTTGGGGAAATAATGAAAACAGTTATCCGAAAAAATTAAAAGATTTAAATAATATAATTGATATAGCAGCAGGACAAAGCCATTTACTTGCCTTAAAGAATGACGGAACTGTGTGGATATGGGGTAATTTTGAGGAGATGCCTGTATACAGAGGCCAGGTAAAGAAAAATACCGATACATCGCTGCCGGTAAAAATTGAAGAACTAAAGGGAATAATTGCTATTGCAGCTCAAGGCGGATACTCGGCTCTGTTAAAAGATGACGGAAGCATGTTTGTATGGGGCTATTTGGATAGTGAATTGGACATAGACGACCATTTAGTTCCCACAATTATAGAAGAATTAAATGGAGTCAGGGAAATAGCAGCAGGAGGAGGACATTTACTGGCCTTTAAAGATGACGGTTCCCTTTGGGCATTCGGTAGAAATACTAATGGGCAAATTGGTGACGGTACCACAATTTCAAGAAAAAAACCAACAGTAACTGCCTTTAACAAAGATCCTTTGGTAGTGACCGAAATAGTTGCCAAGGCCAAAGCTTTTGAAAATAAATTTGATGATGCTACAGTAAAAGAACTGGATAAACTTACTGATGAACTATTGACAAAGTATGACTACAATCAAGGTAAGAAATTTATTGACCGCAGCAATATGAAAGTGGTTGTTGCAAATGACGCATGGGAATTTATAAATGCCATAGGATCAAACCGTGAAATAATATTAAAATCTGAAGCAGTGTATGATATTACATTAGCGGTATATGATATTACATCAGCTTTAAATGAAGATATAGACAATGAAAAGGTTTATTATAGAATGGTTAATGGTGGACCGGAATTGGTAATAAGCAATGTTGAGAATCTTATAATAAGATCGGAATCCAGTAAACTTGCCAATTTAATGGCTAGCCCGACTTATTCTTATGTATTGAATTTTGAAGATTCCAGAAATATAGTTATTGAAGGTGTAAATGCCGGACACGGCCCTGAAAAAGGTGAATGCAGAGGAGGAGTATTTTCCTTTGAACGCTGCAGTAATGTGTATATAAATAATTCAATCTTGTATGGCTGCGGCACAGAGGGGATTTCGCTTTCAAATGTTGAGAACTTTACTTTTGACAATTCGATAATTGAGGAGTGTACATACCACTTAATGACTGTAAAAGAATCAAAGGATGTTGTTTTCAATAATTCAAAGTTCAGAAACACAGGAGTGTATGATTTGATAAATATTTCAGACAGCAAAAATGTACTGTTTAATTCCTGTGAGATAAGTGACAATGAAATATTTTTAGACGAACATATTTTTAATTTAAGTAATGTTGAACCGAAGCTGATAGTTAAGGATACCATTATAAGGGACAATATGGCCGGATACTTGCAAAAATATAAAGAAGATATATATTTCAAAAATATCACTGCAGACAATAACATATTTATGAGTGAATTATATGGAGTTGATTAATAAATTATTGATATATGTTAGAAATTGCTTAAAAAGCATAAAAATAATGAAAGCTCTTATATAGAATATAGGAGCTTTTTTTCTGAGTTTCTGTTCACTTAAACAGTGATTTGCAAAATATGTTTCTTTATGTTGTAGTGTAAAAATGATAAAATAAAAATACTATTTTGCAGAGCAAAAAAATAATATACTTACTGTATTGGCAAAATAACTTATCAAATCTTTAAGCTATAATTTTCTTAAAATTAATTAAGGGAAAATTCGGGGGGTTAAAATGTTTAATAAAAAGAGAGGAACAATGTTTATTGCAGCTTTTATTGCTGCGATGTTATCTATTAATGTATTGCCGGTCAATATTTTTGCCGCTAATGCCTGGGATGCCTATTCCAACTTTATTCCCAATGAAACCCCGGTGGTAAAGCGGCAGCTTAGGGGAACTTGGATCAGCACGGTATTGAATCTTGACTGGCCTTCTGCAGATGTGAAGAAGATAGCAAACGATGAAGAAAGAATACAAAAAAGTAAAGAAGAACTTATTGCTATTCTGGACAAAGTAGTCGAGATGAATATGAATGCTGTATTTTTTCAGGTTAGTCCGGAGGCTGATGCATTTTACAAGTCGAATATAGTTCCCTGGTCCAGGTATTTGACGGGGACTTTTGGTAAAGATCCAGGATTTGACCCGCTTGCTTTTGCCATTGAAGAAGCCCATAAGAGAAATTTGGAACTTCATGCCTGGTTTAATCCTTACAGGGTGTCGATGGATATGAAAGATTCCACCAAAGCATCGCTAAATATAAATAAAAGTGTTTATAAAGAGCATCCTGAGTGGATAAAGAGCGCCATGGACAGGTTTGTAGTAGATCCGGGAATTCCGGAGGCAAGAAAGTGGGTAATAAGCCGTGTCATGGAAGTAGTTAACAATTATGATGTGGATGGTGTTCACTTTGACGATTATTTTTACTATGAAAAAACGGTAGGAGAACTTAAGGACGAAGATACCTACAGAAAATATAACAACGGACAATTTACAAATATCGGGGACTTTAGAAGAAATAACACTTACCTGTTGATAAGTGAACTTTCACAGGAAATAAAGAAGACCAAACCATGGGTAAAGTTTGGTGTAAGCCCTGCAGGAGTATGGGGAAACAAGAAGGATGGTCTTGCAAATGGCTCAAATACCCAGGCAAGTTCCACCAATTACAACAACTGCTTTGCTGACACAAGAAAATGGGTTATGGATGAAATTATTGACTATATTGCGCCCCAGATTTACTTTTCCTTTGGATATTCGAGAGCAGCCTATGGCGAACTGGCAACATGGTGGTCCGATGTATGTCGGGGTAAAAATGTTCATCTGTATATAGGTATAGCACTGTACAAAGTAAATGACAGTACCGACACTTATTTTACCGCAAATAACGGTGTTCCCGAAATTACAAGGCAGCTTAAGTTTAATACTACCAAGCCGGAGATAATGGGAGATATAATGTTTAGGTTTGCAAACTTAAACGATGCAAAAAAGCAGCCGGTTGTAAATGCCATGAAGAATTTGAGAAGTACTAAAGCCCTTGTTCCGGTAATGAGCTGGAAAGGCGGCTCAGCCCCGGATACTCCGTCAAACGGAAAATTGGAGGCTGTAAATGGCAAAATAAGGCTGACCTGGACAGATAATGACCCTGACACTGCATATTATGCAGTTTACCGCTTTAATATAGATGAAAATGCCGATATTACTTCCGATGCAAGTGCAAAAAATCTAATTGCCACTGTAAGAAAATATGCAGATGGTGTACAGGAGTTTACAGATACAGGATTGTATGATACTGAAAAAGTGTATTATATCGTTACTGCTCTGGATCGGTTGCACAATGAGAGCAACGGCCTTACAATTTCCACGAAGCATTCCCAATACTTTAAGGATGTGGGGCTGAAACACTCTTGGGCTATAGATGCTATTGATTTACTGTATGAGAAAGGTGTGGTAAAGGGAGTCGGAGACGGCATCTTCAATCCTGGTGCCAATACCAAAAGAGCGGATTTTACCATTATGACGGTAAAAGCTTTGGGATTTGAAGCTGATTTTACAGACAATTTCAGTGATGTAAAACAAGATGCTTATTATTACAATTCGGTGGGAATTGCAAAGAAACTTGAAATTGTAAAAGGAACAGGTGAATTTTTTAACCCTGAAGGAAACATAACAAGGCAGGATATAATGGTTATTATGCTTAAAGCATTGGAAGCTAAAGGCATAACCTATGATAAGGATGGCATTGATTATCTTGCAAGGTACAGTGACAGAAATCAAATCAGTGACTATGCCAAAGATGCAGTAGCATTTCTGACAAAATTGGGAATTGTGCAGGGATATGATGGAAAATTCAATCCTAAGCAATATGCCACAAGGGCTGAAATTGCAGTGATACTGCAAAACGTTTTGGATAAAGTATTTCAGCAGTAATATGAAGTAGATTTAGCTTTGTTGGATTATATTATTATATAGAAAAGACTGAAAATTATTTTTCGGTCTTTTCTGCAAATTTTGTCTTAAAGGGGATAAATGCGCATAGACAGCTAAATAGGTTAGCATATGTAAGGTGAGAGATAGTAAGTTATAGGCAAGTTATTTGTTTGACAATTATTGTAGCAACATATATGTGATGGTATAATGTATAATGTATAATAGTCGTAGTCCACTTACTATTACCTTTTACCGAGCTTATAGCGTTTGTAAGGTAAAGACGGATGGAGTACAACGAATAATATATTAAGGCAATATTACCTGTCACAAGTTAAGTTTTGAGCTAAATACAAATAAGCTCAACTATGACAGGAAATTTCCTTATAACCTTATCTGTCAAGTTAGACGATAATAAAAAAAGGTCAAATGAAGGAGGAAAATTGAAATGGAAAACATGCCTAAGGTAAAAATCGGTCTTGTCGCAGTTAGCCGTGACTGCTTCCCCGAAGCGTTGTCGGTAAACAGAAGGAAAGCTGTTGTAGAAGCTTACAGAAAGAAGTATGGTGAAGGGGATATCTACGAATGTCCTATATGTATTGTGGAAAGTGAAATACATATGGTTCAAGCCCTTGAAGATATAAAGAAAGCTGGCTGTAATGCTTTGTGTGTTTATCTTGGTAACTTTGGTCCGGAAATTTCTGAAACATTACTGGCAAAACACTTTGAAGGGCCTAAAATGTTTATTGCAGCTGCTGAAGAAAGCCAGAACGATTTGTCTGACGGACGCGGTGATGCTTACTGCGGTATGCTGAATGCAAGTTATAATTTAAAACTTCGTCATGTAAAGGCATATATCCCGGAATACCCTGTGGGTACTGCTGAGGAATGTGCCGATATGATAAATGAGTTTGTACCTATTGCAAGAGCATTGATTGCTTTATCGGATTTGAAGATCATCAGTTTTGGTCCAAGACCATTAAACTTTTTAGCTTGTAACGCACCTATAAAGCCTTTGTATGATCTTGGTATAGAGATTGAAGAGAACTCTGAGCTTGACCTTTTTGAAGCTTTTAACAAGCATGCAAATGACCCAAGAATTCCTGAAGTTGTAAAGGATATGGCTGCAGAACTCGGAGAAGGCAATAAAAAGCCTGAAGTTCTTGAAAAGTTAGCACAGTATGAATTAACTCTCTTAGACTGGATAGAAGCTCACAAGGGATATAGAAAATATGTAGCCATTGCCGGCAAATGCTGGCCTGCGTTCCAGACCCAGTTCGGATTTGTTCCTTGTTATGTGAACAGCCGCTTGACAGGCCGCGGTATTCCCGTATCCTGTGAAGTTGATATTTACGGTGCATTAAGTGAGTTTATCGGTATCGCTGTATCCAACGATGCTGTTACATTACTTGATATTAACAATACTGTACCTGAAGATATGTATAAGGAAGCAATAGAAGGTAAATTCAATTATACCCATAGGGAAACTTTCATGGGCTTCCATTGCGGAAATACATGTTCCAGGAAACTGACATCATATACTATGAAGAATCAGAAGATTATGGCAAGAAGTCTTCCGGAAGAAGTTACCAATGGTACTCTTGAAGGAGATATTATCCCTGGTGATATTACATTCTTCAGATTGCAGTCTACAGCAGACACAGAGCTTCGTGCATATATTGCAGAAGGTGAAGTGCTTCCAGTGGCAACCAAGTCTTTTGGTGGTATAGGTGTATTTGCTATACCGGAAATGGCCAGATTCTATCGTCATGTATTGATTGAAGGCGGTTTCCCTCATCATGGTGCAGTTGCTTTCGGACACTTCGGTAAGGCTCTGTTTGAGGTGTTTAAATATTTGGGTGTAAATTATATTGGATTTAACCAGCCGAAAGGCATGCTGTATAAGACAGAGAATCCCTTTGGTTGATTTTAAGCAACATAAACTTAGTAGCTTTGAAAAAATAGGCTTTGAATAACAATTCTAAACATATTTAGGTATAACAAAAAACTTCCGCTTTTTTTGCCGGAGCAAAATTAAGGCGGAAGTTTTTCTATGTCTAAAATTTATTATGTTTAAAATTATAAAGTGATTTCTGAAATTTAACTTTTGCTTTTAGTGCATTCATTATACAACTTTCTTATATTCATCACTTTCTTTCATGACTTTGATAAAAATTTTTACGATCTCCGGGTCGAATTGAGTTCCGGAATTTTTTTCGAGTTCCATAAAGGCTTCATCAATGGTCATACTCGCACTGTAAGGCCGCTCCGACAGCATTGCGTCAAAGGAGTCGGCTACACATAGAATTCTTGCGCCTAAGCTTATGGATTCACCTGCAAGGCGGTGGGGATATCCAAAACCGTCATATCTTTCGTGATGATGTAAAACGTAATCAATAAGCTGGTTCATGCTGAGCGGTTCAAGAATATTTGCACTGTAAACCGGATGCTGCCTTATAATGTCAAGTTCTGAATCGTTTAGCTTTCCTGTTTTACTTAAGATAAGTTTCGGTACTTCAACTTTTCCGATATCATGAAGCAATCCTGCATATTGAAGCATACTAATATCTTTTATGCTCAAATTGAGAGCTTTACCGATCATGACCGAATAATGGGCAACCCGTTCGCAATGACCTCTGGTATATTCGTCCTTGGCCGATATAGTGCTTAGCAAAGCTTTAAATACGCCGATCATATGCTGATGGTCTGAGCTTATGTGTTTTTTTAGTTTTTCCAGAACATCTTGATAAAAATGAATTTTATCTTTACCAAGATTTTTCGAGTGATAAAGGGCCATATCGGCTTGGTTAATGAGATCGTCTTTGGTAGCAGCCAATTCAGGATATACCGAAAGGCCCATGGACAGGGTTATATTGCTGAAAGAATGATTTTTAAAATAATTACATTTATTCTTTTCAAATAGATTGCGCATTTTGTGAGCTATTTGGCTTGCAGATTGCAAATTGAAACCTGGGAGAATAACCGCAAATTCGTCACCGCCATACCTGCAAACGAAATTGTTGCTTCCGGCAGCCTCTTTTAGTATTGAAGCTGTTCCCTTCAATATGCAATCACCGTAATCATGGCCGTTTACATCATTGCACATCTTAAAATTATCTATGTCTATCATTACTAAAGCAACAGGCCTGTTATCCGTTTTGGACTTTTCGATTTCTTTGTCTAAGATTTCATTAAAAAACCTATGGTTGTAAGAACCTGTAAGGTCATCGGTTACAGAAAGCAGTTCCAGCTTACATTTCTGTTCGTGTAATTTTTGTTTTTGGATTTCCTGAAAATTTGCAAATATTGAAACTGTTATTGTGCAGACAACAGTGAGCATTTTAGATGTTAATCCTGCAAATATGCTGAACATGGGGGATATTGTATATGCAAATATCAGAAAGGATATTTCAATAAAATTAATAAATAATCCGATGGATAGAGCAAAAAAACGAAAACGGTAGGCAAGATAAATTGCAACAAATATATGAAATTGCCCCACTATCTGTTTAAAGCTTTCGCTTTGGGTTGGGCGCATAATCAATAAGGATATTGAAATATATAAAATCTCGAAAAATAAAAACTCAAAAACATTTAATGGATTTTTAAAATATGTTTTCCTTATAGATTTAAGTTTATTTTTTAAAGATGTAAAAAGTCCATTTTTCACATTCATTGTCTTTTTCTCCTAGCAGTTAATATTTTTTGTCAAAAACTTGGTAAACCAAAGTGTATGTTTTTATTCACCTATTTATAAAAAAGATATTCTATATTATAGCATAGTTTTTAAATTTACCCAATATTTTGTAAAATAATGTTTGATAAAATCTTTAATATTAATCTATATTTTATAATAACAAATGCCAATGATTTTAATTGTCCTTTCTGTGATTTGATGAATTGACATGCCTGTGACGAGATTGGCAGCAAGCTTTCTGGTACACAAACTCCTTGAATTGAATATCTATAAAATAAGCATCAAGTCAAGGAGATGATGGTATTGAAAAGGTTTGTTCTTCCTGAAAACTTCTTAATGGGGACTGCAACTGCCAGTGTACAGATTGAAGGCGGAGATAAAAACAATACTTGGTATAAATGGTGCGAAGAAGGGCGTATCAAAGACGGATCACATTGTATTACTGCATGTGATCACTGGAATAGGGTTGAAGAGGATACGGAGCTTTTGAAAGAATTGAATGTAAATACTCACAGAATGAGTCTTGAATGGAGCAGAATTGAACCGAAACCTGGAGTGTTCTCCAATGAAGCTATTGAACATTACAGATACGAGATTGAGTTGCTTATAAAAAACGGGATAGTTCCATTTGTTACCCTCCATCATTTTTCAGAACCCCTTTGGTTTGATGAGTTGGGAGGATGGACAAAAGAAGAAAATTCCAGGTGTTTTTTAGAATATACACAATATGTTGTTGAAAAGCTTGGAGACATTGTAAGCGATTGGGTAACTTTCAATGAGCCCAATGTCTATACAAAATTCGGATATATTTTTGGACTTTGGCCTCCCGGAAAAAGAAGCCTTATAAGAAGCTTTAAGGTATACACAGAGCTGATTAATACGCATATAAAAGCCTATGAAATTATTCACAGGGTCAGAAATTCAATGGGGTTCAAGGGTAAAACCAAAGTCGGGTTTGCCATGCACATACGCGTTTTTTGCGGTATTTCTGCTACCGGGAAAATGATAGCCAAATTGGTGGACTACTTATTCCATGAACTGTATTTGGAAGGAATGGTAAGAGGAAGGTTTAAATTTCCGTTATCAAAAAAAGGTTATAAGTGTCGAAAGGGTACTTATGTAGATTTTATAGGGATAAACTATTATACAAGAAATATAGTTGAGTTTGAACTTAATCCGTCTAATCTTTTTCATAATTTAAGATGCGATAACAGACTGGAAAAAAATGATCTTGGTTGGGACATATACCCTGAAGGTATATATATGGTATGCAAAAAGTATTATGAACGATATAAATTGCCAATATATATAACCGAAAATGGAATAAGCGACAAAAACGATACAAAACGCCCCGGTTTTATTGCCGATCACTTGGCATATGTGGCAAAGGCGATAGCTGAAGGAATTGATATTCAAAGATATTATCATTGGACACTTATGGATAATTTTGAATGGCTGGAGGGAGAAAGTGCATATTTTGGTCTATATCACTGTAATTTCAAAGACCAGAAAAGAACGATACGGCCTTCCGGCAAACTCTACAGCTTGATTTGCAAAGAAAAAAAACTGACAGAGGAAATGTTACAACAAGTTTTGGAAATAAATTAGAAAGTTTTGTATTGACCAGCAGAAAGATTGGGTATATAATTAATAAAAACATATGAATATATGTTCATATGTATACTTTAAAGTTTAAGGAGAATGGCAATGAATAATAAAGATGCATACAATTGCAATTGTAACATAATTCACCAGGATATTGTAGATAGTGTAAGAGCCAATATGCCTGCAGAGGAAAATCTTTATGATGTTGCCGAGCTATTTAAGGTGTTTGGAGATACTACAAGAATAAAAATAATTTGTGCTTTATTTGAATCTGAAATGTGTGTATGCGATATAGCAAACCTCTTAAATATGACACAGTCTGCTATTTCGCATCAGCTTAGGGTATTAAAGCAGGCGAGGCTTGTAAAATACAGGAGGGAGGGTAAAATTGTATATTACTCATTAGATGATGAGCATATAAGGCATATATTTAATCAGGCTTTAGCCCATATAAATGAATGAGAATTTTGAAGATATTGGAATTGAAGAAGGGGTTACTATGGAAAATGCTAAAGAATTGATATTAGAAGGACTTGACTGTGCAAATTGCGCATCAAAAATTGAACAGGAAGTTAAAAAAATAAAAGGCGTTAAGAACGCTTCGGTGGATTTTGTTTCAAGCAAGCTGAACATTGAAGCTGAGAATAAAGATGTTTTAGCTGATATAACAATTGCTGTTACAAAAATTGTTAAGAATATTGAAGTTGATATAAAGGTTGTTGAACCGGAGAATAAAAGTGATAATATAAATGTTTTTGACGAGCTTTTTAACAAAAAGACATTGGCAAGATTCGGTTCCGGAATAGCTTTGTTTGTAATTCCGCTGATTTTTGAACTGCCGCATTGGATTGAACTTTTGATGTTTGTTGCCAGTTACTTGATTTTTGGAGTGGATGTAATTTATAAGGCATATAAAAATCTTCTTGGGAAACATTTCTTTGACGAAAACTTTTTAATGAGTATTGCAACCTTTGGAGCTTTTGCCATTGGTGAATATGCTGAAGGGGTTGCGGTAATGCTGTTTTATCAGGTGGGAGAAATATTCCAGGATATGGCTGTAAATCACTCCAGAAATTCAATCAAGGCTTTGTTTGATTTACGGCCGGATTATGCCAACTTAGAAGTTAATGGAGAGATAAAAAAGGTTTCTCCTGAAGAAGTTAAAGTTGGTGATTATATCATTGTTAAACCCGGGGAGAAAGTGCCTTTGGATGGCAGAGTTGTGGAAGGAAGATCGGTTATTGATGCTTCAGCCTTAACTGGTGAATCCCTTCCTGTTGAAGTTGAACCGGGAGACGAAGTTTTGTCGGGAGTTGTGAATAAAATAGGACTTATAACCGTTGAGGTAACAAAGGAGTTTCAACAGTCTACGGTTTCAAGAATTCTGGATTTGGTACAGAACGCCGGCAGCAAAAAGGCTGCTACTGAAAACTTTATCACCAAATTTGCCAGGTACTATACGCCGATAGTTGTTTTAATTGCTTTATTGTTGGCATTTATTCCTCCGATAATTACAAGGGGAACTGGCATTGCACAGTGGATCAACCGGGCTCTGGTGTTTTTGGTAGTGTCTTGTCCTTGTGCTTTGGTAATATCCATACCTTTAGGATTCTTCGGAGGAATTGGAGGCGCATCAAAAAAGGGGATATTGGTTAAGGGCGGCAACTATTTAGAAGCACTGAACAGTATTGATACTGTTGTATTTGACAAAACCGGTACCTTAACCAAAGGGGTATTTAGCGTCAATGAAATAATAGCTTTTGATGGTTTTTCGAAGGATGAGATCCTGGAAATAGCTTCCTATGCAGAGAATTTTTCCAATCATCCTATTGCGGCAACCATTTTAAACGAGTATAAAGGTAAAATTGATAAAAGCTCGATTAAGGATCATATTGAAATACCCGGCTATGGCATAAAGGTAATTGCAGAAGGTAAAGAAATACTTGTCGGAAATTCAAAGCTGTTGAAAAGAGAGAACATTAAGGTGCCGGAGGCAGATGAGATAGGAACTATAGTATATGTGGCTTTAGACGGTAAGTGTGTCGGATATATTGTGATATCGGATCAGTTGAAAGATGACTCGGCTGACACTATAAAAGAACTAAAGAAAATGGGAGTAAGAAGAACCATCATGCTGACAGGGGACAATAGTGCTACAGGTTCAAAGATAGCAAGGGAATTGGGTTTGGATGCGGTATATTCTGAACTTCTTCCCGATCAGAAAGTGGAGAGATTTGAAGAACTGTATGAAAACAAGTTGACCAAGGGTAATATTATATATGTGGGAGACGGAATAAATGACGCACCGGTAATTGCAAGAGCAGATGTGGGAATTGCAATGGGTGCGTTAGGATCGGATGCGGCAATAGAGGCAGCAGATATTGTATTGCTGACTGATGAGCCTTCAAAGCTTATAAACGCAATTAAGATTGCAAGGCGTACCCGTTCAATAGTATGGCAAAATATTGTTTTTGCCTTGTCGGTTAAAGTTTTGGTGCTGGCTCTGGGTGTTTTTGGAATTGCAAACATGTGGGAAGCTGTATTTGCTGATGTGGGAGTAGCACTTTTAGCAGTACTTAATTCAACCCGTGCCATGAATGAAGGAAAAGTTGCTGAAGAGCAAAAATCATAAAATCTGAATCATTTTACCCATTGGGTTATTTCAAAAAAAGCCCGAACATTTTGGCCTAAAACCGAATATTTTGTTTAATAATTCTTGAGAAAGAAGATACTTCCGCTTTCTGCTATATAGGATTTTAGCGGAAGTTTTTTTATCATGATTAAGCAGATATTGAAATTTGTGCATGTATCAAAAAAGCTTTTTTAAATAAAAATATTATTGAGCAAAATAAATGCACTGAGGAGGAAAAAAGCTATGCATGTAACTAAAATGGATCATCCCAACGAGGGTGTAAAATGTGAGGTAAATACTTGCTATTACTATATGAAAGGCGACTATTGCTCTGCAAGCAAAATTGAAGTTCAGCATAAAAACGCCCTTACATCAGAGGATACAGACTGTGCAACTTTTAAGCCTCAGGCTTAAGTGTTTTGGGGATATTTGCCGGTAGAGGGATTCCTTTACCGGTTATTTATTTTTATGAAGTCTGCAAATATTTAATAAAAGCTCTGTTTAAGTTATAATAAGTATGCAGTCACTTAAGTCATTTCAAAATTCTTAAATGGTCAGTTGCGAAGATTACCTTAAAATATTGTTAGAAGGCTGGATACTTATGAATACGGAGAAAAAAGAGATAAAAGTATCTGTACGCAATCTGGTGGAGTTCCTTTTGCGTGCAGGTGATATCGACAGCAGCTTTTTTAGAATTAATAGAGCTGTTGAGGGAACCAGAATCCACAAAAAGATTCAGAAAGCGCAGAAGGAATGTTATAGGCCGGAAGTTCCTTTGAAATACAGTATTGATTACCGGGAGTTTGTATTGACTGTTGAAGGCCGTGCCGATGGAATTATTGAAGACAGTGACGGTGTTACAATTGACGAGATAAAAAGCACAATGTCTCCCCTTGAGATAATAGATGAAAACTATAATGAGATGCATTGGGCACAGGCAAAGTGTTATGCCTATATTTACGCTGTGCAAAATAATATTGAAAAGGTTAATATAAGGCTTACTTATTGCCATTTGGATACTGAAGAAATCAAATATTTGAATAAAAGTTTCAGTGTTGAACAGCTAAAGGACTTTTTTGACCAACTGGCTCAAAATTATTATAGCTGGGCCAAGCTTGAATATGATTGGCAGTTGGAAAGGGATGAGTCCATACGGAAATTGACATTTCCTTTTGACATGTATAGAAAAGGTCAGAGAGAACTTGCTGTTGCCGTTTATAAGACCATTACTTCAGGCAAAAATATATTTGTACAGGCACCAACAGGCATAGGAAAGACCATTTCGACACTTTTCCCTTCGATAAAAGCAATGGGCGAAGGCAATACCTCAAAGATATTCTATCTTACTGCAAAGACTATTACCAGAAGTGTGGCCGAGGAAGCTTTTTTAATAATGAGGAAAAAGGGACTTAAGTTTAGGGCAATTACCCTTACAGCAAAGGAAAAAATCTGTATCAAGGAAAAGTCCAGTTGCAATCCTGCCGACTGTGAAGTGGCAAAGGGGCACTTTGACAGAATTAACAGTGCCATTATGGATATATTGGCTCATGAAGAGGAATTAAAAAGAGAAACCATTGAAAAATATGCTGCTAAACATAAAGTTTGTCCTTTTGAATTTTCTTTGGATCTGACCCTTTGGGCTGATGCAGTTATTTGTGACTATAACTACGTATTTGATCCGAGAGTGTATCTTAAAAGGTTTTTTACCGATAAAGGGGATTATATTTTTTTAATTGATGAGGCACACAATTTGGTGGACAGGGCAAGGGAAATGTATTCGGCAGAAATTTATAAAAAGCCTGTGCTTAAGATGAAAAAGGAAATGAAGGAAATTGCGCCTAAAATATCAAAAGCACTTAACAGGATAAATACTTTTATGCTCAATAAAAAGAAGCTATGCAATGAAAAAGGTTTTTATGTGAGCAAAGAAGGCGATAAAGAGATTTACTCCATTTTGAGAATGTTTGTAAGTGAGTGTGAGGCGTATTTTGCAAAAAATGAGAATATAAAGGCAGGAGACGAACTGCTGGAGCTATATTTTAATGCACTGGCATTCATAAGGATTTGTGAACTCTATGATGAGAGATATGTTACTTATGTTGAGATACAGGAAAACGATGTAAAACTTAAACTGTTTTGTCTTGATCCTTCTTACCTTTTGCATGAAGCTTTAAAAAAAGGAAAGAGCGGCGTGTTTTTTTCCGCAACCCTTATTCCTCTGGAATATTACAGGGGGATTTTGGGAGGAAGCGCAGAGGACTATATAATGAGCATAGAATCTCCTTTTAACCTTGAAAACAGAAAGCTTTTGGTGGCCGATTATATCTCTACAAGGTATGCAAACAGGGAAAGGAGCTATAAAGCTATAGTTGAGTCTATATGGAATTTAATAAAGTGTAAATGCGGAAATTACATGGTGTTTTTCCCGTCTTATCAGTATATGAATACAGTGTATGAGTTGTTTGGCAGTGAACATCCCGATGTAAAGGTGCATGTTCAAGCGGCTTCCATGACAGAGGAAGAACGGGAAGGTTTTCTCGCCCTTTTTGTTCCCCAGCCGGATGTTACCACAATCGGTTTTTGCGTCATGGGGGGAATCTTTTCCGAAGGTATAGATTTAAAAAACGACCGTTTGATAGGAACGGTCATCGTGGGAGTCGGGTTACCGCAGGTCTGTCTGGAAAGGGATATTATAAGAGAGTATTTTAATGATAGAAACAATGCAGGATTTGAATATGCTTATATGTTTCCCGGGATGAACAAGGTTATGCAGGCGGCAGGCAGGGTTATAAGGTCTGAGACCGACAGGGGAATTATTTTGCTTATCGATGAGAGGTTTACCAGCAGGAATTACCTAAAGCTGTTTCCAAGGGAGTGGTTTCCCTATACGAGAGTAATAAAAGCCGATGATATAACTAAGTTTGCCAATGAATTTTGGAACAAAGGGGATACTTGAAAACTAAGAACTGTCTCATATGTTGCTCTTTTGCCTGCTTCTGTTCAATATCGATTTATGGTATACTTAAATTGTAATATTAATTAAAAAATATCTATATTTAAATTTAAGAGGTTATTGTTATGAAAAGAAATATTGGAAAAGCGTTTCTTTCACTATTGATTATTTCAGCAATTGCCTTAGAGGTTTTAATGTTCCTGCAATTTAGCACTGTAAAAGGTCAAATCGTAAAGCAATCCATTGTATATTTTCCCAATTGGGCAGTATATTTGGACAGCCATAACTATTTCGCTGTCGGTGATATTCCCTGGGATAAAGTAACCATTGTAAACCACGCATTTTTTAAGATAAACGACAAATATGAGATAGAAACAACGGATAGATATGCAGACTTTGAAAAGAGTTTCCCCCATTCCTCCGGTTCACTTAAAGGCCATTTTGGTGAATATAAGTATTATAAATCTTTGTATCCTAATGTAAAGCTTGTTGTATCCATAGGAGGATGGACAGAAAGCGGTAAATTTCATGAGATGGCTATGACTACTTCCGGTAGGGCAGCTTTTATCAACAGCATAATAAGTTTTCTAAAGACGTACACTTTTTTTGACGGAGTGGATATTGACTGGGAATATCCCGGTGTTACAAGGGACGGTTGCCCGGGTGGACCGGAAGACAGGCAAAACTTTACAAATCTTTTGAAAGAAATTCGCCAAGCTTACATAGACAACAATATGCCTGATAAATTGCTTACAATAGCGGTATCTCCAAGCAAGTATACAACATCTCATACTGATCCGAACAATTATGCACAGTATGTTGATTTTATCAATGTTATGACCTATGATATGCATGGGGAATGGGATAGTATAACAAATCACCATTCACCTATATATGCAAAGGACGACTATTCCGTTGACGGTGCTTTTAAACTTTATACAGAAACCTATGGTGTTCCGGCAAATAAAATTGTCATCGGTACGCCGTTTTATTCCAGAGGTTGGAGTAATGTGATTGCCTCTGAAAAACACGGTCTGGGAGTAAGCGGTTTGGGCTATCTTCAGGGGACACTGGGGTCAAACGGGCAGAACGCATATTTTAGAATGAAAGAGCTTGAAGCTATGACCGATGTATATGTTAAGTATTGGGATGACTATGCCAGGGTACCTTGGTTATATAGCGCAGCATTGCATGAAATGTATACTTATGAGGATGAAAGATCATTAGCTGAACGCTGCGATTATGTTATTGATAACAATGGCGGGGGAATAATGGTTTGGACTGTCGCCTTTGACGATAAAGACAAAGGTTTCCCGCTTATGAGCATAATAGCCGATAAATTGGGTATTGGCGGCGATTCTGTTCAAACACCTACAGCAACAATTATGCCTGCCGGTACGCCTACACCGGCTAGTACGATATTGAAAGGCGATATAAACGGGGATGGAGAAATAAATTCCATTGATTTTGCCTATTTAAAAAAATATCTTCTGGGAATGAATGTTCCCTTTACAAATATTTTGGAAACTGCCGACCTCAATAATGACAATTCTGTAGATTCCATTGACTATGCGCTGTTAAAATGCCTTATCCTCGGTATAAAATAATATCTTTGCGTTTTTTTGAGAGATGCTTTAGTAATAAATTGAAATCAGGGAAAAGATAAAAAGACCTTTACACTTGCTTGAACTTGTGTATAGGTCTTTTTTGCTATAATAAAATTTATATTTTTTAAAATTATGTGGAAATAGCATTTCTAAAAGAGGAAACGTCGGTAATGGGGTCATGGCATGTATAGTTTTCACAAATATAAGCTGTTGTCTTTCCTTCAACGCTCCTGTAGTTTTCAATAAAAGGCGCAATGTCTTTCAATTCGGACTGAGCATCGGAATAGAACATGGATAATGTAAAGGGTCGGAATTCTTCACGGATTATATTTATCATGCTGTCGGATTCAAGTTTGTCATTCCCCACAATAACTACTTCCTTTGATTTGGATTTTGCAAACAAAAGGGCTGTAAGGAAAAAGCTATGTCCCATTGCAAAGTTTTCAATATTTCTGCTAAAGGTTTTAAACTGTATATAAGCCTTATCTTCCAAATCAGAGCGGCCTGTAAGCCGGGCAAGCCTTAAAAAATTCAATGTACTGACTGAGTTTCCGGAAGGAATCGCACCGTCGTAAGTCTCTTTTGGCCGTGTTATCAGTTGTTCACTGTCACTGCCATAGTAAAAAAGGCCACCGTTGTTTTCATCCCAAAAGTACTTGATAAGGTCGTCATTAAGCTTTAAGGACTGTTTTAAATATACCGGCTTGTAAGTTGTTTCATAAAGCTCAATCAGTCCCCAAATAAAAAAGGCATAATCGTCAACATAGCCGGGAAAAGCCGATTCACCATCCCTATATCGGGCAAGAAGCCTTCCGTTATTAGAAACAAGCTTTGACGAAATAAATTTCGCTGCTCTTTCTGCTGCTGTAATGTATTTTTCTTTTCCCAAAACTCTTCCGCCTATTGCTAAAGCAGCAATCATAAGACCGTTCCATGAGGTAAGAATTTTGTCATCCTTGTGGGGGTGCACTCTTTTTTCTCTATACTCGAAAAGTTTTTTCCTGCATTCCTCTATAAAAGGTCTCTCTTCATCAGGGATATTTCCCTTAATTAAGTTCGGAATGTTGAATCCTTCAAAATTTCCATGGGGAGTAATATCATAGTATTTACAGTACTTTTCACCGTGTTGCTCACCTAAAACTTTTTTTACTTCATCCATGGACCATACATAGAATTTTCCTTCCATGCCTTCAGAATCAGCATCTTCAGCCGAATAAAATCCGCCTTCGGGAGAAGTCATATCTCTTAAGACATAGGTGAAAATTTCTTCGGCAATGTCGGCATAATCTCTTTTTTTCGTTGCTTGATAAGCTTCCAGGTATGCAATGGATAAAAGGGCGTTATCGTAAAGCATTTTTTCAAAATGGGGCACCAACCATTTTCTGTCTGTGGAATAACGGCTGAATCCAAAGCCTATATGATCGTAAATTCCGCCTTTGTGCATACATGCAAGGGTTTTTTCCACCATAGTCAGAGCATATTCCTCTTTAGTGTTGTACCAATATCTGAGGAGAAAAAACAGGTTGTGGGGAGTGGGAAATTTAGGGGCACTTCCAAAGCCGCCAAAGATGTTGTCAAAAGCAAATTTTAGTTCAGAATAGGCTTTATCCAATATATCTTCCGTTAATTCCCCTTCGTGGTCCTGCTCTAAAAGTTCATTATGTTCATTTATTGCATTGATTATATATTCGCTTTCTTTTAACAGGGCTTCACGATCCGTTGTCCATGCATTATGGACACTTTCTAAGATGGACATCAATCCGCTCATTCCCATTCTGTCGTTTTTGGGAAAGTAAGTGCCGGCAAAAAACGGTTTTTTGTCTGGGGTCATAAAAATGGTTAATGGCCAGCCCCCATGTCCGGTGAGTGCCTGACATACATTCATGTATATGTGGTCTATATCCGGACGTTCTTCCCTGTCAACTTTGATGGATATAAAGTATTTATTGAGGATTTCTGCCACTTCATAGTCCTCAAAGGATTCCCTCTCCATAACATGGCACCAATGGCAAGTGGAATAGCCTATGGAGAGAAAAATTGGCTTGTCCTCCGATTTTGCTTTTTCAAAGGCTTCATTGCTCCAGGGAAACCAGTTTACAGGATTATAGGCATGTTGGAGAAGGTAAGGGGATTTTTCATGGATTAGTCTATTGGCTTGTTTATTAGTTGACATGTGGGCATCACCTTCCTTGTACAATTAATATTGTATTAAATCAGTGACCGAAGCCACTGTTCGACCCATTAAAATTCATTGTTAACATAACACTTCAAACTTCATTCTTTTCTAAACATCAAGCACATCATCCGGCTTCACATCTTAGCCATTTTGCCAGCAACTGTTGGCCTGAACCTTGACAATCATGTATAATATCTTCCGGACTTGGAAGGTGAGTGTTTCACCTCCTGGGACGGACCTTAGCGGGCCGATTACCCGTAAGAAAGAGTATTTATCCATTCCGGTAAGTCTACATGATTTGGCTGGTTGAGGCCAGCTCTTTGGCTGGTTCCTCGTGTCACATGCAAGGTTGTTTGCTTACATGGGAAGGAATGGAGGCTTTTAAGTCCATTAATCTTAAAAAGGAGGCATTTTAATGAATTTCAGACCCATTGCAGGAATTGATGTGGGTAAGTTCTTCAGTGAAATGGCGATTCTTTCTCCTACCAATGAAGTGGTTGCCCGCATGAAGATTCACCATGATTCCAATACCGACGTTGAAAGAGCCGTTGAATTGCTTAATAAAACGGAAAAAGATTTTGCTTCAAGGCCTTTCATAGTCATGGAATCCACCGGGCACTATCACAAAATCCTTTTCCATTCACTTTGTAAAGCTGGATTTGAGGTTTCGGTAACAAACCCCATCCAAACTGATTCTATCAAAAATATTGGAATCAGAAAAGTGAAAAATGATAAAGTGGATGCCCGGAAAATTGCCCTACTCTATAGATTTCAGGAACTTAAGTCAACCAACATCCCCAATGAGGATATTGAGTGCCTAAGGAGCCTATGTCGCCAGTACTACAAACTGAGTGATGAGCTTACCGCCTACAAAAACAGGCTTACCGGTATTGTTGACCAACTCATGCTTAACTTCAAGGATGTCTTCTCCAATATATTTTCAAAGGCTGCTATGGCTGTCCTGGAGGAGTATCCTACTCCTGCCCATATTCTTAAGGCTGACAGGAACAAGCTGATTTCACTGATTCAGAAGAAATCCCGCAAAAGCCTCAAATGGTCAACTGCCAAGTATGAGCTTCTGGTCTCCAAGGCCAGAGATTTTGCACCTCTGAGCATTCATAATGCCTCAAATGTTATTATGCTGGGCGTATATATCTCCATGATCAAAACCTTGGAAGAAAGCCTGGAGAAAGTCCTTAAGTCCATTCGTCTACTGATTGCTGAAGATATGGCGAAGGATATGCCCATGCTGGCATTGACGCTTGAACTTTTGCAGAGCCTGCCAGGTATAGGCCTTCTCTCTGCTGCTACTATTCTTGCGGAGATTGGAGACTTTTCAGCCTTTAAAAAGCCAGGCAAGCTGGTTGCTTATTTCGGCGTTGACCCCTCTGTCATGCAGTCCGGAGAGTTTACCGGCACACGGAACAAGATGTCTAAGAGAGGTTCAAGGCTGCTTCGCAGGGTGCTTTTCACAATTGCTCTTGCTAATATCCGTACCAAGCGGGATAAGACAGCTTGCAACCCTGTGCTGCTGGAGTTCTACCAACAAAAATGCCAGAGTAAGCCTAAGAAAGTAGCTTTGGGAGCTGTTATGCGCAAGCTTGTTTGTATCATCTTTGCTGTCCTAAGGGATAGGAAACCTTACCAGTTACGCAGCCCCCAGGAACACGCTCAAATGCTTGCAGCAAAGCATACAGCAGCTTGATAGTACTGTACTTGATGTTCAGTTTTCAAAGAGCAACTTGCTATTTTAGACCAGCTATTTTATGTCTACCTCACCTAGGTGGTCTTGTTGTCATGCGTTTCATTAACGTCAGGAGCCTAAAAAAATTTCTCAAAATTTTTATTATAAACTCTTGACTTTAATTAGCTGGTCTTTCATAATTTATAGTTTGTTGGCTTTTTATAGTAAAGTATTATTTTTATTTACCACCAAACTATTATTTGAAAGAAAGTAATTATATATTCAATTTGAAAATTTGCAAAACATTAATTATTCTTCAATTTTTAATAACTCATTCATTACCTTTGTTACTTTGGCATATCCAATTATCTTGTTGCCTTCCTGAATATTGATAACCTTTCCTTCCCACAAACAATGAGGATATGCTTCAGGCGTTATAAAAGTTATAGTACCAGTAACAGTTTCCCCAGGAAAACTCATCTTTGCTAAAATAATTGTGTGTGCCTGTAGACAGATAATCATCCTTTATTAAAAGAGCAGGTCTGTAGCAAGAAGTGCATGGTCTGCTTCTACTGCCAACTTTTGTTTTTAGAAAGGATATGACTGCTTCAATATCTGGTGTTCTCGTTGTTTCACTTGCCTTAAAATCAATTTGCTATTTTAATTGCTTATATAAATTTTCCAGTTGCTTTGTATCACTTGTTTCCCATCCATTCTTTAACATAGACTCTAATGTTATTTTTGAAGCTTCAACAACTGATGATTTTAAGCTACTGATAGAGCAGTAAGATGTGAACTGTAATGCTTCTCTGTGAATGAACTCCAATTCCATAATATCTTTATCAACTTTTTTCCCTTTTATAAGAAATGGACCATCCATAAATAGAAACTTTTGAGATATACCGACTTTTCCCTGAATGATCAGTAAAAGTGATTTTATCCACCAAGTTAATATTACAACAGGAAAGTCACTCCAGCCTTCTTCCGGAAAGAACCTATCATCTATTTTGAAATATATTTCTCCAGTTATTGATTTATATTTACTCATGTGAAAACTATCCTTGTTTATTTCAATACTGATTTTACAGTTCATTTATTCTCTCACCTCAAAGATGACATTTGTTTTTGCTTTTGATAAAAAGCTTCAATTCTAATTTATACCTGAATAAACTTGACTTAAGGAAGAACACACAAAAATATACCGAAAAAATGAATTTCAGTTTTGACATTATTGATGGTGCATTTAATTTCCCTTGCCTGTGTCTAAAGTATTTTACTATCCTATATTCTACATCATCATCTCTTAGAATTCAATGAATGTACTTATAAATTAAAAGGTCAAAAGTCCATCTGTGGTCAGAGAGGAGGCAATCATCACATAATAGCTTACCATCAACTGTAGCACCATTGCAAAGCTTTGTAATAGCTTTCTATCAGTTAACACTGCATATAGTTTGAACACTTGCCACAGTTAAACTAATCTGGCTCTAATGCAGTAATTATTTTTGTGAAATATGAAAGCATAATTACAATTAATATTAAACCATATATACAAAACCGGAAAAATATAATGTCATATGTTTTGCTTAGTATTAGTAAACTAAAATTTACAAGTTTTATTGAATTAAGAACGTATGTTTGATATAATTTTATGTTTATTATTATGGAGATAGGAGATAAGAAAATGATTAAAAGAATGCCAACCCATTGTGGGGATGATACTTGCCCTTCTTGTGTTATTGC
Organism: Acetivibrio clariflavus DSM 19732; assembly: GCF_000237085.1. Lineage (GTDB taxonomy): Bacteria > Bacillota > Clostridia > Acetivibrionales > Acetivibrionaceae > Acetivibrio > Acetivibrio clariflavus. Next base: position 3,781,460 of record NC_016627.1, on the reverse strand, counting down.
AGGGGATTATATATTTCTTGCACATCATGCCGGTGGATTTGAGAAGAATGATATTGTATATCAGATGGAAGCATGCTTCAATAGCTTGAAAAACACTTTGCAGTCTGTTGGTGCATCTTTGGATGATATGGTTCAGATTCATTTGTACCTGAAGAATATTGAGGATTTCAGAAAGGCGAGAGATGTTTTTTATAAATATTTTAAAAATGGTTTTCCTGCAAGAATGTCAACAACGACGGATTTTGTTAACCCTTCTTGTTTGTGTATGCTGGATGGAATAGCATATAAGAAATCCTGAATACATTTACAAAAGATTGGCTTGGTTGAAGGGGGAGTATAATATATATTAAAGATTTACTTCAACCTAGTTATTACTCCTCACCATCAAATATATATCTATATAAGAATAAGAACCGAAACCGCCAATATTGTTTTGAAAGTTTACACCAGAGTTTTACATCTGGCTATGTTTTTTGCAATATGCTTTACTAAACAGATTGAATGTAATTATAAATTAGGTTCACTTTCTTTTGATGCAGTAACCTATTTTGTAAATGTATAGTGTTCCATGCCTAAATATTTAAAACCGAACTCACCTAATAATTGTTTCCAATCTATTTTCAAAAACTGCTTAAATTCTTTAGGCTCAAATAAGCTTGGAAATATTGAAAATAAAACGTAGGCTATTGGATGTTTTGGCCAATCCCATTCTATAATATATAATTTGCCCTTTGGTTTCAGAACTCTACCTATTTCAACCAGTATTAAATCTATTAGTTCTTGGGGCATTTCATGAAATGCAAGTGAAATAGTAACAAAATCAAAGCTGCAACTTGGAAAATCCAATTTAGTTGCATTCATTTCTATAAAAGATGTATTGGTAATCTTATTTTTAATAGCCTTGTTTCTTGCTACTTTCAACATATCTCTTGATAAATCAATTCCGATTACTGTATTGTTGATATTCTTTTTACCTATAGCAATTGTACTGTTTCCAGTACCGCAGCAAACATCTAAAACTCTTACTTGCTCATCGGGTATTTGGTTTGCCAACCCTTTTCTTGGATTAGCTTTTTTATTAGGGAAAACAATTAAGTCCATTAAGCCATATATTTTAGATAATACTCTATATAATGTTCTCACTCTACTTTCATAACTTGCTATATATTTACACCTCACAAGGCTCTAAAATTTCTACAATAAAAATTGAAAAATCTTTATTCCTTTTTTGCCAATACATTAGCATTAATTTTGTTCCTTTGTTTTATTAGTACCAGTTTTAGGATATATTCGATCCCATAAGCAATTAGTAATATCAAGGGAATAATATCAGTTATATGCATACTGCATCTTCTTATGCAATATGAACATATGAACAATAATTCATGTATAAACAATACCTTATGTATCGGTAAAAATCAAGACATTAAATTTATCTGAGATATTGAGTATGTGATAAATAATGGACTTGTGGATATAAGTCTTAATGTATTGTCATTCATAAATTCTGATTAGGTGGCTAATGCTTATTTTATCATATGAAAGTGTGAATGTTTCAACCAGTTTTTCAGAAAGGTAGTATCAACAACATGATATATCCACTTTTTACCTTCTTTGACTTCATATTCAATTTCACAAATTTTACCTTCAACTTTACATACAAAATTTCTTATTTCTTTAATTGTACAATATGGGTACTCTTTAATGGCTCTGTCTTCCTTGATTGGGGGAGTAATTGCTCCGGTAAGGTCTATTAGTCCATCATATTTTTCTGCCAAAATTAAGGCTAAATGTCCCAAAATCCTATGACTGTCAGCATCATTGAAAAAAGCTGTTATAGCTATCTCATCCATTGGAGTAAAGCCAAAATAATTTTTAATTTTATTTATCTGATGTTCTTCAGTTTTTTCATATTCAGGGATACTAAAATTCATTCCAAATGGCAGCCCAATTCCATTATATGTGTAACCTAAAAAGCTTACGTTTTCAATCCAAAAGTTATAGCTACATGTTTCATAATTGCTCTTTTCAATATTACTGCTTATTTTTCTCAAGAAGGCAATAATTTCTTCTTTTTGTGCATCATCCAGTTTACCTTTTAACATGATGTTTACACTTGGGCCCACTTAGAAATACCCCTTTCACATAAAAATTCAAATTCCAAAATGAAGTATTTGGTAATTCTCATTTATAACCTTCTTTGCAAAAGACATTAATTTATTAAACTGTCCTATTACTTCATCCCTATCCAATTCAATGACTTCATATCCTCCTGAGCTGATATCTTCACCTTCTGTCCAGGAATAGCTTCCGGTAAGAATCAACACAGGTGGACTGTTTTTAAATAGGTCTGACCAAGCTTTAAGTATATTATAAAGTACTATTGCTCCTTCTTTATCAATCATAGTAATGCCGTAATAATTCAATCCATACTCTCTTTCAGTTGAATTTGCTGTTTGAGCCTGTGGAACCCATTTTAAAGAATCATATATGTATAGAATTATATCATCATGTATTTCAAGAACATCTTTATTTACTCTTATATCATTAAGATTAATTTTTTCTTTGCATTCTTCTTGAGTTAAGAGAACAAACTCATGGACTAAAGCCATTTATATCACCTTTATAAAAAACTTTTTATTTAATTCTATCATCATTTCCAAGGATATACAATTAAATGTTCTGTTCTAACAGGGCATAAGAGTTTTTCTAAACCCATACCTATAAACCTTCAGTGCGTATTTCGGATATATATGGGCTTTTTCTTAATTTAGTCGAATCTCACAGAAGTAATTAATAAAATCTTGTATATTTTTAACTTAGCTTTAGATTATGGATTTAATTTGCAAGAAGTATTTACAAGGGTGTATTTAAAAGAGTTTGATATGACTCCTGAAGCATATATATTGTTGAATTCTACTTCCTGTATCAGTCTATTCGGGTAATACTAAATTCTAATAATAAATAATTTTATTGAACACCAAATAAATATATGGTAAAATTATGTAAAATAATCTTAAAAGGAGTGTTTTGTTTGAAAGTAGTAATTTCTTTTAAATTAAGTATTGTGCAAAATCAAAGAGAGGATAGTGAACAATAGAGGAAGCAAAACTTAATTGAATGGGTTTTATTCCTCTATTGTTAGTAACGATAATAATGGAGGAATAGACGATGAGTATAATTAAAGAAAATAATATTTTGTACAACGAAAGATTCCCTCTTTCAAATAAATATGATCCAGATTGGATATTAGACAACTCTATGGGAATAAACGCTTTATGGCTTACAGAATGGCTATGTGAAGTTATCGAATTAAAACCTGGCATGAGAGTCCTTGACTTAGGTTGCGGAAGAGCCATAAGCAGTGTTTTTCTCGCAAAGGAATTTGGGGTTCAGGTATAGGCATATGATTTATGGATAAACGCTACAGATAATTGGAACAGAATAAAACAACAGGGACTTGAAAGTAAAATTTATCCCATACACGGTGATGCGAGAAACATGCCTTTTGCCGAAGGGTTCTTTGATGCAATTATCAGTGTTGACTCATATATTTATTTTGGCACAGATGATTTGTATTTAAATTACCTGCAGAGTTTTTTAGTTCCCGGAGGAACATTGGGCATTGCCTTGCCTGGGCTTATGAAAGATTTTGAGAATGGTGTTCCTGAGCATTTAAAGGACTTCTGGGGTCAGGACTGCTGGAGTTGGCATACAGTTGACTGGTGGAAAAAATTATGGGAAAGAACAGGCTTGGTCGACATTAAAGTTGCCGACATAATGCCGGAAGGCTGTATGATGTATGTTAAATGGAAGGAAGCCCAGGATGAGGTTGGAAAAAATCCTTGGCCGCAGGATACTGCCATTCTTAAAAAGGATGCAGGTGAATATGTAGGATTTGTTAGACTTGTAGCCACAAGAAAGTAAAACCTGTATATGAAAATTTAGTCTGAGTATCATAGAAGGACAATTGATTAAAATAATGAAAGACCTTGCAATGATATAAATGCAAGGTCTTTTTTGACTTTAGAACATTGTGAAAGACGCAAAATCCCAATTGTAAATATTTCATTTCTTTTATGCTGCTTTGGTATAATTTTTATATATGGATTTGAAATGGAGTGAGAAAATAATGGCTATAATTTTTATGAGATTTCCGGGGGAAAGTTTGAAAACGGCAAGACTATGAAATAAAGCCTGTAAATTAGACAGTACCGATAGGCTTTCTATGAAAATTAATTCAATCATAGAAAGCCTATTGTTTAGGGGCTTTCAAAGACCGAGAAAGCCTTGGATTATTGTGTATACCGAAAGAAGCAATATAGAGAGTTGTGGAATCTTTATCAGATACATTCTTTCTAAATGTTGTAATAAATAGTATAATGATTACATGAATATGTATTTGTGTTCCTTTGTTTTACGGCTATTAGTTTACTACTGTTTTGAATGGGAGAGTATTTCTGAACTAAACAGTCGAACCGGACAGGAAAATATCGCGTTAAGCCCTAAAAATGAAAAAATTTTTTGAAGCGTATTGTAAAACTAGTTTCAATAATTTTGATTATATGTTGTCTATTTTTGGTTGTTACACCTTTTGTTGCGATGCCTGTTTTCCTTAACCGGCATGTTGACTACAAGGGCTATGCCACAGAAAATTATCCTTTACAGGACATATACTTTGCTTCAGATTATTCCCTTGAAGAGAAGCAGATGTATCTTGCAACACAAGATGGGCTAAAAGATGCCTTAATTGCAATGTCTGCATATTCATCTTTTGAGGATGTGGTAATAGATGTGATGGAGCAAAACCATATACCTCGTTTTATCGGAGCCATAGAAAAGCCTTTTGTGAAACTTTCACTAAAAATGTTGTTTGGTAGTAATAAAGTAAATGAGTTAAAGCCGGTAAAACAAATTAAAAATGCCGGAGAACGTCCTGTTTTGCTGGTTGCTTGCACTGGAGATGCCAGTGTGCCGGCAGTAAGTACCGAAAGGTTGAAAAAAGCAAATCCAAAGGCTCAAACATGGATTAGGGATTCATGAGAACTGTCTTTTTCTTTTCCATACAACCTCCTGTAAAAAGCATGAAACTTTTTTAATTTATACATAATTTGAACGTATTTGGTTTATACTGTGCCAAATCATTATATCATCATTTCCTATGTATTCCAAGCAAAATAAAAGAACGTAACGGATCAAACTCTAGAATATCAAAAAATACCTCGGAACTTTTCTCTTATAGTTCTCATACTCAGCACCGAACATAGATAATAAATGCTTTTCCTCTTGAAGTATCAGTCGGTGAAAGGTTATTAAGTTTATGACTAATACAAATAAGGTGAGAAGGTTAGAGTAGGTAAAAAATAGACCGATAAACATCAAGTAGAAGCCGATAAATGCAGGATTTCTACTATATTTGTAGATACCGTCGGTTACCAGCGTTGTTTTTGTGTTTTTATCTATACCCACTCTCCATGAATTTTTCATAAAAATTGCTGCCGAAGTAAATGTACAGACTCCTACAGCTGTTAAAAATATGCCTGTATATGTTGTATAGGTGTTGATAAATAAGTAATCAAGAAATGAGGACAATTTATTATGAAATATGATCTCGAATATCCAAGTCAGCAGCCACAGTGAACTTGATATGCCAACAGACATTTCTGTACAATAAATCGAAAAATCTTTTTTTCCTTTTGCCAATACATTAGCATTTACTTTTTCCCTTCGCTTCAAAAATACCAGTTTGAGAATGTAGGCTGCAGCAAAAGCAATCAGTAATACCAATGAAATAATGTCGGATATATCCATGTTAATCCCTCCGGCATATATGAATATATGAACAATGTTTCATATTTATATTATACATTATAAACTGAAAGGAATCAAGATAAGCTTAGCGCAGGTTTGAGCCCGACCTTCTGTTATTATTGCTTTGGTAAGATACTTTCTGAAAAGAATGGTATAATGTTAAAAGGATAAACTGTTAAATATATTTATTTTACATGGTAAAGGGTGTTAACAATGCTTATTGAACATTCAAAGTTTTATGCTGTTAAAAACTTTATATATTCAGAAGGAAGGCTTTTAGAAAGAAAATTGTTTCAGTACTTTTTTGAGAATGGTTCAAAGGAAGCTTGTGTCAAATCATTAATAGCATATCAAAATGATGATGGGGGATTCGGCAATGGCATTGAACCGGATTTATTGACTCCAAGCAGTAGTGGGATTGGCATAGAAACAGCTTTATACATAATGGATATCCTGGATTACCCTGACAAAGAAATTTTATCCGGTATATCCAATTGGCTGATTAATAACATAAATGACCAGGGCTATATTCATCATCCGCCGGCAGATTTAAAAGATTATCCGTACCAACCATGGTGGGAAAACCCTAATAAGGATAGAGTTTTATCCATTGCAGGGTTATTGGAGAAACTCGGTGTCAATAGTGGATATGGTGAGGATAAAATACTTGATTATGCCATGCAAATCGAAATTCCTTCAAAAATTGAGTTTTACAGTTATCCGTTTTTTATTTATGCATTATATAATAAGAGTTTTCCAAAGGGACAAACTGTTATTGAGCAGTATTTGCAAGACTTTGAATTGTTTTTGGAACAGAATGCAAATCATTATCCGCTGTTTAGCAGATATTGGTATCATGCAATTCCTTTTATTTCCGAGGATATAGTTGACAAATGTGCAAAAGTATTTGTTGATAGTATTAAAGAATGCGGAAGCATTGTTAACCCTTATCCTCAACTGCCTAAATGGGATGCGCTTTTCACTTTGGATGGTCTAATGATTTTAAAGAAGTTTAGAAAATTTGATTAAAGTGAGGGCATGTGCGTAAAAACTCATAAAGAAAAAATTTAATATGAAGAAAAGCAAAAAACACTCTTAAAACTTGAGAGTGTTTTTTGCAAACTTTGATACTTATTGGTTCTGTGCAAATTGATTTTAGATGGTTGTCCAACCGCCGTCTACTGTTAACAACTGTCCTGTAGTGTAGCTTGAAGCATCTGAAGCAAAGTATATGAGAGCTCCGTCAAGTTCGCCGTCCCTACCTGGCCTTCCCATAGGGCATCTTGAATTTATATATTCCAGAAAATCCTTATTTGACAAGACATCTTCAGTCATTTCGCTTGGGAAGTATGCCGGACCAATTGCATTGACGGTGATATTGTATTTGGCCCATTCATTGGCAAGTGCCTTTGTAAGCATCTCAAGCCCGCCTTTTGTGGTACAATATGCAGTTATGGGCAGATCCTTCATTGCAACGGTGCTGTGTATGGAACCGATATTGATTATTTTACCGTATCTTTTTTCAATCATAATTTTTCCTACTTCCCGGGCAAAGTAATAAGCACCGTTTAGGTTGACACTCATCATGGTTTCCCACAACTCATCCGACTGTTCTTCGGCCGGTCCGGCCATGCCAATGCCTGCATTGTTTACCAGGATATCTATGGTGCCGAAATATTCCTTAACTTTGCTTACAGTGTTTTTTATTTCTTCCGATTTTGACACATCACATTTTAAAGCCAAACATTTTACACCCAACTTCTCTATATCTGCTTTTACCGCTTCTAACTTTTCAATTCGCCTTGCAACAATTGCTACATTAGCGCCCTGTCTTGCCAGTGCTTTTGCAAATTGGACACCTAATCCTGAAGATGCGCCGGTTACAATTGCTACTTTTCCTTTCAGATCAAACAAATCTGACATATTGCATCCTCTCCTTATTTATTGTGTCATATTATTAATACCCATCAAATGCTTTATAATAACAAAATTTCTAGCTATTTTATCCAATGGGAGGTATTATTTTGAGACGCTGTAACAGTATCAGCTTTATTTTTGCTTAAATTATTGCTGTTTATGCGTTTATCTTACAGTTTTGCCGAATTATGAGACGGTTAAATTTATGAGTGATGAAAATTGACAGGGGGTAGATACAGTAAAACGTATAGAAAAAGGGTATTTGATATTATATAATAATTTGGGAAAATATATCCGAGGGAGAATATGTTAAATATAGAAGGGATGATAAATATGGATTTTTTGGAGTTGGCAAAGAAGAGATATTCTGTTAGGAAGTATCAGTCTAAAAAGGTGGAAAAAGACAAGTTATTGAAAATTTTAGAAGCGGGCAGAGTTGCACCTACCGGCTGTAATAACCAGCCTTTCAAGCTAATAGTCGTACAGGAGGAAGAAGGGCTTGAAAAAATCAAAAAAGCGGCGAATATTTTTGGAGCACCTTTGGCTATTATTGTTTGCGGAGATCATAATGCAGTCTGGAAGAGGCCTTTTGACGGCAAAAATATTCTAGATATAGATGTCAGCATTGTTACTGATCATATGATGCTGCAGGCAACGGAATTGGGGTTGGGCAGCGTTTGGATATGCTATTTCAAGCCCGATGTTATTAAAGCTGAGTTTAATTTGCCGGATCATATAGAGCCTATAAATATTTTGGCAATAGGCTATGCCGATGGTGAGGCAGCATCACCCGACAGGCATGAAAAACTCCGCCGTCCTTTGAGCGAGCTTGTATCCTATGAAAGTTTGTAAAAAAGAAATTTTACTGTAAGTCACAGCTTTTCATATCTAAATATATTCTGAATGTTATACCGTACGATAAATATATGTAGATTTTATCTTGTGCACTATTGTTAACTGAAATATTAAAAATTAGTTGACAATAGTGTCTTGTTTTTATATACTTCGGAATAGAGCCTATTTTGGATAAAAAACGAAGGGGGAGAAAACATGGAAAGCAAATCAAAAACTTATTACTTGGCAAGTGTTGGAATAATGGCTGCAGTTATTTGTATTCTAGGGCCTTTATCTATTCCTATTGGTGTAGTGCCTATTTCTTTTACAAATCTGGCTATCTATTTTGCACTTTATACAATCGGTATGAAAAAGGGAACTATTAGCTACATAATATATATGCTTATCGGTTCTATGGGAGTGCCGGTATTTTCCAGATTTACCGGTGGCCCTGCAAAGCTCGTTGGTCCGACCGGTGGATATCTTGTGGGATTTATATTTATGGCTCTGATTTCCGGATTTTTTATCGATACTTTTTTTGAAAAAAGATATTTATGCTTTGCAGGAATGGTATTAGGCACTGTGGTATGTTATATGTTTGGGACTGTTTGGCTGGCCTATCAAGCTAATATATCAATCAGTAAAGCATTGTCTTTAGGCGTAATTCCGTTTATACCGGGAGATTTGGCTAAAATCGCAAGTGCAGCTATAGTAGGTCCTCAAATTCGCAAAAGTTTAATCAAGGCCAATTTGTATATGGCTTAAAGTATTAGTCTGTTTTGTTTTTTACAAAAAAAGATAGGGGCATCATGCCCCTTTGATTTTTTATTTATAGTTGAAAAGGCAAAATAAAAGACTCCATAGGCATAATGCTGTTGGAGTCTTTAAGAATTAAAATTATTTTGAAACACTCTCATATGCCCATTCCAACCACTGGCACAACAATTCGAGATCGGATTTTTCTACTGTTGCACCGCACCAAATTCTTAAACCAGTTGGTGCTTCTTTGTAAGAGCCTATATCATACGCGACTTTTTCTTCTGCAAGCAGTTTTATCATGTTCTTAAGCTTGTCTTCCGGTAAATCAACGGTAAAACATACACTTGTATTTGAACGGTATTGTTTTTCTTTGGCCAGGAAATGTATCCAATTGTGTTTTGCAACAAAGTCTTCGAGTACGCTTAAGTTTTCTTCGCTTCTTGCAATCATGGCCTTAAGTCCGCCTATGGACTCTGCCCATTTTAGAGCCTGGAGATAGTCTTCGTTACAAAGCATGGACGGAGTATTGATAGTGGAACCTTCGAATATTGATTCATCGAGTTTGCCTTTCTTCTTTATTCTGAATATTTTTGGCAATGGCCATGGTGGATTATATGACTCTAATCTTTCAACAACCCTCGGTGATATTACAAGCATTCCGTGGGCAGCTTCACCGCCTAGAACTTTCTGCCAGGAGAAAGTCAGGGCATCAATTTTATCCCAGGGAATATCCATGGCAAATACAGCTGAAGTTGCGTCACATAGGGTTAATCCCTTTCTGTCGCTTGGAATCCAATCACCGTTAGGGATTTTTACACCGCTGGTAGTACCGTTCCAGGTAAATACCACATCGTGGTCAAAGTTTACCTGACTTAAGTCTGGCAATTCACCGTAATCGGCAGATAATATATTGACATTTTCCAGTTTGAGTTCATTTTTGATGTCGTTTGCCCAGCCTTTTCCGAAGGATTCAAAGACTAAAACATCCACCGGTCTCGGACCCAAAACATTCCACATAAGCATTTCGAAAGCACCGGTATCGGAAGCAGGTACTATACCGACTTTATAATCTTCAGGAATATTAAGTATTTCTTTTGTTTTTGCTATGGACAATGCCAGCTTTTCTTTTCCAAGGCTGCTTCTGTGGGACCTTCCTAAAGGTGCATCCTTCAGTTCATCGATGGTGTATCCGGGATGTTTTGCACATGGACCGGATGAGAAGCATGGATTTGAAGGTTTGTTTGCAGGTTTCATATTGTTCACTCCTTATATATTATTTTTAAGTTGATTTTTAACTTATGTATAAATAAAAAACCCTCGACCCTAAAACATTAAGGACGAGAGATTATACCCGTGGTGCCACCTAGATTAGTTAGAAAACCTAACTCACTCATTGCAATAACCGTTGCGGCGGTTTGGCTCATCGCCAACGTCTCAAGGGTGGAATATCAAGTGTACTTCGGTTGATTTGCACCATCCATCAACTCTCTTATACGGAAGTGTCCACTGTTTTCCCCATCATTGACTTAACCTTATTATTAAATAATATTTTAGTATATTTTATTATATTCTGCGATATATTTCAAGAGTATTCTTATATTTCAAGTATAATGTTTAAACTTAAGGTTTAATGTCAATAATCAATTCGGGTGATTCTATGTTTGGAAAAGATAAGAAAAAAAAGTCGGGTAACAATAACATTGATTCAGAAAGTAATAAATCAAAGCAAGATAAAGAATTGGGAAAATCACTGGAAGACAATATAAATCTTGTTAAAAGTATTCTTTCAGACGATGAAACATTGGTTGTCAGGCGTTTTCAGAACAAGTTTCTGAAAGCTGCAAAGTGCTGCATTATTTATTTTGATGGTATGGTTAATCAGTTAATCATAAATGAAAGTATTATCAAGCCTGTACTTGACAGCAATTTGACTCAGGATATATCTGCCAATAATTTGCTGGAAGAATTGCAGTTCAAGGTTTTGGTTAACAATTATCTTGTTTCCAGCAGGAATGTTGACAGTGTTGTAGATGCTATTATTTGCGGCGATGTGGTATTTTTTCTCGATGGATATGATGAAGCGTTGGTTATAAGGGCAAACGATTGGGAAAAAAGAGCTATAACAGAACCCGAATCGGAAAGATTGATGCGTGGACCGAGAGAAGGTTTCACAGAGTCTCTCGAGACTAATCTGGTTTTGCTTAGAAGAAGGATAAAATGTCCTCTATTTAAGACAGAATTTAGAGTAATCGGCCAGAGGACTCGTACTAAAGTCTGCGTATGTTATATAAGTGACATTGTGTCATTAAATATTTTAAATGAACTCAGGAGACGTTTGGATGATATAAATATAGACGGCATAATAGATTCCGGGTATATCCAGGAATTAATACGGGATGAACCTTTTTCACCTTTTTGTACGGTAGGCTACAGTGAAAGGCCGGATGTTGTTGCTGCAAAACTGTTAGAAGGTAGAATAGCAATTATTGTTGACGGAAGTCCGGCCGTTTTAACCGTTCCTTATATTATAGTTGAAAATGCTCAGGCAAACGAAGACTATTACAATAACTATATTCTGGCTTCCTTTAACAGATTTATTCGTACAACTGCAACCATTTCGGCAGTGACTATACCGGCTGTTTATATGGCTATAGTTACATATCATCAGGAAATGCTGCCCACTCCGGTATTGTTGAGTTTTTCGGCGTCAAGGCAGGGGGTTCCTTTTCCTACGGCATTGTCCTTTTTCATTATGCTTTTGATATTTGACATTCTCAGGGAGGCTGGAGCAAGAATGCCTTTGTCCATCGGACAGGCAATTAATATTGTCGGTGCCTTGGTATTGGGTGAGGCAGCGATAAATGCAAAACTTGTAAGTGCGCCCGTAATAGTTATTACAGCTGTGTCAGGCATATTAACCCTGTTGAATGCAAGAATGTTGACTGCCATAATATTTACACGTTTTTTTCTGCTGTTTATGGCTTCGATATTGGGGATCTATGGAGTTATATTCGGATTTTTGATTATAGTTCTTCACCTTTCAAGTATGCGGTCCTTTGGGGTTCCGTATTTGCTGAGCATAACCAGAATAACCGACCATGACGGGCAGGATTCCTGGATTCGAGCACCATGGTGGACTATGACTTTGCGGCCTAAAATTATTGCCGCAAGAAATCTGGTTAGGCAAACAGTAGGAAAGAACAGGAGAAGATAGTATGGTAAAAAAAATAAGAACGGTAATGCTTCTTTTACTTATTTCTTTATCCATGTTATTTCTATCGGGCTGCTGGAACTATCGTGAAATTGATGAAATAGCCATAGTTGCAGGAGTTGCTGTTGATAAAGGAATAAATAAAAATTACTTAGTTACTATGGAAATTGTCGAATTGAGAGGAGGCACTGAAACCCAACTGCTGACCAAGATTATTTCATTAGAAGGAAATTCGATGTTTGAGGCTATAAGGAGTATAATCTCGTACATAGGAAAAAAAGCTTACTGGAGTCATGCAAAAGTTGTTATTGTCAGTCAGGACATTGCAAAAGAAGGTTTGGTGAAGATTATAGACTGGTTTAGCCGCGATACTGAAGCCAGAGAAAATATTTACTTGCTGGTATCTAAGCATGAGACAGCAAAAGAAATATTTGAGGGAAAGCCGGTAACAAGTGAAGTATTATCCTTTCAATTGGAAAAAATGCTTCATAACCAGAGAAATTTAGGGAAAGCTCCTGCTGAAGATATCAGACAATTTATAAATGTACTTTCGACAGAAGGAGGTAATCCTGTAGCACCTGTAATAAGTATTAAAGATATAAATGGCCAAAAGAGGGTTGAAATTATTGGAACTGCTGTTTTTAGGTCAGACAGGCTTGTGGGATTTTTAGATGAGCTCGATACACAGACAATGCTCTTTATACAAAATGAAGTAAAAGGAGGCGTAATTTACAGTGAAGAAAAAGTAGCGGGCAGTTATGTTACACTGGAAATATTTAAAAGCAAAACAAAACTGAAACCTATCATAGACGAAAATAGTCTGGCGATGGAAATAGATATTGAAATAGAAGCGGCAATAAATGAAATTAACGATATAGGGGATGTGATTGGAGAAGATGGACGGACACAGCTTAAACATCATTATGAGAATTTGATTAATAAAAGAGTTACAGAATTAGTTGAGAAAGTTCAAACACAATATAACACAGATATATTTGGATTTGCAATAAAGCTGTATAGGAATGAACCCCGTTTGTGGAAAGAGATTCGGGGGAGCTGGAAAGAAGAGTTTCGCAACTTGAAAGTTAAAACAAACACAAAGGTTAAAATAATAAACAGTGCTCAGCTGGCAAAACCTTTTGAAGTGGAGGAGTAAGCATGTTTGTCTTGGTACTGGCAGCTTATGTCTTGTTGGGAATTTATGAATTTGTCCCGCTTTATAAGCAAAAACAGTGGAAGGATTTTTTTGTGAATTTGGCGCTTGGGATTATTTCTCTTTGCATTGGATTGCTCTTAAGTTTGGATGTAGATTTTATAAGCCCGATACTTCCAATAAAGAATTTACTGAAAACACTTTGGGGAGAGTAGGTTGTTTATGATGATAGAAAAGTTAAATGACAAGGAAGCAATTTGCATAACTACATTGTTTATTATGGGCAGTACTCTCATAATGGGTATAGGCGGTAGAGCAGAAAATAATTCCTGGATATCAGCTATATTGGGAATGCTTTTTGCATTGCCTATGGTTTTGATATATTCAAGAATAATATCTATATTTAAGGGCAAGGATTTGTTTGAAATATTGGAATTGGTATTTGGAAAATTTATCGGTAAATTTATAGTAGTATTGTATATAGGTTATTCTTTTTTACTGGGCTCGTTGGTTGTACGGAATTTCGGAGAGTTTGTAGATACATTGGGAATGCCGGAAACACCTATGTTTGTAATAAATTTTACCTTAGGGTTGGTTTGCGTAAATGCTGTAAGATTGGGAATTGAGACCATCGGAAGAGCATGTGCATATTTTATCCCCTTAGTATTTTTTATTTTAATTAATGTTCAGATATTGGCAATACCCGAATTTCATTTCGATTATATAAAGCCTATAATGTACAAGGGATTTATGCCCGTTTTACAAGCGGGATATTATGCATTTTCATTTCCCTTTGCTGAAACGGTAATTCTAATGAGTGCTTTTTTTACTTTGAAAAGTAAAAAGTCGGCAAGGAAAGTCTATTTATGGGGATTATTTTTGGCAGGTATATCTATTGTCGTATTAACTTTAAGGAACGTGTTGATACTGGGAAACTCCATTGATATGTATTATTTTCCTTCCTATATTGCTGTTGGAAATATTTCTGTCGGAAATTTTCTTCAAAGACTTGAAGTTACAGTTGTATTCGTATTTGCAATTGGTGCTTTTGCAAAGTCCAGTATGTGTCTGTTTTCGGCATGCAGAGGTTTTCAGAGGCTGTTCAAATTGGATGACTATAGATCGGTTGCCATCCAGGTAGGATTGTTAATGGTATATTTCTCAATTATAGTCTATGGTAATATTATGGAGATGAAGGAATGGGCTGAGATTTACTCCTATTATGTAATTCCTGTTCAGATAGTGATTCCTGTAATATTGTGGATCGTTGCAGAAATCAGGAAAAAGTCCATATTGAGCAGTACAAATTGCGCGTGAATTTAATAAAATTAATTAATTCTTTTTTTTATTATTTTTTCGGAAGTTCCCTTAAACCGTTAACATAATTTGAAGCGGGAGAATACTATTATTATATAGAGAACTTTAGGGAGTGAGGTTATATGGTAAGTATTGTCCCCGCGACTGTTGGATTAAAATATTTTATATCCCCTGCAGCAGGCTCTATGAGTTTTATAGTTCTGGATATTGGGTCTTTAATTTTTATAAGCTTATTTTACATTTTGCTTCCGCTTGCTGTAATTCTTACTTTGGGCGGTATAGTATTTTCGGTACTTTCGAAAGCAAGCAAGGCAGCGAGTTTGGGATTGAATCTCGCCCAAAGCAACGAGGAGTTGGAAGGTGTATTTGGTATTGCCGGATATGAGTATGACCCAAAACAGGATATTTTTTATTCTATTTTAAACCCATGGCAGAGAAAATTCGGGTATTGCAAGCTTTATGATGAAGCATTGGCACCCTTGAGCATGATAGTTGACTGTGAACCCATCATTTTCGAATGTTATGGTCAAAAGTGGATGATTGAATTTTGGAAGGGACAATATTGTTTGAATACCGGATGTGAAATTGGAATTTACAAAGAGGTTATCGATTTGGGGATAGTTGGTATGAAAGGCTCTTTCTTTATGAGCGTAAAGGATGAAGAAATGATGCACATGGCCTTTTCCTTGAAAAAGAAAGGTAAGGAGTTATTCTATAGGGAAGGTAGGCATTGGTGGTTAACAGGCTTTAAAATGGGGGAATTTTCAAATCCTTCAGAATTGACTATGGATATAGCCATTCAATTTAATGACTTAAATATGTGTTATGCTTTTATTAATGCAATGCTTAGTGTAGGATATTCGGAAGATGAGATAGTAAAGATTGGAAACAGAGTATATTTTACCTTTGGAAAGCCTCGTACTAAGCAGCCTTTTACCAGAACAAGACTGACTGATTGGATAATTCAGAGAAAAAATAAGTTCATGTGTGACCAATATAACAAGGCTACTGAAGAATATAAGACCATTGAGGAAAA
Organism: Acetivibrio clariflavus DSM 19732; assembly: GCF_000237085.1. Taxonomy (GTDB): domain Bacteria; phylum Bacillota; class Clostridia; order Acetivibrionales; family Acetivibrionaceae; genus Acetivibrio; species Acetivibrio clariflavus. Next base: position 3,765,422 of record NC_016627.1, on the reverse strand, counting down.
ACTGGCTGCCCTTAAGATGAATGAACCTGTTATATATAATAAAGCTATTAATATAGGAAAAACCCCGGAAGTATACAAAGCATACAACAAGTTTAAGAGATATGTCGAATAGTTGTTCCAAATTTAAAATATTGTTTTGGATTTTTATTCCGTTGAAAGAAAGGAAAATCAAAATGGAAGTGTTGTGTACACCTCCATTTTGTTATTGTTCGTTTTATTTTTCGGATAAAATATGAAATTTAATTGAAACTGCAAAAATTGTAACACAATATTAGGGTAAGGAATACTATACTAGTGAAGTTAAATATGACCTATATCAATAAACTTGAAAGGAGCGATCATGATATGACAGATGAAAGAGGATATGTTGGCTTTGGATTTGGAAATGACTGGCTGTGTTGGATACTGATAATACTTATAATACTGATTATTTTCTGTCCGGGATTTTTCGGTGGCTTCGGATACGGAGGCAAGTGCTGAATACATATGGCATTATGGCTGTTAAGGTTTAAGAGAAACAGGAATTTTTTAAAATCCTTTGCCTAACAGCAGTTTTGAGAGATTAATACTTAAAAACTAAAAGGGAGGCTCATCCTCCCTTTTAAAATGTATATTTTATTTGGTGTAAACAATAGCAAAAGTTAAATATATAAGCATGTATGATCGATATATAAGTAAAAGTTATAAGATATTTGATATGAAACCGTTAATACATTGATTTAACTCGATAGAATCAAATATGGCGGAAGAGGAATTTTGACTTTGAGGTTTAATTGTTATAAAATAATAATATAACTTATTTTTGACAGTTGTAACGTTAAAAGATTAAATTTATCTTTTTGTACAGTATCTTATTTTAATAGTCCGCTTTATGACACATTTTCCAATCACAGATATTGCGCCAATCTCAAAAATATAAACCCTATTTTTGATACGGCAATTGTAGAGCTTTCACAATTTTTTAAGGGTTTTATCCAGTACCGAACGAACTCATGAGTCGCAGTAGTCGTCTAAGTAATATATGAAGGTACGTTATATGGGGGTGCTGCCATGATAAGAATTATTGCCTTAGGGTGTATTGTTTTGCTATTGCTTGCAGGCTGTGATGAAGGAGGAAATCACGCCTCTGTACAGACACGGATTTATGACGAGGTGTCCGAAAATGTCTATAATCCGGAAATGGAATCTGGAACTGTTGAAATACCCGATTATTCAGAAAATGATAATACGTTAAACAGTGGAGAGGATATTGAGACCAATTTAAATGACGGTAAGCTATCTGAAGACAAAAAACTTACCGAGGAAGAAATAATCCGACAGCTTATCGAATTGGGGGCAGTTGTTGAATCCGGCGAAATTGAAGTTAAAGAAAAAGTTGAAGTCAGTGAAGGAACAGAATCCGAAAAGAAAAATGAAGACAAGAAAGAAACTGAAGTTGCAAAAGAAACAGAAATCAAAGAGGAGACTGAAGATAAAAAGCCAGAAAAGGATTATACCGAAGTTATACTTAGAAATTTTGAATCGAAAGTACCGGAAGAAGTTGTTTTGAATATCAAGTACGATAAATATCAAATTCTGACCGATTACCTGCTGATAATGAGTGACGGAGCCAATATAAGGGAGAAACCATCTACGTCGGCAAAAGTGATTGGAAAGGTTCGATATTTTGATAAGATAAGGCTTATCTCAAAAGTTCAGGGAGAATTCCTTGAGAAATATAAAACGGATAAATGGTATAAGGTGGTTTTCAATGCAGATAATAAAACTTTGGAAGGGTACATATTCTCAAACCTTGCCCAGCCGAGGACTTTCCAGTTTGACAAGATGTATGAGGCGGTTAAGAGAGCTGAAAAAGAAATAGAGACAAATACCATTGCTTATATTTCAAATTATAAGAACAGTACTGGTACAGCTCCTTTATATAACGGAAATACAAAGGATAAGTTCGGAATTCAAAGATATCAGGCGGCACCGGCATATTACCAGCCCAATTTGAATTCTGAATTTCGATATATTTCTGACGGTACTGTAGTGTCTGTTCTGGAAGAAACGGAAAGTTTCTATAAAATACGGACTTTGAGCTTTGAAGGTGAATACTATGTTCCTAAAAAGTACGTTTCCTTTAATAAATCTATTGAAAAATTGACCAAGGCAATTGTGGTTGACAGGAAGAATCAAAACGAAGGTGTATTTGAACTGATTGACGGAAAGTGGAATCTGATATCCTATACCTATGCCACAACCGGTGAAAACGCAAGATATAAACTTCCCACTGATTTGGGCTATTTCATGGCAATTGAAAAAGTATCAAGATTTTTATACTTAAGTGATACAACAAAGCAAATTGCCGGGTATGCACCTTACGGAATAAGATTTAACGGTGGGGCATACATTCATGGAGTGCCTGTCGATTATGTGTTTAAAGACGGAAAACGTATTGATCCGGGTATGCAGGAGTATTCATCTACAATAGGCACTGTACCCAAATCCCATAAATGTGTAAGGAATTACACCAGCCATGCGAAGTTTTTGTATGACTGGGTTGATATAGGAAAGAGCATGGTTATAGTAATAGAATAAGTATTTACCCATTTGATATTTATATATCAACAACAAAAAGAGTAACCCGTTAAAAGTTACTCCCTTTGCCATTAAAATCTCTAAGTATTTAAGTATTATAGAGGCTTAATGAACATTTGGGTCCAATACATCCTTCCGTTTTTATCCTTTGCGAGACCTACACCTATTTGTGTAAAGGATGGGCTCAAGATGTTGTTTCTATGCCCGGGAGAGTTCATCCACGCATTCATTACCTGAGAAGGGCTTTGCTGACCCATAGCAATATTTTCACCGGCTGCAGAGTATCTGATGCCAAAGGATTCCATCATCTTGAAAGGAGAACCGTAAGTCGGAGAGTTGTGAGCAAAATATCCCTTGTCAATCATATCCTGTGACTTATACCTTGCAACTCTCGACAATTGCCAGTTTTGGGTTAGCTGAGGGAGCCCGGCTTTTGCCCTTTCAACGTTTACAAGTCTTATTACTTCGTTTTCCAAGGCTTTTACATCATCCAGGTTGGGGATTGTAATTTTTTGCCCCGGGTAAATGAGATCAGGGTTTTTAATCTGCGGATTTGCAGCTATAATTTCACTTGTACCTACCTGGAATTTACTGGCAATTTTCCACATAGTGTCGCCCGGTTTTACAATGTAGGTTTGCGATTGCGCGAAGGCATTTACTGAAAAAATAAAAATAAACAAAAATATTAAACTTAATCTTTTTTTCATATCTTAATCACCTCATGAATATTTTTATAAATAAGTCATTATTTTATGTTGTATATATTATGTTATTATAGGAAATTTTTATTGTAGGCACGTTTTTTTAGGGTTTTAAACTGTTTGGATTTTCCTGTATGCTCGTTTTTGAATACTATGGATTAATATAATTTGACACGAAAATAATATTATTTTAAACTCTATTTATATATTTTTTGAAAATACTAATGATATGGAAAAGGGTTTTTAGCAATATGAAAATAAATCAGGTAATGGATATCGCTATCAAAGCAGGTAAAATCCTTTTGGCAAACGGTTCGGAAATTTACAGGGTTGAGGATACCATTGGAAGAATATGCAGAAGTTATGGAGTCGAAGCGGAGTGTTTTGTGCTTCCGACCAGTATATTTATAACTGTTACAGGTAAGGATGGAGAGCCTCTTTCTGTTGTAAAGCGTATTAGCGAAAGAACAGTGGATTTAAGCTGTGTTGAAAAAGTAAATTCTTTTTCTAGAAGAATCCAGGAAAGTCCAATACCCTATGAAGAAGCCATGGAGACTTTGGAAAAAATAGAAAGAGAAAAGGGCTATAAATTTGGATTAAGGCTTTTTGTTGCGGGAGTTACTGCTTTTGTATATACTCTTTTGTTTAAAGGTACTGTTCAGGATGCCGTAGTAGCGTTTATTATTGGGATGCTTATATATATTTCCAAAGAAAAGGTGTCGAGGATAGGAGTATTCAAATTTTTTGAATATTTTGTGTCCGGTTTGATAGCTGCAGGCATGAGTGTTATAGCGGTAAAGATTTTCCCTTTCTTAAATATATATAGGATAATTATTTCTTCTATTATGATTTTACTTCCTGGGGTGTCAACCACAAACGCTCTTAAAGATGCACTGCACGGAGACATTGTATCGAGCCAGTTTGGAATGGCAGAAGCAATATTTACAGTTGTTTCGGTAACTGCGGGAGTAGCTATTGTATTATCTTTAGGATTAGGGTGGATTTAGTAATGGAAGAGATTTTTCTGGCGTTTATAGCAAGTTTATGTCCTGGAATAATGTATAATGTGGCAAGAAAAAATTTACTATGGGTTGGCCTGGCCGGTATGTTTGGGTGGATTACCTATGCCTCTATGCTTGAATACAGCGGAAATGTGGTGTTTTCGAGTTTTTTAGGGGCAGTTGTAGTGGGGTTGTACAGTGAAAGCGTTGCAAGACTTAGAAAAGCACCGGCAATGGTTTTTTCGATTCCCGGCATTTTTCCTTTGGTTCCGGGGATTGCAATTTACAACTCTACACAGTATATAGCTGAAAATAATCTGTCCAAAGCCGCAAACACCGGAATAGAAGCTATATCATGCGCTGGCGCCATTGCTTGTGGGATATTGATGACTTCTGCAGTTTTTCGTATTGTGAAGAAGAGAAAAAAATTGAAATTATATAGAAAAGTATAGATTAAAAGCTGCTGCCTAAAATTTCAGGCAGCAGCTTCTTGCTTGTTGTTCTATCGATTCTTTAATTTCCTTTTGCAAATTGCAAACATCCTTCGATAGCCTATTTAGTGTAAAAAGCATTTGTGAATTGGAATCTGAAGGTGTTATCTTAGACTTCATAACTGAAGAAAAAAGGTAAATATCGTTCAGGCTTTCATTAATCAGATACGATGCACCAAACCTCGAGAGATTACTTGAATCACGGTCTTCATTTGTGGAAATTCTTACAACGTCCTGATTCTTAATTAAGTCGGCCAGGTGTTTTTTTACTGTGTAAATGTTTCTTCTGGTGTTGTTGGATATGTAGTCTTTCACTTGGTTGTAACTCTGTTGTAGATTGGGAAGGAGAAAGTCTCTGACATAGTATTCCATTTCTTCGGGTTCTAATTCTTCGACAAAGGAAATGGAATTGAATCTAGAGCTTTCCCATTTAGCTTTGGTAACGCTTAAATCCTTCATATGAATCAGTCCTTTTTTAGTTTATTTGAATGAAAATTGATGTAAGACATAACTGAGACTTTGTGTAAAAAATGTGACTTAAGTAATCTGAAAGATTAACATTTAATTGCCAATAAAATTATATTATAATATTTCCAAATAATCAACTGGTATTTAGAAAAATTTTCATAGATATATTTTGGGAAATATTTCATTTTTATGGAACGAATATGGCAATACCAAAGTTTTTGCAGTGTTCACGACTTGACACGAACATTAGTTTGGTGTAATCTGAAATCTGGAGGAAGTACTTTGTAAAACACAGTTTTTTCATTTTGCGTGTTTTTTCATTGCCTGTTGCTCGGGAAAAATCTAAAATATTATTAAAGTGTTTTATTTCTATAAACTTTTTGTAACTGCCTTTTCTGGATATTTGTCGTCATTGCCTTTGAACAAAAAGAAAGAGATAAATATTAAAAAGGTTGTTTTTGAAATGGACTTGTACAGAAATTTCTAATAGGAGTGTGCGCAACAATATGTCAAAACAAGGTAAGAATAAGTATTACGGTAATGACAGTATTACCTCTTTGAAGGGGGCTGACAGGGTAAGGTTAAGACCTTCGGTTATATTTGGCTCGGATGGTATTGAGGGATGCCAGCATTCCGTTTTTGAGATACTTTCAAATTCTATAGATGAAGCAAGGGAAGGTTTTGGAAATGTAATTGAAGTTAGCAGGTTTAAGGATAACTCTGTAATGGTAAAGGATTATGGGAGAGGGATTCCTCTCGATTATAATGAAAAAGAAGGACGATATAACTGGGAGCTGGTTTTTTGTGAGCTTTATGCCGGAGGGAAATATAAAAACAATTCCGGTGAAAACTATGAGTTCAGCCTTGGATTAAACGGGCTCGGAAGCTGTGCCACCCAGTATAGTTCGGAGTATATGGATGTTACTGTCTTCAGAGACGGATATAAATATGAACTGCATTTTGAAAAAGGTGAAAATATCGGTGGACTGATAAAGCAAAAAGAAGATTATGAGAGTACAGGAACCATTATAAAATGGAAGCCTGATCTTGAGGTGTTTACCGATATAAACATACCCCTTGAGTATTATACCAATACTTTGAAAAAGCAGGCAGTTGTCAATGCCGGTCTTAAGTTTATACTTTATGATGAGGAATCGGGGCAAACTTTTGAATACTGTTATGAGAATGGTATAGTGGACTATGTAAAAGAAGTTTCACAGGATAAAGCTTTTACAGGCATACAGTTTTATGAGACAAGTACAAAGGGAAGGGACAGGGAAGATAAGCCTGAATACAAAGTAAAAATGCAAATAGCATTTTGCTTTTGCAATGAGATTAATTTGATAGAGTATTACCACAATTCGAGTTTTCTTGAATATGGAGGAGCACCGGATAAAGCGGTGAAAAATGCTTTTGTATACGAAATAGACAAGTGTATAAGAGCACGAGGAAAATACAACAAGGATGAAGCTAAGATTACCTTCCAGGATATTCAGGATAGTTTAATACTTGTCAGCAATTCGTTTTCAACAATTACCAGTTACGAAAACCAGACCAAAAAGTCAATAACCAACAAGTTTATCCAGGAAGCTATGACTGAATTTTTGAAGCAGCAACTGGAAGTATATTTTATTGAAAACAAGATAGAAAGTGACAGGATAATTGAACAGATTCTGGTGAATAAAAGGAGCCGTGAAACTGCTGAGAGGACAAGGATCAATATAAAAAAGAAGCTCAGCGGAAATATTGATATGTCCAACAGAGTGAAGAAATTTGTAGACTGCAGGACAAAGGACGTAAACCGTCGAGAGATTTATATAGTGGAGGGAGATTCGGCCTTAGGTTCGTGTAAATTGGCCAGAGATGCTGAATTCCAGGCTATAATACCGGTAAGAGGAAAGATTTTAAACTGTTTGAAAGCAGACTATGAAAGTATTTTCAAGAGTGAAATAATTGTAGACCTTCTAAAAGTTTTAGGATGCGGCGTGGAGATAAAGACAAAGCATAACAAGGAATTCAATACCTTTGATATAAACAACCTGCGTTGGAGTAAGATAATTATCTGTACCGACGCTGATGTGGACGGCTTTCAGATAAGGACCCTGATACTTGCCATGTTGTATCGACTGGTGCCTACTCTCATTTATGAGGGTAAGGTTTTTATTGCCGAGTCGCCGCTTTTTGAAATAACTACAAAGGATAAAACCTATTTTGCCTATTCCGATAGGGAAAAGAATGAAATAATAGCAAAAATAAAAGGCAAATACACCATACAAAGGTCAAAGGGACTTGGGGAAAACGACCCCGAAATGATGTGGCAGACCACTATGAATCCCGAAACAAGGAAGCTTATTAAAGTAATGCCCGATGATATTGAAAATACAGAGAAGATGTTTGATATACTGCTTGGGGACAATCTGCCCGGCAGAAAAAGTTTTATTGAAGAAAACGGTTACAGGTATTTAGACATGGTAGATGTATATTAATAGAAAATTGATAAAAATGATGCGAATTGTATTGAAATGATGAATATTTTGGAAAGGTGAAATATATGTCCGCAAAAAATGTAATAGAGCAGAAAATAGTTGATACACTTGAAAAGAATTATATGCCTTATGCCATGAGTGTAATAATTTCAAGGGCAATACCGGAAATTGACGGTTTGAAACCATCCCACAGAAAACTGTTGTATACTATGTATAAAATGGGACTTTTGACCGGGCAGAAAACCAAGTCGGCCAATGTTGTGGGACAGACAATGAAGCTTAATCCCCACGGAGACTCGGCTATTTATGAGACAATGGTCAGAATGACAAAGGGGAACGAAGCATTACTGCATCCTTATGTCGATTCAAAGGGTAACTTCGGGAAACATTATTCCAGGGATATGCAATTTGCTGCTCCCCGTTATACTGAGGTCAAGCTTGATAAGATATGCGAGGAGCTGTTTAAGGATCTTGACAAGGATGCCGTTGACTTTGTGGACAACTATGACGGTACCATGAAAGAGCCTACACTCCTTCCTATAACTTTTCCCAATATCCTGGTGAATGCCAATCAGGGAATAGCTGTTGGTATGGCCAGCAATATTTGCAGTTTTAACTTAAGAGAAGTTTGCGAAGCAGCTATTCAATTTATTAAAGATGAAAATGTAGATATTTCTGAGTATCTTAAAGCACCTGACTTCTCAACAGGCGGTCAGATAATATACAATGAGAAGGAAATTAAAGATATTTATAACAGCGGAAGAGGCAGCTTTAAAGTAAGGGCAAAATACCGATTTGACAAGGAAAACAACTGTATTGAAGTATATGAGATCCCTTATACTACAACTTCAGAAGCCATTATCGATTCGGTAATTGACCTGGTTAAAAACAATAAGATTAGGGATATTGTAGACGTAAGGGATGAAACTGATCTTGACGGTCTTAAGATTACTTTTGATTTGAGAAAAAATACCGATCCCGATGCGTTGATGAACAAATTGTATAAGCTGACTCCATTGGAAGACAGCTTCAGTTGCAATTTCAATATATTGATAAACGGGCGTCCGAAGGTACTTGGAATAAAAGGTATATTAACCCATTGGACCGAGTTTAGAATCAACTGTATTAAAAGACAGACTATGTTCGACATAAACAAAAAATCGGAAAAGCTTCATTTGCTGCTGGGTTTGCAAAAGATCCTCCTGGATATAGATAAGGCTATAAAACTGATCAGGGAGACTGAAGAGGAGGCTATGGTTGTACCCAACCTCATGAAAGCTTTTCAGGTGGACCAGGTACAGGCTGAGTTTATAGCTGAAATAAAGCTTAGAAACTTAAACAAGGAGTACATTTTAAACAGAGTCAGTGAGATAGAGAAGCTTCAAAAGGAGATTGAAGAATTAAAGGATTTATACGGCAACGAAAAAAAGATAAAGAAGGTAATTATAAAGCAGCTTGAGGAAGTAGCGAAAAAATATGGGCAGCCCAGACGTACTGAGATATTGCATGAAGAGAATATTGAAAAAGTTACTATGGAACATTTTATTGAAGACTACAACTTAAAGCTGTTTTTAACTGATCACAACTATCTGAAAAAGATACCTCTTATATCATTAAGAGCAAATCCGGAGCATAAACTTAAGGACGATGACTATATAATACAGGAAATAGAAACTCACAACAAGGCCGATTTGCTTTTGTTCTCCAATAAGCAGGTAGTATACAAACTGAAAATTTATGAAATTGAGGACTGTAAAGCCAGCAGCCTTGGAGAATACCTGGCAAACCTGTTGGGCCTTGAGGAAGATGAAAAGATTATTCATATAGTAGCTACTGATGATTATAAAGGATACATGATTTTTGCCTTTGAGAATGGAAAAGTTGCAAAGATTGAATTGAGCAGCTATGCAACAAAGACAAACCGCAAAAAGCTGGCAAATGCATACAGTACTTTGTCCAAGGTTGTATATATACAGCATATTTTGGAAGATGAGGAACTTGTTGCTTTCAGCAGCCTAAATAAAGTACTGATATTTAATACTTCAAGTATAAACCCGAAATCTACTAGAGATTCTCAAGGGGTACAGGTAATGAAATCGAAAAAGGGAAGTGTTATGACCTGTATAAAAAGGCTGAATGAAGTTGCGTTTAAGGATTTTGAATATTACAGGACAAAGAACATACCTGCCATAGGTTGTTACTTAAAGGAAGAGGATAGAGAGGACAATCAAATTAAACTTGATATTTGATTGCATTTAAGAGATAAAGTAGGGAAAGGTATTGCTTGAGTTTTAAACCGGCAATGCCTTTTTTTTTTATTTGTAGAAATTGTAAATTTTTTGAAGGCCCCTATATTGCGTATTGGAAATAATGGCATTTTTATTTTGGAAAAGTAACAAATTAGTTTATCTGTAATATAATATATTGTCTTTGAAAATTTGTTGGCAATTCATTTGTGAAAATATCTCAGGCATATTGTGGATAATTTTTTGTCAGGGAGGCTTATGTGTGAATACAATCGGTATGACAATGATGAATGCAATGCATCCATGGCCTATAATCAGTGACGAAGCAATTGCCTTTATACATGGTGGTCCATTAGCTCCGCAGATTAGAGGATATGTCTTATTTAAGGATGTTCCTGGAGGAACGGAAGTATATGTTGAAGTGACAGGACTTCCGGATTACAAACCGGGTAAGAATGGAGAGGCTCCTGTTGGCCCCCATGGCTTTCACATTCATGAAGGTAATTGCTGTGAAGTGGGGGATGCAGAAGATCCTTTCCTAGGTGCAGGTGGTCACTGGAATCCCGATGGTCAGCCCCATGGGAACCACGCCGGAGATTTTCCGCCTCTATTTTCCAATCACGGCTTATCAAGAATGTGTTTTTTTACCGACAGATTTAAAGTGAAAGATGTATTGGGCAAGTCGGTGATAATACACAATAATCCCGATGATTTTAGAACTCAGCCTTCGGGAAATTCAGGGAAAAGGCTTGCTTGTGGTGTGATTAAACCAAAATTTATAATTTGTCCAGAATAAAATGGTAATTTTAGGAATAAAAATAAATTAATTATATTAAAAAATAAGGAGGATTTGGGCATGAAGTTGTTAGATACTATTAAGGAAGCTAAAAGAAAGAAGGAAAGAGCAAAGAAGATTAAGACAGCTAAAAAGCTGGCAACAGCTGCAACAGTTGGTTCAGCTGCAGGGGCTATAGCAGGATTGCTTTTGGCACCGAAAACAGGAAAAGAAACAAGACAGGATATAGCAAAAAATGTTAAAGCTGCATCGGAAAATGTAAGAAATTCTGCTGCTAATGTGAAAGAAAAGGCTGTTGAAGTTCAAAATAACATAAAAACTGCTTTGAAAAAGACTAACAAGTTAATAAAGGATATAAAGGAAAAGAAGGCGCAAAAAGAGGAGAAAATTGAGCAAGAACAGAAGGCAGATGAGGAATAGTTTGGGTTATAGATCAATTATAGAGAATGCCTTATACAAAAAGTATTGGGCATTCTTTTTGTTTTGTGAATGTTTATAGAGTAAAAGTTTATTGAGCAAATAAGAAAGCATTATCAAATGTAAGGCACTCATAGGATTTGAGTTTTAAGTCTCATATGTATGTTTCAGCCAGGATTAAAATACAGATGCAATTTGCGAAAATACACTAAACGATCTAAAACATTTGAGGAATTTATAGAGAATTATTATAAAATAGACAAATTTTAATCGGTTCAATATTCAGATTTAGATTGTCTTGTATTTACTTTATGACATTAATTTGCTAAAATTTTAAACCAAAATATTTATTATATTTAAAACTAATGGGGGAGAACAAAATGTATAGAAGTAAAAGATTGATTGTTTTTATTGTTTCATGAACATTTTTACTTCAAATTTTAATCTCAAATGTTATGGCTGACGTTATTTACGAATCATTTGAAGAATTGCCAATGGACGGTCAGGTCTTAACAATTGAAGATGAAAATACAACTTCAATATCTGAAGAATTAACTGGCAATGAAAAGGATAATAGTGAGGAAATCACTGATACAAGTGTTCAGGATTCAGTTTATACTCCGAAAGAAATTCAGAATGAATTTATAGACGAATTACCTGTTGAACCGATAATTCCATCTTATATAAAAATGTTTTCTGAATTTCCAGAAGATAAACCGCTTATTGGTGACGTTGATGGAAATGGTGATGTGAACAGCATTGATTATGCGTTTATGAAGATGTATTTATTGGGAATAATAAATGATTTTAATGTGGAAGATGATCTTTGGGCATCAGATGTTAACGGTGATGGTGTTTTCAACAGTATTGACTATGCTTTTATGAAATTGTTTCTACTTGGTAGGATAAAAGAGTTTCCAAAACAAAATTTAATTGAAACTCCTACACCAGTACCTACTGAAATGACTATTGGAACTCCTACACCTACAGAAAATGTTAGATAAACTTGGTATTCCATATGAAAGGATTGATATAAAATGAGCATATTGGATAATGTAAGTAATCTATATTCTGTTGATGTGAAAAAACCACCAGCAACTGAAGAAGAAATAATACAGTTGATTAATTTTTCACCAATAGATGTTCCTTTGGAATATCTAGAAATTGTACGTGAAGCTACAGAAGTTGAAATAAAGGTAAAAAATGAGATGTATATTAGAATTTGGTCACCTACCAGTTGTATTGAGATGAATGAAGTATATTTTGTTCAAAAATATCTGCCAAAATCACTTGCTATTGGTGATGATGAAGGAGGAGCATTGATTTATTTGCATGGTAAAGAGGGGTTTGGACTTTATCTTTGTCGTTTCTCAGATCTTGATATAGATGAAGCAAAAATGATTGCTCCATCTTTAGCAGATTTACTGTTGAATAATGTTGGTATAGACGTTGTAATGAGTGGATATGTTTAGAAATAAAAAACGACAAGAATTTAAAAAATAATATTAACTTTTAATATGATTTTATTTGTACTTATTCAGACACAATTTTTGAAATAGAAAGCCAGGAATATATCATAATCCTGGCTTTTGTGTGTAGACATATGCAAAATATGAATAGGTTATAATCTATGAATGTCATAAAACGTACTGGTAGATGGAAGTATATAAGCTGATGATAAGGATAATTTATTAGGAAGTGAAGTCTGATATTAAATATACTTTTGATAACAATAACTGATGAATATAAGAAGCTTTTGACGTGTTGAAGGAGGAGCATCTCTTGCAGCGACAGCAGGAAAAGGAGGAGCAAAGGCAACCGGAAAGCAGATAATAAAGCAGGCAGCGAAGACAGCGGTAATAGAGGGAGTAACAGGAGCAGCAATAAATGCGGGAGCTCAGAAGCTAGTAAATGACGATGTAGATTGGACAGAGGTGGCGATATCGGGGGTATCCGATGCGATATCGGGAGGAGTAGGCTCAGCATTACCGAATACAAAAGTCGGTAAAAAGCTAATGGAAGCCGGAGAAAAAACGAAAGCGAAAATAGGAAAGTTTGTTTCATCGGTAGGAGACAGCATAAAGAAACAAATAGATAACGTAAAAAGTCAAGTAGACAACATGGTGAAACAAATTGACAACGCCTTCAGTCCGAAATTAGCAATAGTTGGCGGAATAGAGGTTGATATAAACAGCTTTGATAATGCACTGAAGAATATAGATGTAGCTCAAGCCAAAACACCGACACAGATAAACTACATCAAGGCGATGCAGGAAGTAAATGCAAAACCAGATGTTGATGTAAATGTGGATGTTAGTGAGTCAGTTCCTAAAATGGATAGATACGGTATGTTAAAAAATGATAAAACAACACATGGTCAAGCCCATCATGTTAACCAAAATGCTGTTTATAAAGATGTAATTCCAAGTGATGAGGCTATCGCTGTTAAATTGGAAGGAAATGCGTTTACACAACCAGGAACACCACACTATGAGACACATTTCAATATGGAAAAGTTTTGGGATCAATTCAGGCGTGGAGGAACAAGATATCGTGAAAGACCTACAAATTTAGAGTATACAAATGCTATGTATAAAGCTTTGAAAGAATCTGGATTAAGTGAGTCTCAAGCTAAAGAGGTAATTCAACAAGCAATAAAGCAAAGAATTGAATATGGACTGTTAGGTGGTGATCTTGTTCCTAGAATTCCGGGAAGAATAAATCAAGTAGGGAGGTAAGTTAATGGATAATAGCAAATTTTTGAATAGAATTTTAAGTATTGACTGGTTTAATAACTGTGGAAATCCTATAAAACAAAATATTAATTATACTGTTATATATGTTTTTAGTTGGGATGAGGCGAAAAGGTGTTATACTGACCCCGTTTGGGAAGATACTACACTGGAAGCAAGTAATGCCTTGTCAGAATTTCTTAACAATAAATATAAAAGTGAATTTGCTAACTGGAATAAAATAGCCAGAGAGGGAAAGGCTTTTTTAGAAAATAATATTGTTCATAAAATTGAAGCATTTAGAGAAAGTAATAATCTTGATAAGACATTTACCGATTGTGTTAAGTGGGATTTGTTGGGAGCTATAATGGAAGCTTCATATAGTAAATGTAAAAACAGGCCAGAATTCTTTCTAGAGTTGTTGAAAGTTTACGAATCGGGTAATTTTCCTTGTGGTTGGAGTGGTAAATGGCCAGATGGTAAATTAATAATATTTTAAAAATATATGAGAGGTCTAAATTGCGATATTAAATGCAACACCTATAAAAGAAATCATTTTTTGTTTAGGTGATAAATCTACAATATTGTCATTATGCCCTGCTTGATTATTTATTTGAGCGAATGCGGATGGAGTCAAGGGTTGCCATAAGGCAAGACGAAGTCTTTACCCTTGACTCCCTTCAAATGAGCTCTATAATTCACAAGGAAGGTAACCGTCAAATAGATCATTACATAGTAGAATAGTTGCGTAGCTGATACAATCACTGTAAAAAAGATTAAACGGAGTGATTGTATGGACATGGAAAAAGTAACAACTGAACAACAATTATCTAGGTGGGCACAATTAATACAAACCTGGCTTGAAAATGGGCAAAGTATCAAAGAGTTTTGCCGAACGAATGGAGTAAGCAAAGCCACATACTACTATTGGCAGAAAAAAGTCAGTGAAGCAAAGTGTACAGTAGTAGAAGCAGTAAAAGAATCCAAAACCGAACTACCAAGTGGATGGATGCAGCTTGCATCGAAACCGGTGTACCCTGCAAAAGCTACACTGGAAATTAAAATTAATGGCTGTAATGTCACTGTAAACACGGAAACAGACTTAGAATTGTTAAAAAAAGTTTGCCAGGTGTTGATGTCGTTATGATAAGATGGAATGAAAAACCAGTGTATCTTTGCGGAAGATTAACGGATATGAGGAAATCTATCAACGGATTAATAACACTGGTACAAGAAAGTTTCTCACTTGATCCGTTTATGAATGCACTGTTTGTGTTCTGTAACAGAGGGAGAAACAGGATAAAAATCCTTGAATGGGATGGAGATGGGTTTTGGCTGTACTTTAAGCGATTGGAACGAGGGCGATTTCGCTGGCCAACAGAAGAAGATTCAACCACAATGCTTCTTGATGTAAACGAATTAGCTTGCCTTATCGACAGTGCAAGATTGGAAAAAAAGCTTAGCCGAAAGGAGGTTTTAGAGCGTCAAATTTCGTAAGAAGAAATTCAAAAAAAGAATCAAAAAGCTGGATTTAATGTAATTTTTATGGTGAAATTATCCTATGAATATACAAGAAATTTCAGTAGAAAAATTACTTAATATAATTGAAGAAAAAGAACGAAGGATTGCAGAATTGGAACAACAAGTCCAATGGTTTATGGAACAAATACGCCTTTCAAAGCGTAAACAATTCGGTGTTATCTTGGCGAACAAACAAAGATTGAGCAAATCAATCTTTTTAATAATGAAGAGGAAGAGACTCATAATTTAGCTATTACCGTAAGAGAACACGTCTAACAACAGATAAACTTCCTGAAGATTTACCGGTGGAGGTAATAAGCACAAGTTACCCGAAAAGGAATGTATTTGCCCGGAATGCGGTAGTGAATTGCATACAATGGGAAAGGAAACTCGTGATGAGTTGAAGATTATTCCGGCAAAAGCGGTAATAGTGCGTCATATTAGGCATGTTTATTCATGCCGGAACTGTGAAAAAACATCCGACCATACTTCCATTGTAAAGGCAGATATACCGGAACCGGTCATAAAGGGAAGTTTTGCATCACCCGAGACAATTGCCCATATAGCGACGCAAAAATTCATGATGGGTTCTCCCTTATATCGTCAGGAGCTGGAATGGAAACAAAATGGCATTGAGATATCAAGGCAGACAATGTCAAATTGGTTGATAAAAGCCTGTGAGAATTGGCTGGAACCGATATATGAGGAGATGAAGAAACGGCTGTGCGAGCATGAGGTACTGCATGCAGATGAAACAGTGGTACAGGTGCTAAAAGAACCAGGGAAGGCGGCACAGTCGAAGAGTTATATGTGTCTGTATCGAACGAGCGGAGAGGCAAAACATCAGATAATACTTTATGACTACCAGCCGGACAGAAAGCATATACATCCGGAAGAATTTCTAAAAGGTTTTTCGGGATACTTACATGCAGACGGATATAGCGTGTATTACAAATTGCCCGAAAAAATAACTGTAGTAGGTTGTTGGGCCCATGTACGGCGAAAGTTTTTTGACGCAATGGAAGCCCTGCCCAAAGAGAAGCAAGCAATGTCTAATGCTGCAAAGGGAGTAGCATATTGCGATAAACTGTTTCATTTGGAGAAACAGTTTGCATTGCTATGCCCGGAAAACCGGTTAAAAGAACGAGAAAAGCAATCAAAGCCTATCATAGATGAATTTTATGATTGGATAAGAAAATTAAATGTACTTCCCAAAACCCATCTGGGTAAAGCAGTACAATATGCTCAGTACCAGCGAAAATATCTTGAGAGGTATATGCTGAATGGACGATTGGAGATATCAAATAACCGTGCAGAGCGAAGTATAAAGCCTTTCGTAATCGGACGCAAGAACTGGCTTTTCAGTAATACGCCAAGTGGTGCGAGAGCGAGCGCGGTGTACTACAGCCTAGTTGAAACAGCAAAAGAGAATGGATTGAATCCTTTTGAATATTTGTCGTGGATATTTACTCAAGCTCCCAATCTTGGAAAGCCTGGTTATGTGAGCTCGTTTGCAGATTTTCTGCCCGGCAGCGTGAAAATACCTGCTAAGGTGTTTATACCGCAATCCAAAAGAACAGAGCTTGAGAAATATGCGTGGGAGGAAGACGAATGAGAGTTGGAAAACATACGATATTTATGATTAAATTTATCACGGATTTTATTAATGGTGAAATAGAACGTTATTTTTTTGATTTGGATTATTCTGCATATGTAATAGAGCATTTTCCCCATATGGAGTATGAGAACAGTGAATTAGCGGACAAATTTGCTCATACTGTAGATCGAGCATATGAACTCGGAACTTCTCCTGGTTTGTCAGATGAAGAGTTCAGGATGGAAATTGCTAATGCTTTCAATGAATGGTTAGGCGAAAAGAGACCCAACTTAATTTAGATGCACATAGGTTGTAAAAATTAAAGATTAAGTTTTGGTTGAAAAAGTTTTATCGATTTACAAAACTTTTCCAACCATTTTTATTAATGATTGTGTCATTCATGTGCTGGTATGTTTGACGCTTACGGATTACATGCCCATCATGTTATGCCTAAATCATTCGCAGCTAAATTTGGTATACAAAACGGAGATGAAATGTTTTCAATCGCATTAGACCCTACTACACACCAAGCCATAACTGCAAGAGTTAACTCAGCTATTCCTTGGTGGAAAGCACCATTTATGAGTGCATCTCAAATAAAAAATGAAATGAAGTATTTATATCAGCAAATGTATTATGAAACAGAAGATATTTTATATAAATTTATGGCAGACTTCATTGAAGCAGGACAATATGTTGAATAGTAATCGTTGTGTGGTTCAATAAAATATGTTAAAATAATTGGGCAAAAGCATATTATGGAGGTAAAAAATGAACGTGATAGATATTATTAACGAAATCAATCTTACATACCCAGATATTGACAAAAACACAAAAGCAACTTCACAATTAATAAAAGATTCTGAATGGTATGTAAACAAACCTTTACCAGAATCATATAAAAAGTTTGTGAAATACTTTTCAAATGGAATATTTTTATTTGAGGTTGAACCAATACTTGGGGTAGGAAGAGATTTAAAAGGGTTACCTTGTGGAATGATAGTTCCGTCTGGTGTACTAGTACAAAAAGACAATAGTTGTTTTATCGCCCCTGAAAATAGATATGTAGATAGAGCTAAATTAATAGCTTTTACGGCAGGCTCTGCCCTTGACCTATCTCTTGACCATTGGGTATTTATTGCTGATGACTCACCTGAAAATAATGAGTATAAAATTGGCTATGTGACCCAAAATACAGGCAATATTGCTTTAGTATTAAATAGTTTTGAAGAATGGTTAAATATATTTTGGCAGTACAACAAGGACGAGGATACTCAAGTCTCTGTATTTCATAGTTTATATAAAACATTTGATGAAAGAGATATAATATTAAGTAGTGTTTAACATCGTAAATAATATCATTACAAAATAAAGAGGACGTGTATACGTCCTCTTTTCTATTCTTGATTAATTATAATATTTTCTAGCGTTGTCTTGGCAACTTTCTATCTTCAAATTGAAGCTGTCCTTCATAATTAGTTAGATAACATGCTTAGTTGGGAAAATACTGGATTTAATGTTTATTGTGGGGAGGCAATATACGCAGAGGAACAGGAGAGTATTGAAAAACTTGCTCAATATGTAGTTCGTGCTCCAATTTCTCAGGAAAGAATGTTTTACATACCACCAGAAGAAAGTTCAAATGAAGTTGGGAAAATTATTTACAAGGGTAAAAATAGCAGAGAAATTCAAGCTTTTGATGCTTTGGATTGGTTAGCACGATTGGTAACTCATATCCCAAATAAGGGAGAGCAATTTGTAAGATATTATGGTTATTATTCAAATAAGAGTAGAGGACAAAGGAAAAAAGCTGAGACAGATGATAAAGTACCTGCAATTGTAAGTAGTGATTTATCTAAAAAAGCTTTTTGTAAAAACTGGGCAAGACTTATTCAAAAGGTTTATAATGTTGATCCTCTAAAATGTAAATATTGCAATGGGAAAATGAGAATAATTTCGTTTGTAGAGGATGAAGAAACTATCGAGAAGATTTTGAAACATTTGAAGCTTTGGGGAATTCAGAATCATGATCCGCCTAATCATTTCAAAATACCACAACAATTTGAACATTTTATATTGGCCAATTCATTGCTAATTGGAAACAATGAAAAAAGTAATGAAAATATGGGCAAAAATAAAGACGGTAATTATGAAGAACACAATTCTAATAATGTTTTTCCTGATTATGAAACTTGTGATGAAATGCCAAAATATGAGGACTGGTTTTAAAGAATAAATTCTTATAACCTTAAGTTTGTAGTGCTATTTTTTGTTTTGTGCAGGAGGTTCAATACTTAAAGATAATATTATTTTGGGATTATTATTTAAAAATGAAGCAAATGTATATTGTTTTGGATGATTTTTGATTTTAGTAGTGAAAAACAGAATTTAATATGATATTATGAAAAAAGCAAATACCTATCTATCTTCGAATTTTTATTTTTGGGAATATTTATATTGGGTTATTTCAAAAATAACCTATTCAATACTCAGGTCGTAAAGTCCATCGAAACTTGCTGAACCTTTTATGATTGGATCAAAAGAGGTGCAACAGAGAAACAGTAGTTTTTAATTCCATGAAACCAAAGTAGATTATTTGAAAAACAATTGATCGGTTATTTTTGAAATAATTTAATTGTAATATTTTCTGAATTTTTGAATATATATAATGTGCACTAATTTTCCATTAATATTAAATATATATTACATCTATTGAGAGTGATGGAAAAATATAGTACAATGTTTTTAAAGACTTTTATTAGGGGGAGTATAGTTTGAGAGGAGGGTTGTGAATGGATAATTTCACACAGAAGTTAATAAGGGAAATTGCTGAAAAGAACTCACTGCTTAATTCCTTCGACCAAAACTATGACTCGAACAGAGAAAGTGCAGAAAGTATCAAAGTTCAGCTAGATAGCCTTCTTTACCAGTATTACAAGACATTAAGATATGCTGATGATGAAAACTGAGAAAAGAAGCATTTGCATTATAGTAGACCTAACAGAGTTAAAGATGCACAGATTTATCTACACTAGACTGAGGGTCGGAAAGAACTTATTGTTCTTCCGGCCTTAAGATTGTTATTTATGGCTATCATATACTTCTTCACATAATTATCAATTTACCTTTTAAGTTTCACCAAAAGCCTTTTATAGATGTTCTGTACTAGAATTTTTGCTCTTTCTATTGTATTTGTATTTTTGGAGACCTAGATTTGAGGGCCGTAATAGAGCATATCCTTATTTTAGTATTAGTGATCCAATTTTCCTTTCAACATGTATGCACCAATCCGGTTTTGATCTGTAAAGGTATGAATCCGTTGGGATTATTTCCAGACAAAAACAGATTCCGAATTTCAGTCCTATCTTATTAACTTCATACATTAAATAAAACTGAAATAAGTTTATGAACTAAAAAATTTAAAATCTGCTCATGCTTACATGTTAACAACTGACTTTCCTTGAGTTATGATACTATCATAGGTGAAGATGGCGGAAGTTTTTCACAAGTTCAGAAGAATCGCTAAGTATAACTTATACTGAGATTTTTTTACAGCAATTTTATTCTTGATGAAAAGCAACACCATTCATTGATACCTTTACCGAAATAAAGATTCAAGAAGCCTTTTTTAAAACTCAAACAGGGGTGGACCAAGTTTATTGTTGCCTATCATCTTTCCACAATAATAGAAAGAGATATTATTCTTATTATGAATGGTAGTGATATTATAGAGCAGTATTCTCTTAATGAATTACTTTTACAAAAAGAGTTATATGCAAATTTGCATAATAGCTAATTTGCTCACTAATATTTGTACACTCCAATAGCCTTAAGAAAGAATAAAAGGAAACGGGGCTGTTACAAAACTAACTAAACTTAAAAAGTTAGTTTTGCAGCAGCTTTTTTGTCTAGAAATAGTAAAATGCGGATCCAAAAGGACCCGCAAGTGTTGTATAATATTTAAATGACAATTAAAAATATAACACAACAAAAGAATTATACCTAATTTAGTGGATATTATCAATTGGTTTTACCATTAAATCTTGAAATGTTAATACCTTAGAATGAATCTGTCAGACTGCTTAGCCAAATACTGGAGGGATTAAATTATACAAAGCTATATAAGGCATACTCTTCTACAGGAAGAAAACCAGCGGTTGACCCAAAGACCATGTTTAAGGTTCTAACATATGCATATTCTAACAATATATATTCTAGTAGGAAAATTGAAACCGCATGCAGAAGACATATCAACTTTATGTGGTTACTACAAGGTGAAAAAAAGCCAGACCACTCAACTATAGCTAGATTTCGTAAGGACTATCTACCATTGGCAATAGAAGACCTCTTTTATCAAATGGTAAAGTTTCTTCATTCTATTGGAGAAGTCAAATTTGAAAACCTTTTTGTAGATGGTAGCAAAATAGAAGCTAACGCAAATCGCTACACATTCGTATGGAAGAAGGTTGTGAATAAAAATGAAGCAAAAATGTTTGAAAAAATTAAGTACAGTATTGAAGAGATAAACAAAGAATATTTCACTACCTTCTCAGTTTCTAAAGAGACATTAATACAGGATTTAGATAGAGTCCTAGGATATCTTAAGGAAAAACAACAAGAAAATAAAATAGAGTTTGTGCATGGAATTGGTAAACGTAAAACTCAATTGCAAAGATTTATGGAGAAGTTCCAGGAATTTAAAGAACGTCAGGAAAAATATGATGCCCATAACCATTTATTTGATGGAAGGAATAGTAATTCAAAAACCGATACAGATGCAACATTTATGCATATGAAAGATGATCATATGCGTAATGCGCAGTTAAAACCTGCTTACAATGTTCAGATTGGTGTAGAAAGTGAGTATGTTGTAGGTGCAGGAATTTTTCAAGATAGAGCAGATACGAATACGCTCATTCCATTCTTAAAAGATATGGAATCCAAACTAGATAACCGGTTTAAAAACATAATTGCAGACTCAGGTTATGAAAGTGAAGAAAACTATCTCTACTTGGAAAAAAACAAGCAAAAGTATTACATAAAGCCCCAGACTTATGATAAATGGAAAAAGAAAAGATTCAAAAAAGATATTAGTAAGCGAGAGAACATGGCATATGATGCACAAAAAGATGAATATACTTGTCATAATGGGAAACAGCTCAAGCTAATTGGAGTAAGCCATAAAACCTCTTCATCTGGTTATCGTTCAGAGATAAGCATTTATGAATGTGAAAATTGTATGGATTGTCCGTACAAACAAAAGTGTACCAAAGCAAAAGGCAATCGTAGGATGCAGGTATCAAAAACCTTTGTGGAAAAGCGTTAGATATCTTACAAGAACATAATGACAGAAGAAGGAATATTACTCCGGGTAAATCGTTCAATACAAGTAGAGGGAGCTTTTGGAGTTCTTAAAAACGACTATAATTTCAACAGATTTTTAACACGAGGAAAAAGTTGTGTGAAAACAGAATTCCTTCTTCTCTGTTTTGGATACAATATAAACAAATTACATACCAAGATCCAAAACGATAGATGCGGTAAAGCATTGCATGAATTAAAATTCGCCTAAACCTCATAAATTTTAATGGGCTTACTTTGTTGTGCCCAAAAATCAAAAAAACAATGAAAATCGAGTAGCATTCCGAAATTCTATTGTATGTTTTTTTGTTGTTTCCAATAAAAGGGAGTATCGCTCCCTACTTAAAAGTAGTTTTGCGACACTCCCGTCATTGTTATATCTACTTACCACATAGAAGATAATTACTGAATATTTGAGATTAAAGCGAATTTGCTTCGTTTTTAGCAACTAAAATATTGTCGATTTTTAAATTAGTTCCATCTTATTACATTGTGGATAGATCTTGTTGGAGTTACTAATGTTGTTCCATTAAATCTTGCACCAGTTGATCCTCCTCCATCTAGACCTATTCCCATAGTACAACCTAAATTACTGAGAATTGTAATTGCTTGCGCTGCAGATGTTTTTTTAGTATAAAATGAGAAAATTAAAACTTTGTTTATATTAGGGTTATAGCCTAGTACAGTTCTATATTCAGCATTTGCATAGGAGGAAGGCCACCACTCAGCTGATAAATTTAAAGGAAATAAGTTGAAACCTGTTGTTGCAAACTTAATATCAGACAATCTTTCTTCAACGTCAATATCTTTTATATTTTTAACCTTTACAGTTCCATTTTTATATACAATAAATGTCCCTCTTGCAACTTCATCATGAGGTAATCGCTTAGCTATTAAGACTCCATCATTTACCATTGCACCAACAGATACTGTTTTACCACTAGAATCAGTTCCGAAAAATGTACCATTAACATAGTCACCGGTTACATATCTTTGATTTACTATTTGGTTTCTAAGACTGAGGGGACTAACTTCAATTACCTTTCCATGTTGTTACCCATTAAGACCAACATTGTAAGAAACAAGATTGCTAGCATACGTTGGTAGAGATAAAGAGAAAAGCAAAACACTTGTTACAATTAAAGACATTAGTTTTTAATCATAGCACATTTCCTCCTTAATATGTAGTTTTATCCAATTGGATAGATAAATTATACAATAATTAAATAAAATTGTAAATACATTTTATCCATAATTTTTCAAGAAAAGTATATATTATATAAAATTTAGTGTAATCTTCATGAGCATGGAGTGATTAACAGTAATGTTTATGCTTAAATATAAGCTAAAATCTATGTAGCAAATAATAATGTAAATAGTTATTATTAGTTAAATTTGCAAAATTTATATACTAATAAACTTTCCTAAGACAAAACTAATAGCTTTGCATTGTAGTAATCAGGCAGAGTAAAGACAAAATAGTCCAAAATTCGATAATTGCCTCTTTTGCTAGAACAGCTTTCTGTAAATTAGTTTTCAAAGCCAATATAACAAGCTTTACGGATTTGAGAAATTTAGCATCTTCAAACCATAATAGTAGTATTAGAATAAAGCTGCCATAGTGCGCAAGTTAGTGTTATACATTAAGGTTTATTTTGTAGAACTTGAAAATAGTAATATGAAATGAGAATTAACAATAAATCAGAACGAAATTTGCTTTTATACAATATACTTTGCAATAAACATTTTATATTGATTTTAGATATTGCAAAATATATACATTGATTCATATGTTGCGAAAAAAACCGCTTCTAACATACAAATGCAGATACTTTAATTGCATTTGCTTATGTAAAATCTTTTTCGCAACATATATAGCAGAAAGAGCTTGCTTTAGCATAACAAACTCAGAATTCAGGAAGGTAGACACTGCATTATCATGGTTTTTGAAATTAATAGTTTTTAGTCAATTGCTGAACTGGCAGGATTGATAAGATCCTTTGAATTAGCCGAGCTCAAAGGGTTAGAAGCCATGGGAATGAAAGAATTACTGTCTGTCCAGTTCAAGAGTAAACATACGAAAACCAATTTTTCTTGTTCTCATTAGCATGATCATTAACTCAACTTATAAGTGTTTATTTACCATGATTACTACTTGGGTATTTGGTAATGTTGCTATATATTGATTATCATTGACAAATGTTGTATTGTTATATAGAAAATATAATTTTGAAGGAGAGTAATAAGTAGTGGAATTCAAAAAAAAGCTAATAGCCTATATTATGGGGATATCAATTTTCAGACTGGTTATTTTTATTTTGATAGATCCTACAATACATCCTGATACACAATCATATATTGAGCTGGCTAAAAGTATTGTTAATAATGACTTTAATGGTTTTAACGGACTTAGAACACCAGGCTACTCTTTTATTATAATACTTGCAGGGTTTAATTTGAAAGTCACTATTTTAATACAGATGATTTTTGGAATTATTATTTCATATCTAATTGCATATATTATTTATGAGTCTACGAATAGAGAGTATCTTTCACTACTTGCTTCTAGTCTTTATTCTATTTTCATTCCGTTTCTATTTTTTGAAGTTGCTATTTTAAGTGAAACTACTGCAGCATTTTTTATATTATTATCTTTCACGAGTTTCATTAGACTGGTTAAAAATAAAGATAAATATTTACTAAGAGTTTTCTTAATTAGTATTTTTACTTTAATGGCTGTGCTTACAAGGCCAGTATATTTGGCTATGGTGCCATTATATTTTTTTTACTTAATCTTTGTCTTCATATTTAAAAAGCTAAAGATTGGACAATCACTAAAATATATGACAGTTTTTACTTTGCCTGTACTTATTGGCGTATTTGGCTGGTCATATGTTAATTTCAAGTATAATGATACATTTACATTCGCAACAGGACGTGGATTTGCTGCAATGGAAATGGCAGGCGACTTTATTGAGCAAGCTCCTGATGGCTATCCGTATAATATAATAAAAGATGTTTACATTAGGGAGAGGGATAAGAATATAAAGAATGGTGCTCCCCATATTGATACTATATGGGGCATTACTGATGAACTCCAGGAAAAAACAGGTCTTAGTTATAATGAACTTTCTCAAGAGGTTAGAAAAATGTGCACCCATGTTATGAGAAAGAATCCGAGTATATATATTAAGTCTGTTATTAGAACGATGATAAATTTTTGGAAAACATTTGGCATTCTAATTTTCACCGAATCTAAGACAAGTGCTATTATAAAAGGTATAAATATTATTCAAAGAATGATACTAATAATATTACAGATCCCTTATAATGACCCCCATTGTCAAGACAAATTTTTAGCTTTTCTAAGTTAGATTCTCCTTTCTATGTTTTTGTATAATATCTACCTTAAGGTACTCTGTCGGATGGATGTCAAGGGCGAGCATATGCGAGTTCATCTTGCCCCTTGACATCCAATGGTTATATATCCTTTTGATTCCCGGTCTGTTATGACAGACCGGCTGCCTTCCGGCGAGGACGGGGTTTGGGGCAGAGCCCCAAGGTTTTATACTACTGCCTTAATCTCTTTGTTAATCCCAAAATAATATTCTGACGGCGTTTTATAGCCTAGTGACTGATGTGGTCTCTTGTTGTTATAATATTCAATATATTCCCTCGTTTTTTGCCGAAGTTGCTGACCCGTTTCACAATCTTCATGATAAAGCATCTCCCACTTGTAAGTTCGAAAAAAACGCTCTATCCTTTGATTATCCAAGGCTCGTCCTTTCCCATCCATTGAAATTTTTATATTATTACTCTTTAGTAATTTTATGTAATCCTCACTGGCAAACTGTTTACCTTGATCGCTGTTCATAATTTCAGGTTTACCATATCGTTTGATTGCCTTTTTTATCGCTTCTAATACAAATGTCCTATCTAAAGTATTTGATAACTCAAATCCAACAATATACCGGGAATACCAGTCTATTATAGCTACCATATACATAAATCCACGTTTAAGACGGCAATATGTTATGTCTATAGACCATACCTGGTTGGGATGATCTATATTTAAGTCTCTTAGCAAATACGGGTACAAATATTTGTTATGCAGACGTCTGCTAAGATTAGGCCCGGGACAGAAACCGTGAATCCCCATTTCCCTCATATATCGCCGTGTACGCTTCCTATTGATTTGTATGTGGTAATCCCGGTGTAGGATATTTGTCATCCTGCGATAGCCATATTCCGGATGAACCGTGTATACCTCATCAATAATACGTTTTATTAGATATTCCTCATCTGTTACCGGTACTGGCTTGTAGTAAAGGCTTGTACGATTAATACCTAACAGTTCAGCTTGCCTTTTTATGCTTAATTTCTTTTCTTCTCTCTCAATCATCTTCATGCGGTCTTCCCGGGACTTAGAGTCGGCCAGATTTTTTTTTAAGCCAGGCAACTTCATATGAAAGTTGGCCAATTTGCTTAAGCAGTTCGTCCTTCTCCTTCTCATACGACTGTTTGACCTTCTCTACTTCATCAGTTTCCTTACTGAAAACTCTGCCTGCATTGCTTATAAATTCTGCCTTCCAGCGACTTAGCTGATTAGGATGAATTTCATATTCGGCAGCTATCTCATTCAGCGTCTTTTCTTCCCTTAAGACCTCAATCACTATTTTTGCTTTTTCTTCTGGTGTAAACTTTCTTCTCGTTTTCATATTTCTATTCTAACTTATTTTGACCGTTTTGTCTGTCTTAATTTATGGTATCATTATACCTTTTTTGCTTTCACCACTTGTGTACTTTATTAAAAGGAAGAAAGTAGAGCATAATAGAGATTTACTTTTAATTTGCTCTTTTGTGTATATATTAATACTAACTATCTCAATATTAATATCTATTATTGAATGTACTGAAGGTAGGTTTGCCATGCCTACGTATCCGTTACTTATTATAGTTACTTTTACCTTGTATTGTAATTTACTAGAAACACGAAAAGTGCTATATAAATAAGTGACATAGTAAAGTTTCTTAGAAAATCTTCTATATCAATGTGTTACGCCAACAGCTACAAATCATTCCTTTACCCTGTTCCATTAGTGTTTTTTAGAAAGAAATTTGATTTTTGTGTTTTTCTCCATGCACTTTATAAAAATTACTGGTATTGCCCGATAGCAAATGATATAATAAATGACTGATGACTATGGGAATAATAAGTGAACTATAACCTTATAGTCGCTTTAGGAGTGGGGTTTTATTGGGTAATTATTCAAAAAGTGTTAGTTTGGTTCAAAAGTTTATAGCATATATAAAATTGTTAAGACCAAAGCTATTTATTTAACTGAGCAAAATATGCTTTTGACACAGCATTCAATATTTCACCCATCGCTTCATCAGTATAAATATTGTCAATGCTTATTGTATTCTTCAAGATTTCAATATTCTGTGCAATCTTCTGAAGCTCTTTTGGAGATACAATTCCATAGTCTAGACCCACACAGTAAAAACCACCTACTGTTACTGTATTTATTACATCTTCCTGTGAAAGTCCGACAGGTTTCATAGTCATCCTGAATTCCTGAGTATTGCCAAGACCCACTGCCTTGCCTTCAGCAACCACATCTCCGTCGATTTTCAGTTGAGGCTTCATTTGTACCAAATATGCAGGAGTTTTAAATATTCCTCCATACTTATTAATTTAATGCTCTCGAAAACTCGTATTGCTTTCGAGGTCTCTATTTCAGGAGCAAGCTAATTTAGCTCACCCCTAAAATCCACCAATATTTTCCTTAAAATTTTCCAATAAAATTATCCTAATTTTAGCCATATATGGCACCAATCTACCTTGACTTTTTCACAGCGCCCCCAAAATCGAAGTGGGTGGTAATATTTGCCATTACTTTGATTGTGGAGGTTTTATTTATGCTGCGTAACTTTGAGTCTCACACTTCTTATCAGGAAAACCTGAAGCTTCATCTCCTGCTTTTTTGGGAGACCGATAGGGGCAGGGTCACGGATATGGAAAAATCCATATCCAAGCTATACCTTCTCAATTTGGATCCCCTGCTCCCTATCATTAAACCCCTTTATTCTAATACCGGCTGTCCCGCCAAGAACCAGCTGGGTATTATTCGCTCTCTTATCCTTATGCTCGACCAAAAACACCACGGCATTACAAACTGGGCCAAAAAAGTGGCCAACGACCCCCTCCTTTGTGCTATTTGCGGATTCCAATATGGAAAAGCCCCTTCCGTCGGTTCCTACTATGACTTCATTAAACGTCTATGGAAAGCTTCTCATAAAATCCATGTCGCCAGGAAAAAGAAACTGAGGCCTTTCAAGCCTAAACCCCGTAAGAAACTCAAGGCCGGCCAGAAACTGAAACCCAAGCACAACGGCATCGTTAAAAAGTTTGCCAGAATCGCCATGAGAGACGCACTCCCTGAGTATCGTCCCGAACAGATCTTCCAGGAATTCCTTGCCCGCTGTGTCGTTGATGTTTCCGCCAAAATGGGTATCTTGGGCGATGTGCAAAAACTTTCTGTCGCCGGTGATGGCACCCCATTCTATTCCGGTGCTTCCCATTACGGTACAAAGGTCTGTGATTGTAAAAAACACGGTGTCTACGATTGCAAGTGCCCCAGACGTTATTCCGACCCTGATGCAAGATGGGGTTGGGACAGCTACAGGGAACAGTGGTTCTATGGCGATACCCTCTTTAACATCACTGCTTCCGACAGTCCCTATGACCTTCCCATTTACCTGCGTAAAGCACAGGCTTCAAGACATGACAGCATCCTTGCCGTTTTTGCCATGTCTGAGGTAAGAAAACTTTATCCTGACCTTTGCATCCGTAATTTTATTGCCGATGGGGCCATGGACAACTATCCCACCTATGAACTCATGTATCATTGGAACATCATCCCATTCATCCCCCTTGATGCAAAAACCAAACAAACTCTTACCAAGCTGCCTCCGGGAATTATCTGCCTTGATGATCAAGGCAGGCCTATCTGCAAAGGCGGTATCCCTTACGAAGACTGCGGCTACTCCTACCCCAAAGGTATCAAGTACAGGTGCTATTTCGACTGCCATGACATTGAAAAACCTTGTCAATGTACCGATTCACCTTATGGAAGGACTGTCTATTTAAAGCCCAAAGACGATTTCCGGCTGATTACTCCCGTACCCCGCGGCTCTGAAGCTTTTAATGAAAAATTTAAAACACGCACCTCTGTCGAAAGAAGCCACAAAAGGCTCTTTGAAGATTACGACATTGAAGAGTACAAGGCCAGAAGCTCCAGGCAGCGGTTTGCATTGGCTACTTTTGCTGCAGTGAATGTCCACTTGGACGCTTGGGTCAAGCATACAGGCTTTAGTATAATTCCTTTGCTTGAAGAACTTTCTGGCAAAGCAGCCTGATAGCTACCGAGTCTTTATTGTGATGAACCAATGGCCTTCTCATAGGCTTTGCTTTGCTATGCCCATTTTCAGAAAGTTATACAGCATATTCGTTTATCAAGGTTCATTTCGTCAATATGCATTTACTTTTGTCAGTCTCTCAATGTTACTTTATCCCATTAATTAACATTCAGCAGGTTTTCCAGTTACTTTTCGAGACTATTCATTAATTATTTTTTCATCCTCTGAAGAAGCCGGTACCCAAGATAATGTAATCCTTTTACCGTAAACTTCCGGAGTATATGCTTCATATTTAAAATCATTGCTTCCTGTATAATTCGAGCCTATAGAAAATACTATATTCTCTCTCAATTCTTTTGGCACAACACTTGTCTTCTCATATACAGCATCAACCTTATATGGAAGTGAGAGAGGCAGCATATCAAGGTCTTGAGGAATAATCCTTTTCCCTCCAATTAATTCCTCACTCTTTATTTTTTCCAAACCCTTTTGATTAATAAATTCTTCAATTTTAGCATCTACATTCTCTATCTTTTCTGAAACGCTCTGGACATTTACTCTTGAAACTGAAAGCATTGTATCTGATACAATGATGCCGTCCTTAAACCCCTCTATTGAAGCTTCTGTATCAATGTCTATAATGCTGCTCAAGTCAAGGCCTTCAATTTTTTCATGCTGTTTGAAGCTCGGATCTAAAGGAACCCATATTTTTTGGCCCTTCATAGGTCCTGCACCTCTGTAGTACTGATAAGGCACATAAGCTTCAACCCATACGTGTTCTGTCCTTACGTTAGATATCTTTCCGCCACTGACGACAGAAACTGTTGGTATTCCAAGAGATGCCAGAATTCTCACTGCATTCTGTGGTGTTTCCCCTCCAGTCCATCCCATCACCTTTTCTACAGGTATCTCAATTGTTCCTCTCACATATCGAGCAGGAATTCCTTTATATCGAAGAAGGGAAATAAGAAGCGATGCCTGGTCAATATCATTCCCTGCCATTTGGTCAAGGGTTCCCACTGCACCTTTTCTCGACCCGTAATATGCCTCGAAATTTATATTATTCCGGACATATTCATAAATCTCTATAACAGAATTTAAACTCTCAGCCAACTCTTTTATTTCTTCTGTAAATTGAGCTTCTGAAGTCTCTTTCAAATCTTCTTCTGCCGGTATATTTGAAAAAACTGAAGCCTTCTTTTCCGTCGAACTCATCTTATTTATACCGGTTATTTGTGTATCTTTTGACAATATAGAAGGTTCAACTTGTACATTTTTATGCGGTAGACTGCTACCTAAAGTCTGATTTGCCTGAACAGGCTTTATAAGCTTACCCAACTCTACAATCTTCTTTATTACTACTTTATGATAAAAAGATTTACATAATACAATATTTGTGTTAAAACATATATAGAACATTTGTTCTATATATGTTTTAAGAGTGTGAGTACTAATGCTTTATGAAAGTTCGAATAATCAGGGGATATATTCTCCAAGAGAGCCACGGAAAAATTATTATTATAGGTGCGTAGAAGAGAATTTTGAAGTTTTGGAGAGAGTGTGGGATGATAGGTACCAAAATACATACGGTTATTGGAGAACCCATATTCTAGATGTTATATATGATTACCTTGATTGTGGGAATTTGCATCTAGGGTTTGCCCGTGTTAAGTGTGAAGATTGTAACAAGGAGTATCTATTGCCTTTTTCATGTAAACGGAGGGCGTTCTGTCCTTCATGTCATCAGAGAAGAGTAGTTGAATTTGGAGAGTTTTTATACACTGAGGTTTTAAAAGAAGTTTCCCACAGGCAGTGGGTCTTTAGTATACCCAAAAGACTTAGATGCTATTTTATGTATGACAGAAAGCTACTTGCAAAACTATCAAGATGTGCATGGAAAGTCTTATGTGATTATCTTAAAAGTTCATCTGGAGATAAAGATTCAGTTCCTGGTGTTGTTATAGCTGTACAAACATTTGGAGATTTTTTAAACTTTAATCCTCATTTACATGTAATTGCAACAGATGGTTGTTTTAAAGGGGACGGAGATTTTATAAAATCAGTATTACCTCAAGGAAAAGATATTGAGAAGGTTTTTCAGTCAGAAGTACTAAAGATGCTCAAAAAAGAGGGGAAAATTAATCAATTTATTATAGATAACATGCTTAGTTGGGAAAATACTGGATTTAATGTTTATTGTGGGGAGGCAATATACGCAGAGGAACAGGAGAGTATTGAAAAACTTGCTCAATATGTAGTTCGTGCTCCAATTTCTCAGGAAAGAATGTTTTACATACCACCAGAAGAAAGTTCAAATGAAGTTGGGAAAATTATTTACAAGGGTAAAAATAGCAGAGAAATTCAAGCTTTTGATGCTTTGGATTGGTTAGCACGATTGGTAACTCATATCCCAAATAAGGGAGAGCAATTTGTAAGATATTATGGTTATTATTCAAATAAGAGTAGAGGACAAAGGAAAAAAGCTGAGACAGATGATAAAGTACCTGTAATTGTAAGTAGTGATTTATCTAAAAAAGCTTTTCGTAAAAACTGGGCAAGACTTATTCAAAAGGTTTATAATGTTGATCCTCTAAAATGTAAATATTGCAATGGGAAAATGAGAATAATTTCGTTTGTAGAGGATGAAGAAACTATCGAGAAGATTTTGAAAGATTTGAAGCTTTGGGGAATTCAGAATCATGATCCGCCTAATCATTTCAAAATACCACAACAATTTGAACATTTTATATTGGCCAATTCATTGCTAATTGGAAACAATGAAAAAAGTAATGAAAATATGGGCAAAAATAAAGACGGTAATTATGAAGAACACAATTCTAATAATGTTTTTCCTGATTATGAAACTTGTGATGAAATGCCAAAATATGAGGACTGGTTTTAAAGAATAAATTCTTATAACCTTAAGTTTGTAGTGCTATTTTTTGTTTTGTGCAGGAGGTTCAATACTTAAAGATAATATTATTTTGGGATTATTATTTAAAAATGAAGCAAATGTATATTGTTTTGGATGATTTTTGATTTTAGTAGTGAAAAACAGAATTTAATATGATATTATGAAAAAAGCAAATACCTATCTATTCTCAAATTCATACCCACCGGTATACTTATAACCGCTTTGCGGCAACCAAACCTTTCGGATATACTCCCATGTGCGTTGAATAGTATTAACAAAATCCGCATGAGTTGCGATGGGTGTCTGGAATAAAGCATACAATCCACCAGGTATAACAATTTCTTCTGTACCCCAAACATCCCCTGATGCTTTCTCGGTACGTATGCCAATATAATAATCGAGCTTATTTTCTGAACTATTCCATGCACTTACACCGAAGTCTTCACAAGTTTTTCCTCCCGACAAACGAAATGAAAGCTTTTTGGTGTTATATTTATTCCAAAAATTTGGAGGGTAATCTTCATCACTTTTATAGACAGTAAGAGAAAAGCTAGGAATATTGATAATTTCCGGTATTACTGAAAAAGGTATTTCATCAAAAGATAAGGGTTCATATAGCTTTAAACTGTTTTGAACTTGCTTGTATTCTGTCGGCAAAATATGATATTCATCTTTAAAGGCACGAGTAAAATTTTCTTTTGAATTAAATCCATAAGCAAAGGCAATTTCCGAAATATATTCATCACCTTCACATATCCGCTTGGCGATTTCACTCAATCGCCTTTTTCGTATATAATCGATTGGCGTAATACCCGCCACTTCTTTAAACGCACGCAAGAAGTAATATTTTGAATAACCGCAAGCTTTTGCACAAGCAGCTAAATCTATTTCATTAGTTAAGTTTTCCTCAATATACTCAACAGCTTTAGCAATATGCTCTTTGTAGTCCATAGGCAACCTCCCTAAAATAAATATACACCAATTGTTATTTTAAGGATTGATAAAAATTGCCATATTAAATTTTACTTTATAAATAGTAAAATTTATCGGCTCAATTACCTATCAATTCGTACATTATCTTTTTCCATAACTCTATAAGCATTATATATTTTTGTATTTTTATGTACTTTAGAAATAAAACAATATGCAACAATATAATTGTCCTAATCAAAATTAAGATCAAAAATTATCAATCAATAAAATACCAATTAATTTATTGACAACTTCTCTTTCTTTTTCACTCAAATCATTGTTATATAAGTCTTTTAAAACTTCCAACCTCTTATTTACCAATTCATCGGAATAATCATAGGTTAATTCTTCTCCATAGGCAACGACTTCATAAATTTCTTCACTTACCTTACTACTGTCTGCTAACACTTTTATAAAATCTACCGGATGTTTATCAAACAACTCCCATATGTAACTATAGTACATTTCTGTCGCTGCACCGTCGGTCTGTAAATCAGATTCAGCAATAATCCTGATTTTGCTTTGTATATCTGCCTCTTTACAATCATTAACAAACCAGTCCATAAGATCTCTTGAAGCTTTTCTAAAATCAACACTCTCATCTTCAAATCTTAATATAGACATACCGCCCTCAATAGTATAAAACTTCTTCCAAGACCATTCTTCATCCTTAAGTATATCTACAATCTTCTTTTCATTTGCGGCAGCTTTGTTGAAATTCACAAGCATCTCATCAAACAAAGCCAACACATATTTTTCTTTTGCTGACTCTTCTACTATATATACGTTTTTGTTTTCATCGTCCCACTTAACTCTATATCCCATATTTTCACTTATATAGCGTAATGGCACATATGTTCTGCCATTGCTTATAAAAGGATCTTCATCCGGGGATACAGTTTCTTTACCGTTTATTATAATCTTGTTTACTCCATAATGCGCAGTGATATTTTTTACTATCGTAGATGCAAACGAGTTTCCCAATCCAAATACAAGTCCACCAATTATAAATCCGCACAGTAATTTTTTCAAGCCAATCCCTCCATTTTCTGAGTATTCATCAAAGTAAAATATGAAAATAAAAACAATCTATTCCAATTTAGAATATACCTAATAAAAATATATGTCAATTAAATTAGTCCTTTATTATACCTAAGTTCTTTGAAGCTCTCTTAATTAAGACTATTTCTCCCTATAAAGAAGTATCTTTTCTACTTTTCATCATACTAATAATGCGTGAAATCTTTTTAAAGCAAGCAACCTTACTCTTCAAATCCTGAAACGTTCTCTCATATGAGAAATTTTCATTATCTGTAATTCGTTCTGCCATCAATACCAATCCTCCAATACTATAAAGAGTGTCAAGTTGAGCATCATACTTATTCTAGCTTTTCACATTGATAAACATATTTATAACAAATATAATCCCGAAAATGCCTAGCAAATCTATTCTCCTAAAAAGAATCGAAGGAAGGATAGAAACAGCCAATAATATCTGCATTAATTTATATTTCCATGTTGTTATTTCAAAAGCATCTAAATTTGCCAGAAACTTTTGCAAATAATAGCTATGGTCATCTTTTCTGAGTCCACACAGAAGAAATTGGATATCTTCCGTTTCCATATCATCAAAAACGCTTGACAGGAAACCAATTGTTCCAAAAAAACTGAAAACAATGCGTCAAAATTGACCATCTATACCGATATTCTGTAATTGTCGATTAGCCATTTCTTCATTATTTCTTCTGATATGATTACTTATTATTGTGCAAAGAATTCCTAAAAAACAGTTTTCGCTATTGCTTAATTTTTTGCATTTAAATTAGAAAAAATATGTGCTATTATTAAGTGGTATTTTTTCTCTAAAAGTATCACTAATAGTGCCAATTTTATATACAAGGAGTACTCTATAGTATCTTACACCTTACTTTGTATAGAGGATAAAGCAGAATAAGATAAAAAAGTATATAAAAGAAGGAAAATTTAACAGTTAGTTTATATAAGTAAAGTTTGATAACAATACATTTTTTGTCGAAATTTAATTTTTAACCATAGCTTGACAAAATTACACATTAACTGTAAATTATGCATATCGAAAAGAAAGTTGTATATCAAACTACTTATTTAAATTTAACTTTTGGAGGAGTCTAAAATGTCAAAAAAAATCAAATAGTTTTAGGGCTTTGATTTGTCTATTTGTTTTGCTTGCTTTAAGCTTAGTTATGACAGGTTGTAAAGTAAAGGCTTATGGGAATAAATTAGAGTGCTGTGGAACAGCAACCAGATATTCAGATGGAAAACTTGAGGTATCCGGTTGTAGTTATTTTACTTGTACAAAACAAACAGGACGTTGGAATAAGATAACAGGCGGTTATTATTTTTACACCACCGATGGACTACATAGTGCAGTTGGTCAAACAAGTGGAGATGTTATGATTATAGAAGTACTTGACTAATAATACACGGTTCTTCTATCTTATAGTCTTTTAGAAAGTTGAGTATTAATTTGATTACAACTTTCTTTTCAATAAATCTAAACTATACAATAATTATAAATAATTATAAATAATTATAAAGGAGTAAGATCAATGAAGACAGCCAAAGTTTCCAAAAAAATAATTATTCCCATTTTTTCGGTTCTTGTGTTGAGTATAACAGCAATGCTTGTTTTGATGATGTCAGGATTTTTTAAAAATACTGAACCGCTTTACGGCGAGTTTACATACAAAAATGCCGATGGAAGCATGGCATTAATAGTTCTGACTGAAGATTCTGTTTACTGTGAAAATGTTAATTACGAATCTCCGCAAGTTAATGCTGCGTTTTTACTAGTACGTGACGAAATTAGAGAAACTGAGCGTAAAATTGATATGCATGAGTTTGAAGAATTACAAAAAGAATATATTGCTAAAATGAATTTTAAAGAAGTTTTTGACGGAAAGTACTCCAAGATAAAAGACATTAGATATAACGAGAAGGAAAATCAATATTATTACGAGGTTCCCAATCCCGAAACAGGTTCTTATGGGCTGCAACTGTGCTTTGATGTTGCAAGTAAGACTTTGTCTTGCGGTAATATGGAATTTAAATACTCCGGAAATAAAAAAGGTGATTAATATGGTTCTATGCCAAAATGTTTTCAAAGAGTTTAAGGCCGGTACTTCATTCGTCGCTGTTAATAACGTTTCATTGCATGTAAAAACAGGAGAGTTTGTTTCAATAATAGGAAAGTCAGGAAGCGGCAAATCGACATTATTAAATCTAATTGGATTAATCGACAAACCGACCTCCGGGAACATTTTTATTGATGGCATAGATTCTTCTAATATGGTTGAATCGCAACTTGCCAGAATCAGATGCGAAAAACTTGGATATATTTTTCAATCATTTTATCTTGATCATAATTATTCAGTTTATAAGAACGTGGAGATACCTCTATTGATTGCAAACATGCCATCCAACAAGCGTCGAGAAAGAGTAGAAACATGTCTTGAACAAGTAGGAATGTTGAATAAACTACACTCAAAAACCAGTACATTATCAGGTGGCGAAAAGCAACGTGTATGTATTGCAAGGGCTTTAGCTAATAATCCGAGCTTGTTATTGGCAGATGAACCTTGTGGAAATTTAGACTCTGAAAATACCCAAGTAATTATGGAAATTTTTCAAGTCCTCAACCAAAAAGGTGTAACAATTATTATGGTAACCCATGATATTGAAGATGCAAAAAAAGCCAATCGCATTATCACAATGAAGGATGGTAAAATAATTAGCGATGAAAATTAAAAACTATTTTATATTAGCTGTACAAGAAATAAGGGCAAATTTTCTATTATTTGTTTTTTACATGACCATTTTTATTCTTTTGCTTTCTGTTTCAATCACTTTTCTAGATTCGGCCTTATTTCTTACGGATAAAATTGCATCAACCATGCAAAAAATAGGAACAGATAATATAATTATATCAATCGAAAAAACAAGCGATCTTGAACAAATCGCAAAGGTAATACCTATGAGGCTTTACGAATGCAAAGTTAAGGGTTATGAATTTGACCCTACAAGACTTGGTTTATCTCAAAATGAAACTACTCGGGACAGTAGTTCTTTTACTACTTTTAGCGGTGGAGTCTTATTGAAAGATTATCAACCAAACAACCAAGTTGCTCTATTTATTTCAAATAATATTCTTAGCGGTGAATTTGCTCCAAACTCACAAAATACTGAAGATGCTTTGCCAATTTGGATATCAAGCTCTATGGCGAAAGCCTTTGGAATTGATAGCGGAAATAAACTTCACTTTATTGTATCCGAACACAAAAATAGTGTTCCGATATATGTTCAAGGGCTATTCACAAGTAATACGGCTTTTAGTGATTATTATATTTCGGAAGAAATTTACAATATCTTTAATTTCAATAATGCAGACAGTAAATTACAAATAACTGTCAGCCCCTTAAGATTTCGTGATATTTATTCTCTGATAAACATGCTTCGGAAATTGGATATACCATGCCTTTATAGCGAGCAGACAATACGTTCAACACAAATGATGTATGTTGCCTTTTATATATCAACTATAATTTTATTAACTGCTTTATCGGGGATACTTTTTCATCTATTAATTTTATACTATAATCGCCGTACCACTTTTTTTGCAATGTGTCAAGCTATAGGGATGTCACATGGTGATGTATTAATGATCTTATTTTGTATTTCTGAAGTTATTTTATTAGTAACTACTATTTTTTCTAGTGCACTTTCTTATTTTGTACAATACAAAATTGAAGCCTATATAAATAAAGTATTTTTGTTCCAAAACGTACAAGTAAGATTTCCCTTTATATCACTTATATTAATTATTTTTTTATTGCAACTGTGTATTCTGTTTGCTATAAAAAAAGTTAGCAAAACTATAAAGGGAATTAATATAAACGAACTTCTGCGTTGCGAGTAATTACGAAAAATAGTAGAAAATTTAAATAAAGGACTTAGGAGTTTATGAAACTTTCAAAATGCTTTCATCTAGCTTGCTATAATGTTTTTTGTAAAACTAAATATTCTTTACTTATGATAAAAGGAATACTCTTTATTTTTACAATTATTCTCACTACAGTTTTGGTTGTGCAGGGATTTCAAAGTTATTATAATAGTATTACTCAAGGCGAGGCTTCTTCTAATGCCGTGGTTATCAATGTGCCTCTAAATTCAAACGGAAATATGAATTATACTGAAAAAGAATTATTGCAAAAGGTATTAGAAATTCCGCAAATTGGAACACCATCATATTCAACTATAGTAGATGTGCCATATAGTAGTGGAAATGAAGAAAATGCATATATAAACATAAATCGGGTTACCCTGATAGCCGGTCAAAATACCTATCCGGGGATAGATGATAAATCATTTAATTTTACTAACAGCAATAATACTACAGTAAAATTTGAGGTAAAACTTTACTTAAATGAAGGTAAAACAATCAACAATAACGATTTGCAAGAGTTTTTATATCATTTTCCAAAGTCCAAGTTAATAGTGTCCGGTACCGAAATGCAAAATCCAAAAGAAATTATGATTTCAGATTATATGCTTTCACGTTTTGGGGTAACTGATTATAATGCCCTTATAGGAAAAAGAATCACTTTTGCTATAGATGGTATACCTTATATAAAAGACTTCCTCTTAGTAGGAGTTATAAATGAAAAGTTATACCGCATTAGCACATACTCTTTAACCCCACATATATTAATTTGTGGTGATTTAAGTGACTTTGCGAAATTTAAGTCTAAATCATTGTTTGCATATGCACCTGTAGATGATTTTTCAAACAGTTTAACTGTATTGCAATCTCTTCGTCAAAAAAATATAGAAAATCTAGTTTCTTATGATGCCGATTTAGCAGAACAAATATTTTTTATATCACAGTTGAAATCTATTGTCATGTATGTAATGTTAATTTTATCAATATTTGTTATCCTTGCGATGTCTCTTAGTTTATTTAGTGTTTTATATAACTATATCAGTTCTAACTCTAAATATTATGCAATGGTGAGAGCAATTGGCGTTAAACGCCAAACCATATTTACGATTTTATTTATTGAACTTCTATTACTTTTGTTAGTTTCAATGTTGTTTATAGTCCCCATATCCGGATTATTTTTAGTTATTTTAAACTACTGTTTAATCAATATAATTGCTGTTGGAGTACCTATAACGTTAAATCAATTGCTAGAAGCTGTATTTCCTATGTTTTTACTGTTTAGCATTGGAATTATTTCTATATCAATGATCTTACTGAGATGGAATCAACGAAAAGAAATTTGCATAATACTCAAACAATAAATAACATTATTAATTACAAATCCCTGTAACGTGATATTATTATACTCCCCTTGTTTTATTCGAAATAGACATCTACAATATTTTATAGGATGCTTAATTAACTGTTTACTTTCTAGAAGCCGGTTATATATAATAGGTTATATATAAAATAACATAGTAGTAATACAATCACTTTATATGACAGTAAAATTAATAAAGAATTGGTTGGATAACTAATTATAGTTTGAGAGTGAAAATTTGAAATATGACAAAGAGGAGAAATATATGGATACATTTGATAAGGTTTTTGGCGAAAAAGAAAATAATGAGTCCCCAGCAAGTACGAACTATCTTGCAGCGAAAAAAGCTTTTGAAAAAGGTGATTATAGAGAATCATTAAGATTGCAGATGTTTGCTTTTAATGTTGACCCTAATTTTATGCCAACTTATGAATTGGCTGTTTTGGCACTTGAAAAGTTAGGTGGAAAAACAGAAGCAGATTTGTTCAAAAAAGCCCTTGAAGATTTTAACAATTACAAACCTTTTTATAATTTAGGATATCATTTCACAGGGGTCGGAAATTATCGAATGGCAATTCCTTTTCTCCAACGTTCGTTAGCATTGTCAAACAATTCTCTCGGTGTGGCTATGGAGTTAGCAATTGCATATACTGCACAATTTCTCCCTGAAAAGGGAATGGAATTATTAAAGCAAATTAATTTAGACAATAATTTTTGGGCTTTGTGCCAACTGCATTGGTGCTCACTGTTATCAAGTCAGCCCGATGGAATTGAGGAATTTATCAGCAATACAAAAAAACAATTTAAAGATAGATTAAATATGCAAGATAAAAATATAGCAGCTGTTTTTGCTGCAATTGATAAATTAGAAGAATGTCTGAATAGATATAAAACAGTACAAAATCCAGAATATATAATTCGAATTTGGCATTACATTCAGTACGGCAGTGCTATTCTCGATTATTTTGACAACAGCGTAGCTGAAAATGCTTTACAGGTTGCAGGAGGCCGATATGTAGCTAAATTCGGTTCATATAAAGAAGTAAAGCTGGTCATAAGCAAACTAGAGAAATACCTTATAAAACTAGATAAGGTTCCGACAACAGTATATATTCTGCCAAGTCGAAACTCTGAAATTCTTAGCAAAGCAATTTCAAAGATATTGGGTGTGGATTGCATACAATACATTAGAAATACACCGGTACAAAATGGTTTAATTGTCGCGGGAGATACAAGTGAATTTAATGATTATCCAGAACTTGTTAATATTAGAGGCAACACTGTGACGTTTGCACTTAATCACAATTGGTTGGATAATTCATTGATAACACCTGATATTTGCGGCTTTATGAGCCAGACTTATATATTCCCTTGGGAAGGCGGTTCAGTAAAGGTAAATCCCGAGACAAAACAAGTGGATAAATCAGAGCCAGATCTAAGGTCGGCGGAGGAAATTGCCCATTCTATTGCAAGTGAAGAAGTAGAAATTAATCCTGAATTTAATGAAATTCTGGAATTCTATTATGAAAGAAAGGATTACATGAAAGGCGGCTTAAAGGACACCTTTAAAAGGCTACATTACAACACAGACAGTAATTCAGAACCTGTTGTGACATTTTCTTATATTATTACTTAAGACAAAAATCTATTATCCCTCAAGCTATTTTACGAGGCTGTAAAAAATTTTGTGTATGGATGAGTAAGTGTTCTCCTTCTTGGCAAGAATTAATAAAAGAAAATGCTAAGGAGGAGAATTTTATGTCAACACTATCGAAAGAACATGTAAAACAATTAGTTCGGGAAAATAATTTCAAAAGTGTATCCGATGTAAATGCTTATCTAAAGGACATTTTTAAAGATATTATTCAGGAGCTGCTTGAGGCAGAACTTGAAGCAAAATTAGGGTATGCCAAAGATGATATTGAAAGTAAGAATACCGACAATAGTCGTAACGGTTATACTCCAAAGACCATAAAAAGTGAATTTGGAGAAGTTGATATACAAGTACCAAGAGATCGCAAAGGAGAGTTTAAACCAAAAATCATCCCTAAATATCAGCGTGATGTTTCTGGAATTGAAGAAAAAGTTATAGCTCTATATGCAAGAGGAATGTCTACAAGGGATATCAGTCAACAAATTGAAGATCTTTATGGATTTAGCCTGTCGGCTGAGATGGTTAGTAAGATTACTGATAGAATTGCTCCAGAAATTAAGGAATGGCAACAAAGGCCGCTTGAGCCTATATACTCTTTTATCTTTATGGATGCAATTCATTATAAGGTTAGGGATAATGGAAGAGTAGTAAACCGGGCAGCTTATGTAGTTCTAGGTGTTACTATTGATGGATATAAAGATATCTTAGGTATATGGATTGGTGAGAATGAATCCTCGAAATTTTGGCTTGGAGTGCTAAATGACCTTAAAAACAGAGGAATACAGGATGTTTTAATCTTCTGTGTTGATGGACTTACCGGACTTAAGGAAGCGATAAATGCTGCATATCCAAAAGCTGAAGTACAGCGCTGCATAATACATCAACTGAGAAATTCCTTTAAATACGTGCCATATAAAGACCTAAAGGCTTTTAGTAATGATTTCAAAGAAGTATATCATGCCATTAATGAGGAAGTGGCATTAGATAAGCTATATGAGCTTAAAGATAAGTGGGGAAAGGAATATCCTTATGCAATACGTAGTTGGGAAAATAACTGGGAGGTAATAAGCCCGTTTTTCAAATTTACAGAAGAAATAAGAAGAATAATTTATACTACAAATATAATTGAAGGACTGCATCGTCAGTTCCGTAAGGTAACAAAATCAAAATCAATATTCCCAACAGACAGTTCACTAGAAAAAATGTTGTATTTAGCATCAATGAATGTAGTGAAGAAATGGACACAGCGTTATAAAAACTGGGATAGAGTGCTTAGCGAATTGATGATTCAATACGAGGGTAGGTTGGAAAGCTATATTTAAAAGCATTCACCCCCACCGCCCTAAAGGGCTCGTCCTCATTGCCGGACGGGCTAGACCTCACAAAATTAAAAACATGGGCTCAAAACACAAATAATACCCATTATGAATAATTATTGCCAGAATTAATCAAGTTTATGTATAAAACTTAATAAATCCGGCAATAATATACAATATAAAGGTAATATAGAGTCACATTCTGTAAACCTTGTCAACTTGAATGTACTTGCTAAAGAAGGATTACATAAATTCCGATACACAGAATTATTTATACTCCCTATTTTACATAAAGTTTGGGGGATTTTTTTGCATCTAGGGGTTATAGGCACAACCCCTCCAAATTTTTGATATTTGCAAACATTACCAATTGCATCTATTTTGTAACCGTCAAATAGATCATCACATAGTAAAATGGTTGCATAGTTGATACAATCACTGTAAAAAAGAATAAACGGAGTGATTGTATGGACATGGAAAAAGTAACAACTGAACAACAATTATCTAGGTGGGCACAATTAATACAAAACCGGCTTGAAAGTGGGCAAAGTATCAAAGAGTTTTGCCGAACGAATGGAGTAAGCAAAGCTACATACTACTATTGGCAAAAGAAAGTCAGTGAAGCAAAGTGTACAGTAGTTGAAGAAGTAAAAGAATCCAAAATCGAAGTACCAAGTGGATGGATGCAGCTTGCATCGAAACCGGTGTACCCTGCAAAAGCTACACTGGAAATTAAAATTAATGGCTGTAATGTCACTGTAAATACGGAAACAGACTTAGAATTATTGAAAAAAGTTTGCCAGGTGTTGATGTCGTTATGATAAGATGGAATGAAAAACCAGTGTATCTTTGCGGAAGATTAACGGATATGAGGAAATCTATCAACGGATTAATAACACTGGTACAAGAAAGTTTCTCACTTGATCCGTTTATGAATGCACTGTTTGTGTTCTGTAACAGAAATAGAAACAGGATAAAAATCCTTGAATGGGATGGAGATGGGTTTTGGCTGTACTTTAAGAGGCTAGAACGAGGGCGATTTCGCTGGCCAACAGAAGAAGATTCAACCACAATGCTTCTTGATGTAAACGAATTAGCTTGTCTTATTGATAGTGCCAGA
Organism: Acetivibrio clariflavus DSM 19732; assembly: GCF_000237085.1. GTDB lineage: Bacteria > Bacillota > Clostridia > Acetivibrionales > Acetivibrionaceae > Acetivibrio > Acetivibrio clariflavus. The sequence continues at coordinate 3,721,289 of NC_016627.1, read as the reverse complement.
TTAGAGAAAAAGCTCAGGAGAAAGGAAGTTTTAGAGCGTCAAATTTCGTAAGAAGAAATTCAAAAAAAGGATCAAAAAGCTGGATTTAATGTAATTTTTATGGTAATATTATCCCATGAAGAGACAAGAAATTTCAGTAGAAAAATTACTTGGTATAATTGAAGAAAAGGATCGCAGGATTGCCGAGTTGGAACAGCAAGTCCAATGGTTCATGGAACAAATACGCCTTTCAAAGCGTAAACAATTCGGTGTTATCTTGGCGAACAAACAAAGATTGAGCAAATCAATCTTTTTAATAATGAAGAGGAAGAGACTCATAATTTAGCTATTACCGTAAGAGAACACGTCTAACAACAGATAAACTTCCTGAAGATATACCGGTGGAGGTAATAGAGCACAAGTTACCCGAAAAGGAATGTATTTGCCCGGAATGCGGTAGTGAATTGCATACAATGGGAAAGGAAACTCGTGATGAGTTGAAGATTATTCCGGCAAAAGCGGTAATAGTGCGTCATATTAGGCATGTTTATTCATGCCGGAACTGTGAAAAAACATCCGACCATACTTCCATTGTAAAGGCAGATATACCGGAACCGGTCATAAAGGGAAGTTTTGCATCTCCTGAGACAATTGCCCATATAGCTACACAAAAATTCATGATGGGGTCTCCCTTATATCGTCAGGAGCAGGAATGGAAACAAAATGGCATTGAGATATCAAGGCAGACAATGTCAAATTGGTTGATAAAAGCCTGTGAGAATTGGCTGGAACCGATATATGAGGAGATGAAGAAACGGCTGTGTGAGCATGAGGTACTGCATGCAGATGAAACAGTGGTACAGGTGCTAAAAGAACCAGGGAAGGCGGCACAGTCGAAGAGTTACATGTGGCTGTACCGAACGAGCGGGGAGGCAAAACATCAGATAATACTTTATGACTACCAGCCGGACAGAAAACATATACATCCGGAGGAATTTCTAAAAGAATTTAGTGGATATTTACATGCAGACGGATATAACGGGTATTACAAGCTGCCCGAAAAAATTACTGTAATAGGTTGTTGGGCCCATGTACGGCGAAAGTTTTTTGAAGCGATGGAAGCCCTGCCCAAAGAAAAGCAAGCAACATCTAATGCAGCAAAGGGAGTAACATATTGTGATAAACTGTTTCATTTAGAGAAACAGTTTGCATTGCTATGCCCGGAAACCCGGTTAAAAGAACGAGAGAAGCAATCAAAGCCTATCATAGATGAATTTTATGATTGGATAAGAAAATTAAATGTACTACCCAAAACCCATCTGGGTAAAGCAGTACAATATGCGCAGTCCCAGCGAAAATATCTTGAGAGGTATATACTGGATGGACGATTGGAGATATCAAATAACCGTGCAGAGCGAAGTATAAAGCCTTTCGTAATCGGACGGAAGAATTGGCTTTTCAGTAATACGCCAGGTGGTGCGAGAACGAGCGCGGTGTATTACAGTCTTGTTGAAACAGCAAAAGAGAATGGATTGAATCCTTTTGAATATTTGTCATGGATATTTAGTCAAGCCCCTAATCTAGGGAAGCCTGGTTATGTGAGCACATTTGCTGATTTTCTGCCTGGTAGCATGAAAATACCTGCTAAGGTGTTTATACCGCAATCCAAAAGAACAGAGCCTGAGAAATATGGCTTTGTAAACTAAACATGAAAAAATAGCACAATGTTTTATAGAATTGCTTTAAATTACTTTCAATTTCGCCTTGACGATTATAAAAGTCCGCCTTGAGATTGTCAAGGGTAAAATGAACGCGCTAACGCGCGCCCTTGACAATCTCAAGGACGTACATTTGAAAAATATTTTGGCGAAATTAAAGCAAAATTTATGCTACAAGAAGATACTTTTTCTTCTCTCTTTCAGTTAGATTTAATCCAGCAACTTGAGCTGGCGTTAAGCCATTAAGAGATGAATGAGGCCTAACAAAATTATAGAAAAATATGAACATGCTGATTAGGTTGTTGGCTGATTCAAAGGAATTAAAACCTTGCTTAGTCTTATACCAAGCTTTAAATTGATGATGGAAAGACTCTATTAAATTATTAGAAACATCATCTTTAAAGCTTTCAACGCGAATATGTTTAACAGAACTACCTAGCACAGATTTAACTGGTACTTTATAAGCACTATATCGATCGCTAACTATGGCATTAACAGTACCTAAATCTTTAACAGAATTAAGCAAAGCAAAAGCTTGGCTAGAATCTCTATAAGGCGATAAATGAAAACCTAAGACAAAGCGGGTTTCTGAATCTATGATAAACCAAATATAATATTTTTGGCCATTAATTTTTATAACTGTTTCGTCAGCATGCCATTCATCAGAATTAAAATCTAACATTGGTATAAGTTCCAAAGAGAGATTATTAAAGAATGGAGCAAACTTTTTACACCAATTGCTAATGGTAGTATGAGAAACCTTAACATTATGGGCTACTCTAAGTATTAAGGCAATATTTCTAAAAGAATTTTTGCCAAGGTAAAACATAGATAGAGCAGTAATAATTATATGCACTGGGTAACGCATACGTTTAAAATCATTCTTACCAACAAGTTTAGACATAGATGCAGGTAATATATTATTTGGTTTAGGAACAAACATAGAATAATTGCACTTTTTATCACAACAACGGTAATTAGAGTAGTATTCATAATCGTGATGAAGAAATGTTGCTTTACCGCAAACAGGGCAACGGGGGTATTTAGGCACCTTTTTAGACGTTGGTCTATCAGGAGCAAATTGGTGATTACATTTACGGCAAAGGTATTTTTGATAACCATCTCTATCTTTGCCATAGCGATAAAAAGAATCTTTATTATTGCATTTTGGGCACTTAATTGGTACAATTTTTTGCATGAGGACTTCATCCTTTCTGGGAGGTATTTGTTTTCTGGCAAAAACATTGTACCACAGAGGATTGAAGTCCTCAATTTTCATTTAAGTTTACAGAGCGAGAAATATGCGTGGGAGGAAGATGAATGAAAGTTGGAAAACATACGATATTTATGATCAAATTTATCACGTATTTTATTAATGGGGGAATAGAGAGGTATTTATTTGATATAGATTATTCTGGTTATGTAATAGAGCATTTTCCATATATGGAGAATGAGAACAGCGAATTAGCAGAAAGATTTGCTTATACTGTGGATCAGGCATATGAACTCGGAACATCTCTTGGTTTGTCAGATGAAGAGTTCAGAATGGAAATTGCCAATGCTTTCAATGAATGGTTGGGTGAAAAAAGACCCAACTTAATTTAGATGCACATAGGTTGTAAAAATTAAAGATTAAGTTTTGGTTGAAAAAGTTTTATCGATTTACAAAACTTTTCCAACCATTTTTATTAATGATTGTGTCATTCATGTGCGGGCCTGTTTGACGCTTACGAAACAACAACCTATACTTATGATTTGAATGGAAATATGCTGTCTCAGACCGATGGAGAAGGAAATAGAACAGACTATAGGTATAACGTAGTTAATAAGGTAGTTAAGATATGGAATATGGGTAGTGACAAAGTTGAATCTTATACATACTATCCAAACGGTCTTGTGAAAACAAAACAAGACAAAAACGGAGATATTACTAATTACGAGTATGATTGTCATGGAAGATTAAAGAAGAAATCGGTAGGAAGTTTGACAGTACAGTATACATACGATGGAAATGGAAATCAGCTTACCATAACTGATAGTACAGGAACTACAGAACGTACTTATGATGAACTTAACAGAGTAAAAACAAAAAAAGTACCTAATTTTGGCACAATAACCTACACTTACGATATTACTGCAGGTGTGGACTTAGGTTTTACAGCAGAGCAGAGCAAAGATCCTAAAGGCAATATTACAACAAAGGTATATGATAAAGCCGGAAGGATAAAGTACGTTTATGACGGAAACTTAACAAGTACGTCCAAAACAGAATACAATTATTATGACAACGGTAGCGTGAAAAATGTAATTTATCCGAATGGTTACAAGGAAGAATATACTTATTACAAAGATAACTTATTGTGGACTTTAAAGAATTACAAGAAGTCTGGAAGCACTGATGTAGTAATGGATTCCTACACCTATACCTATGACAGAGCTCACAACCAGACTAGTAAAGTGGAAGTAATAAATGGAGTTAATAAAGGTACAACAAGTTATACTTATGATGTATTGAACAGACTGAAGACTGTGAACGAACCAAATGGAAGAACTACAAGTTACGAATATGACAGGGCTGGAAATAGGAAGAGTGAGGCAGTTGTTTACAAAGGAGAGACCACTACTACGACTTATGAATACAGCAAAGATAACAGACTTATGTCATCTACCAAGAAACAGGGAGATAAGGTGGTAGAGAGAGAAATATATGGTTATGATTTTAACGGAAACATGACCTATAAGTCAAAAAGTACAATACAGTCCTATGATGTAAGTGAAGGGGAGTCTATAGGATTATATGCCGAAACCATGGGTGATTCTCAAGTAATAGTAAACAGCTATGACGGATTCAACCAGCTTATCAAGACCCAAATCGGCGATATGAACATAAGCTATGTATATAATGGAGAAGGATATAGAGTAGAGAAAACAGTAAATGACGCAACAACAAGATACATGTATGAGTCTGATAAAGTGGTACTTGAGACAGATGGTAAAGGCAATCAGACAGGAAGGAACATATATGGAACAAATCTGTTGATGAGGAAAGCAGGTAATGATACACTATATTATATGTACAACGGCCATGCCGATGTAACTGCATTAATTGATGCTTCAACAGGAGTTGTAAGGGCTAGCTACTACTACGATGCCTTTGGAAATATACAGGAGCAGAAATATTATACATCAAGCGGTAAAGAGACTTCAGAAAAGATAAACAACAGCATAACATATGCAGGTTATCAGTATGATGATGAGACCGGACTGTATTACCTGAATGCAAGAATGTATGATCCGAAAATTGCGAGATTCTTGCAGGAGGATACGTATAGGGGTGACATTAATGACCCGTTGAGCTTGAATCTTTATACTTATTGTGCTAATAATCCTATAATTTATTGGGATTATTCAGGACATAAATACAAGAATGAACTTCTAAAGTATGGTATGAAGGATGATAATGACATTATAATTCTTCAAAAGGTCCTTGTTTCTAAAGGTTATTTAAAAATGCCAGAAGGAGTGGATTATGGCTATTATGGCAAATTAACTAGGGATGCAGTCAAAAAATATCAAAAAGACCATGGGCTAGAGGATGATGGTATTGTAGGAGATAAAACTTGGGAGTCACTTGGGCTTTTGCTTGAAGGTCCAGAATCTAATTATTACGCATATAAACAGTATAACAATATTCTAAAGTCGGATCCAAAAGATCTTGCAAAAGCTAAAGTGAGTGGTAGCGTAAAGACTCAGTATGAAGCAAATATACAAAAAACAATAAAAGGCAGTAACGCAACTATAGCTAATGCTAAAAAAAGTGAACTGGAAAATATAGCGTCTAAAGATGATCAGAGTACGATTAATAATGAATTTGATTATTCTAGGGTATCAATACTTCAAATACGTGATAAAAATTATACTGACTCTAAAGCACTTATAAAATATGACGATCAGTATCTTCCTTTAAATATGGGGATATTTGTAGGAACTGCTACTGGTGATGCACAATTTGAATTAAATAATGAAGATGGTTTTATAGCTAAAGCAGGTGGTAGTGTATCTATAATCGAAGTCGATATTATAGATGAACAATGGGGAAGTGATGGTTTTGGTATAAATTCAGGTAGTAATTTTAAAATTGGAACAGCTGAGGGATATGCTGGATTATCACTTAGCTTAGAAGAAATAGGTCCACAGCTAGGGTTTGAAGTTGCTACATTTAAGGGTGAATTAGCATATGAGATTAACTTGTGGAAAGTTAATGTAGTTGTAAAGCCTTACTTTACTTTTTTGGGGTATGGGGCAAAAGCGAAAGCTGTCATAAAACCTGAAAAAATGAAGATGGAAACTGAGGCCGGAGGTACTTTTGGACCAGCAGGGATAGGTATAAATTTTGAGATAGGTTTTGATTGACAGAGATGTAGTAAACAATCTAATTAATTACATTAACATATGTTATGGCTGAAAGAATTTAAAACGTGCTTAATTATTATTCTGCATACATCTAGGTAAATTTAGTTATTGTATTAGCTTTTGGTTTACGGAAGCTTACAAATAAAAACTCTAGCATAGTATTGTAATCTATCATTAATCAAAAAAAATAGAAGGTACAATATATGCTAGAGTTTGATATAATATATTTTATTAAAATAAAATAGGATATTTAAATGACTTTGTTACCTAAGGTTACAGAATGAGTCTACTTGATTAAAGATTGTATACCTATATCAGTAATGACATTAGACAAAATTTAGTGGGAGTTTAAAAGATTAGTGAAGATTAGTTCGTTAGGTAATAGGTTTTATATAAAAATGGAGGTAAATGTTATATGAATAAACAATTAAATAAGTTTAATCAAATTTTTAAAAAAATTGTCTTTTGGTTTTGGATTTTCTTTTTTTCATTATCTTTTGTGAGTTTAATTTTATATTTAGTTTTATGGCGAAATTTTGTAGTTTTCATAATAGGTGTAGCAATGAATTTAGTGTTAGCAATTATTGCATTTTTTATATATAAAATTGTTTTTACAAAGATAAAGTAGGTGATTGAATGTTTGGAATGGAAAATAGATATTATAAAATAAGTTTAGGTGATCTTTTTAAAGCATTATTCTGCAAGAAGATATGTCCTAACTGTGGTGCAAAGCTAAAGCGTGTAAGAATTAATAACTTCTCACATAAAGGTAAATATTCGATAGCTGGTAATGTATATTATGGCAACATTTATAATGTAAAGTTTCATTATCATTGTGAGAATTGTTGTAAAGATTTTGAGGTAGATAGTTTGTGGAATAAAAAGTAAATGTAATCAATGAAACGCTATACGTAGTCTAAAAAAGTAGATCAACGTTAAAAGTACTCCTTGTCAAGTAGACAGTAAAATAAATAAAAAATCAATTATGACGTCAACCAACAATTTTGGTCGGCGTTATTTTTATACAGGTTTGATTCATTGTAAGCGTCAAAGTGTGTCCTGAAGATGAAATTGCGTAAGCGTCAAACAGGCCCGCACATGAATGACACAATCATTAATAAAAATGGTTGGAAAAGTTTTAAAAATCAACAAAACTTTTTTAACCAGAAATCTAAGCTTTAATTCTATAACCTATGTGCATCTAAATTAAGTTGGGTATCTTTCCGCTTAACCATTCATTGAAAGCGTTGGAGATTTCCATCCTGAACTCTTCATCTGATAAACCAAGAGATGTTCCAAGTTCATATGCCTGATCTACAGTATAAGCAAATCTTTCTGCTAATTCGCTGTTCTCATTCTCCATATATTGAAAATGCTCTATTACATAACCAGAATAATCTATATCAAATAAATACCTCTCTATTCCCCCATTAATAAAATACGTGATAAATTTGATCATAAATATCGTATGTTTTCCAACTTTCATTCATCTTCCTCCCACGCATATTTCTCAGGCTCTGTTCTTTTGGATTGCGGTATAAACACCTTAGCAGGTATTTTCATGCTACCAGGCAGAAAATCAGCAAATGTGCTCACATAACCAGGCTTCCCTAGATTAGGGGCTTGACTAAATATCCATGACAAATATTCAAAAGGATTCAATCCATTCTCTTTTGCTGTTTCAACAAGACTGTAATACACCGCGCTCGTTCTCGCACCACCTGGCGTATTACTGAAAAGCCAATTCTTCCGTCCGATTACGAAAGGCTTTATACTTCGCTCTGCACGGTTATTTGATATCTCCAATCGTCCATCCAGTATATACCTCTCAAGATATTTTCGCTGGGACTGCGCATATTGTACTGCTTTACCCAGATGGGTTTTGGGTAGTACATTTAATTTTCTTATCCAATCATAAAATTCATCTATGATAGGCTTTGATTGCTTCTCTCGTTCTTTTAACCGGGTTTCCGGGCATAGCAATGCAAACTGTTTCTCTAAATGAAACAGTTTATCACAATATGTTACTCCCTTTGCTGCATTAGATGTTGCTTGCTTTTCTTTGGGCAGGGCTTCCATCGCTTCAAAAAACTTTCGCCGTACATGGGCCCAACAACCTATTACAGTAATTTTTTCGGGCAGCTTGTAATACCCGTTATATCCGTCTGCATGTAAATATCCACTAAATTCTTTTAGAAATTCCTCCGGATGTATATGTTTTCTGTCCGGCTGGTAGTCATAAAGTATTATCTGATGTTTTGCCTCCCCGCTCGTTCGGTACAGCCACATGTAACTCTTCGACTGTGCCGCCTTCCCTGGTTCTTTTAGCACCTGTACCACTGTTTCATCTGCATGCAGTACCTCATGCTCACACAGCCGTTTCTTCATCTCCTCATATATCGGTTCCAGCCAATTCTCACAGGCTTTTATCAACCAATTTGACATTGTCTGCCTTGATATCTCAATGCCATTTTGTTTCCATTCCTGCTCCTGACGATATAAGGGAGACCCCATCATGAATTTTTGTGTAGCTATATGGGCAATTGTCTCAGGAGATGCAAAACTTCCCTTTATGACCGGTTCCGGTATATCTGCCTTTACAATGGAAGTATGGTCGGATGTTTTTTCACAGTTCCGGCATGAATAAACATGCCTAATATGACGCACTATTACCGCTTTTGCCGGAATAATCTTCAACTCATCACGAGTTTCCTTTCCCATTGTATGCAATTCACTACCGCATTCCGGGCAAATACATTCCTTTTCGGGTAACTTGTGCTCTATTACCTCCACCGGTAAATCTTCAGGAAGTTTATCTGTTGTTAGACGTGTTCTCTTACGGTAATGAGCTTTTACTTCTATCCTTTCTTGCTCGGTAATAGCTAAATTATGAGTCTCTTCCTCTTCATTATTAAAAAGATTGATTTGCTCAATCTTTGTTTGTTCGCCAAGATAACACCGAATTGTTTACGCTTTGAAAGGCGTATTTGTTCCATGAACCATTGGACTTGCTGTTCCAACTCGGCAATCCTGCGATCCTTTTCTTCAATTATACCAAGTAATTTTTCTACTGAAATTTCTTGTCTCTTCATGGGATAATATTACCATAAAAATTACATTAAATCCAGCTTTTTGATCCTTTTTTTGAATTTCTTCTTACGAAATTTGACGCTCTAAAACTTCCTTTCTCCTGAGCTTTTTCTCTAATCTGGCACTATCAATAAGACAAGCTAATTCGTTTACATCAAGAAGCATTGTGGTTGAATCTTCTTCTGTTGGCCAGCGAAATCGCCCTCGTTCTAGCCTCTTAAAGTACAGCCAAAACCCATCTCCATCCCATTCAAGGATTTTTATCCTGTTTCTATTTCTGTTACAGAACACAAACAGTGCATTCATAAACGGATCAAGTGAGAAACTTTCTTGTACCAGTGTTATTAATCCGTTGATAGATTTCCTCATATCCGTTAATCTTCCGCAAAGATACACTGGTTTTTCATTCCATCTTATCATAACGACATCAACACCTGGCAAACTTTTTTCAATAATTCTAAGTCTGTTTCCGTATTTACAGTGACATTACAGCCATTAATTTTAATTTCCAGTGTAGCTTTTGCAGGGTACACCGGTTTCGATGCAAGCTGCATCCATCCACTTGGTACTTCGATTTTGGGTTCTTTTACTTCTTCAACTACTGTACACTTTGCTTCACTGACTTTCTTTTGCCAATAGTAGTATGTGGCTTTGCTTACTCCATTCGTTCGGCAAAACTCTTTGATACTTTGCCCACTTTCAAGCCGGTTTTGTATTAATTGTGCCCACCTAGATAATTGTTGTTCAGTTGTTACTTTTTCCATGTCCATACAATCACTCCGTTTATTCTTTTTTACAGTGATTGTATCAACTATGCAACCATTTTACTATGTGATGATCTATTTGACGGTTACGAAATTGCGACAAAAGGAGGGGGAATAAACGCAATGAATCATGCTTTGTAGGAGATGAGAGTAGGCCTCTCTGTTTTTTGCAATAATTAATTCCTCAGTTATGAAAAAATTTTTCCCCAGGCACCGGTGGGGATTTTTTATGTTAACCTTGCCTGATTAATGAATTTTTCATTCTCTCACTATCACCATTAAAAATTAGCAAGTGACAATGATGTAGCAATCTGTCTATGAGCGCTCCTGTCATTTGTTCATCATAGAGCACATTAGTCCATCTTGAAAATTCTATGTTGGTTGTGATGATTATGCTCTTTCTCTCATAGCATTCAGATATTATTTCGAATAAAAGCTGTGAACCATCTCTGTCTAGAGGAATATACCCCCATTCATCAAATATCAAAAGATCATTTTTCATAATTTGCTTGATAAAACCCGAAAGTTCTTTGGCTTTCTTTGCCTCTGAAAGCTTGTTTACTAAAGCGGCTGTTCTGAAGAACTTTACTGATTTACCTAACTTACATGCTTCTATACCTATAGCCGTTGCTAAATGAGTTTTTCCAGTTCCTACATTCCCATAAAACACTAGATTGCTCTTGTCTCTTATGAATTCACATTTTCTTAAATAATCAATATTTATACTCGCAGGAACAGTAACTTCGTCAAATTTAAACGCTTCCAAGGATTTCATTGTATAAAATCCTGCACTCTTTATCAGCCTATTTTGTCTGGTCTTTTCTCGGTGCTCTATCTCAAGCTTCAATAATTTGAGTAAGTATTCCTGATGACTGTCCGCAGTTATCTTTTGACTGTTTTCCACCATGTTTTGACTAATTTTTAAAGCCTTACAGCAATCTGCTATTTCAAGACTTAGCATAAGCTACCACCTGCTTCCTTTATCAAAGCATCATATGCAGAAACGTCGGTAACAACCTTTTTAAGTTTTGGTATACCCTCTGGTACTCTAGCAGGTTTTAGATCAAGTTCAGGAGTATTTAGCCTGCTGAAAAGAGCCGTCAAGCTATCTGCATCCGCTGCTCCATACAAAAGCGCTTCACTTACTGCTTTTACTGCTGTTTCAAAGTTTGATTTCTCACAAATCGTTGCTATCGTTTGAAGAATTTTTCCCCTTTCAGGTCTCGAACAAGTTTCTATATACTCTTTCATAGGATGTGGCAGCATAGTATATATTCCAGTATATTTCAATACTCCAGGTCTTTTGGCTAGAGTATTAAGATGGGGAAGCCATTTCATGCTCTCCTGCTTAGTATCACCATATAGTCGAGTATGTTTGATTGTTTCTCTGTATTTTTCATCAAATATAATTACCTCATTAGCTGTTATCTTGATATTAATTTTTTCATTTGCATATTTAGGAGATGTAGAATATTCGTGGATTCCATTATTTAGTGTAAATTTCCCATACCCATTTGTTTTTACGGTTAAATATTTTCCTGTATCAAATTCTACAGTTGGTAGTGGTATTAATGATTTTCTATCTTCAATATGCAATTCTGATATTTTTACTTCTTTTCGATAATGTTCTCTATCAGCATCATTATCACATTTTATTAAAAGTTCTTTATTGAATTCTTCCAGATTAGTTATTTTAGGTACAGGAACAAACATGTTCCTTCTGTGATATCCCACTTTTGACTCAACTGATCCCTTCTCATGACCAGAGTTAGGATTGCAAAACACAGCTTCAAAGTTGTAGTGTTCTTTAAACCTCAAAAAATCATCTGTTAAATCTCTATCGCCTCCTTTTAATACTTTTGAAACTATGGTGCTAGCATTATCAAACCATATCCTATAGGGTACTCCCTGAATATGCTTAAATATATTGATAAGTCCTTCAAAAAGGACATTCCTGATTTTGACCTTTGAAAAGCTGAGTATATCCTTGATTGCTGTATGGGAATGAAATATTTATGTAGTAACCATTGTATAATCTATCGTTTAGATAGAAGTCTGCTTCACCAAAGTCTACCTGAGCTTCTCCTGGCTTATGTTCCAAAGGCAGGTACCCATCTGATTTTGCATATATTTCTTTTTTCTTCCCTCTAACATAATTTGATACTGTCTTGTAACAACAATCAAATTCATCTTTATATATTTCAATTAATCTTTCATAAATCCGTTTTGCGGTATGTCTCTGTTTTCTTCTTGCTGTCTTATCTTCCATAAGCCATTTGTCTATGGTATCCTTAAAAGGTTTAAGTTTTTCTGGTCTTCCTCTTTTTGCAATTTTATCAATGGGATATTCATTCCAATCTGTTTTGTCTATATACTTTCTTATAGTTTTTCTATCAAAGTTGGTTTCCCTAGAAATTTGACTAATGCTTATACCTTGTTCATAATACATTTTTCTGATATGATTTTTTTGAGTCATTGATAGCATCCTCCAGTTCCTCCTTGTAAAAGATTGGTCTCTAATACAAGGATAAATTTAAATGGTGGTGCCTTCAATGGCTTTTTCATTTCTGGGGATTTATTAATTGCAAAAGTGGGGAATTCTTTTTTCACTTTTGTCCATTTTTATTTTACATTAAACAGCCTCTCGAAATCGGTATTCAGGTGCAGGTTTCAAACTGCCTGTAGGTGCTGCAGTCAAAAGCTGTGGTATTGAGCGTTACAGGAAAAGGTTGATGAATCAATCAAGTGCGTACCAAGAAGCTGAATGAAAATGAACAATCGAGGAAGCGTCGTTAATACGTAAATACAGTCGAAACCGGGTGTTTTTGACCACGCGGGATAAATCTGAAGGGAACCTGATTACTGTTCAGATGGCTGTCGGCGTAGAGATTGCAGGAGCTTGGTACAGGCTCTTACAAGGAACAGGAGAAGTCTGTGCTCTAATGTAAAGTGAAAAATCCAAGCGAAGGAATGACAAGGATGAAAGTAGCGATGTAGAGCATAGATGCGGAAGAATTCGTAGTAGTGTAGAAGTTACTGTAATGGTAATGGAGCGAAGGGATTCTGTTATCTATACTTCAGAATTTAAACAACCAGAAATGGGAGGATTTAATGGAAGAAGGAAAGTCGTTTGAGATTTCACGACATCAAGTCCTGGAAGCATACAAACGTGTAAAAGCGAATCATGGTGCAAGTGGAGTTGATGGTGTTAACTTTGAAGAATTTGAAAAGGAGTTGAAGAACAACCTATACAAGCTATGGAACAGGATGTCATCAGGTAGCTATTTGCCAAAAGCAGTAAAGGGAGTGGAAATACCAAAGAAAAACGGGAAGAAAAGGTTACTGGGGATACCGACAATAGAAGACAGAGTGGCACAAATGACCGTCCGCATGAGCTTTGAGAAGTTAGTTGAGCCTATATTTAGTAGTAATTCATATGGATATAGGCAAAACCGTTCAGCAATTGAAGCGGTAGCAGTAACCAGGGAAAGGTGCTGGAAAACGCCATGGGTATTGGAATTTGACATCAAAGGACTATTTGACAATATAGACCACGAATTATTAAATAGGGCGGTAAGAAAGCATACAGAGAGCAAATGGATTATCCTGTATATTGAGAGGTTTCTAAAAGCAGCAATAAAAATGCCGGACGGGACGATACAGCAAAGGAAATGCGGAACACCACAAGGAGGAGTAATAAGTCCGGTTTTAGCAAATCTCTTTATGCACTATGCATTTGACATGTGGATGAAGAGGGAATTTCCGGGGAATCAATGGGTAAGATATGCAGACGATGGAATAATTCACTGCAAAACAAAGGAAGAAGCGGAATATATTTTAGGAAAACTAAAAGAACGAATGCTTAAATGTAAACTTGAGATACACCCGGAAAAGACTCGCATTGTATATTGTAGAAGTGACAAAAATACAGAAAGACACGAGCACGAATCCTTTGATTTTCTTGGGTATACCTTCAGGAGAAGGTTAGTCAAGAGCAAGTATGGCAACTTCTTCAATGCATTTACTCCGGCAGTCAGCAAAGAAGCAAGTCAAAAGTTTAGGGATAGGATAAGAGAAATAAGAAGGAACAACAAAATAGTATCCATAGAAAAGCTTGCGGAAGAAATGAATCCAGTAATACGGGGTTGGGCTAACTACTTTTCAAAATTTTGTTCAAGGGAAGCAATAAAAGTATTAAATTATGTGAATCTCTCATTAATCAAGTGGTGTAGGAAAAAGTATAAAAGAATTAGAGGAAGTAAAGGAAAAGCATATAGATATCTGGCACGTCTAGCAAAATCTAAATCTGATTTATTCTACCACTGGAAAATAGGGATACGTCCGACGATTGGATAACAAGAGCCGTATGATGGGAGATTATCACGTACGGTTCCGTGAGAAACTCGGGGTGAAATTCCCCGGGTTTACTCGACCAGATCATCACATAGTAGAATGGTTGCGAAGTTGATACAATCACTGTAAAAAAGAATAAACGGAGTGATTGTATGGACATGGAAAAAGTAACAACTGAACAACAATTATCAAAGTGGGCGGAATTAATACAAACCCGGCTTGAAAGTGGGCAAAGTATCAAAGAGTTTTGCCGAACGAATGGAGTAAGCAAAGCAACTGTAATGAAACGTTAGAGCTCAAAGATTAGGTAATGCTAAATTAGCAAAAAAGATTGTAGCTTGCTTGTTTTTATTGCTAAACAGTTCTTATTTTCGCCTAAGTAGAAATTAAAGTCAATGAAAAACATTCACAGTATGATATAATGTAATTGCAAATACAGAATTATATTTACTATTGGGTGACAAAATGGAAAATATCATTTATAAGATAATTGAAAGTCAATCTAAAAAGGTTTTTGAAACAGCTGATATACTTTCAAATATAGAAAGAAAACTTGGAAGTGAAAATTTTGAACTAAAGGGCGGTTACAGAACGTTTGCCCATGTTATTGAGCAGTTTTGTGAAGAAGGCATGATAACACCTGTTAAGGCATCGGGAACTAATGGTAGAAATCCTTCTCTATACAATAAATATAGAATTTTGATTAAAGACAAAAAACAGTTGGATGATGAACTTTTGCATGAACTTCAGTCTTTGCACCCTAAACTTGATAAAAGCTATTACTATAAAAATCCTGAAGCATACAGAGAAGACAGAGATTATGTACTTATGTTGTCAAAGTATCTTCTTGAAGACTTTGAAAATAAATCTCTAAAATTTCGCTGTACTATGAATGAAAGATCTTTTGAAATTTTCAATAACGAGAAGTTTTTGGAATCAAGAGGCAAGGTTTTGCTTAAACGCCTTGGACTTTCTTTTACGGATTTAAATTGTTACAAGACACTTGAGGCTTTTTTCTACATATTGTTTCAGCCTAAGGATAAGCTTAATATCCTCATTATAGAAAACAAGGACACTTTTTATTCCGCTCTGAAGTACCTTGAAAGAAGGCCTGATAAGGATTTGTGCGGTGTAAATATAGATATGCTCATTTATGGAGAGGGGAAGAAAATAGTAAACAGCTTTAGCTTTATTAATGAAGTGGCGACAGGAACTTCCATTGATAGGGTGTATTATTTCGGTGACCTTGATTTTGAAGGTATAGGAATATTCAACTCTATGGCGTCAAAGTACGGTACGCATTTGATTGTGCCTCATGTAAACTTATATAGGCAAATGCTTGCAGAAGCAAAAAATCCGCCTAAGATAAGAACAAAGCAATCGGACATATGCCTTGATTTGTTTCTTATGTATTTTGATGAGGAAAGCAAGAAAAAAATATCGGAAATATTGTATAATGGCAGATATATTCCACAGGAGGCGGTGAATTTTGGAAGAAAAATTAATATATGAAGGGGCTATCTTAGACTGTCTTAAAGATTTTCGAGGAAGAATGCAAAGTTTGGCGCCTTTTATTCACCTTTCACGCAAACTGTCCGGATTTCAAAAATATAATGAAGTTGACATGGTTTCCATCGGATTTTCTGTGTTATTGTTTATATTGGAAAATATGCTGATTGGTAGAGAAGAGTGCAGTATTGATGATATTGCAGGATTTCTTCAAACTATTTTAAAACGTTCCTATGATATAAATATGACACAGGAAGAATCACGAGAAATGGCTTTCTATATAAGGGACTCCATCTCAGGAAGCGGTGGCGAAGTTTTAGAGTTTAAATTCAAAAACCTTGAAAATAACAAGGATGAATCTATTCCTATAAAGCTAATAGATACTTCCTATTATGAGATAAAAAAGTCTGCCCGCTACAAGCTAACCGATCAGGGCATGGAGCTTTTGTTTAAGACAAGGGAGATTTATTCGGAATTTAGAATAAATATAACTCAGATGTACCTAAAACAGCAGATTGAAAAAGGTGTTTTTTCCGGAGCATTGCAAACAGTAAATGAACTTAATCTTCAGGTAAGACAGCTTCGTGAGAGACTTGAAAACCTTTTGCTAAATATAAGACAAAACGTTTTGAGCATTAACTTCGAAGAACTGAAGATTCTTTTCGGCAGAATAAAGGAGCAGTTCGAATCGGAGAGGCGTGAGTTTCAAAATATAAAGAGAATACTGAAAGAACAGAGAGATAACATTGAAAAAATTAGCTATAATGACTTGGAAGAGAAAGAGCTTAAGAGTCTTGAGCAGATAAAAACACTAACGAAAAAGCTTAATATAACAACTTCTGAACATGATCGGCTTTTTAATGATAAGTTGGATATTTTAGGTGAATACTTAAAAACTTTGGAACTGAGGCTTCGCCAAGGAGTCAGTGAGTATATTGACTTTGAAAAGAGCATTTTTGATGTTTTAATTTTAAAAAATAAAAGTTATGAAACCCTGCAGGATATTTTGGCACCGCTTTTTGTAAATACTGCGCGCAATAAGTTTTTTAATCCCTTCAAAGCATTCGAACCTCAAAGGGTAAAGAGTGAGACTGAAGAAGAAAGGGAAACAATAGATATTGAGATGCAAGTGGAAATGAAAGAAAAGAAAGAGCGTGAGGATAGGGAGAAAAGGGACTTAAAGGTTATGGCATACCTTGAGGCTATATTGCTTGAAGCATTCCATGAAGGAGAGTCTTGTTTGAGTTGTGCCATAAAAAGGTTGGACGAGCAATTATATAAATCTACTTCCTATGATTTTGACTTTTATAGTCTGATAGTGATTTTGCATCAGCACAAGCTGATTGATTTTAAGGATTTGGAAGATGTTTTAAGCAAGATGGTTAGAGACACTGCAAGCTACAACATAAATATATATTACCTGTTTGATAGAATATTTGCTGCAAAACCGGAATTGAAGGCTTTAAAATCGCTGATTTTGCTGTCAACGGAAAAAAAGATTGTCTTTGAAAACGGAAATGAAATCACCGATTTTGCAATTAAGGGGGTAAAGTGATGGAAAATCTGTCAGCCGACTCAGTAAGAAAGGCTTTTGCTTTATACATGAATTTGATTGAAAAGTCAAAAGTTACAAAGAAGAATAACCCGGAAGATTTTGAGGGCTTTGATGACCCTGAAATATCATATATTATAAGAATTTTTGAGGAAGAGTCAGGGATAATGATATTACGGTCAGGAGATACAGTTTATTTTACGCCAAGAACCGATAATCGTTTTTTTGGATTTACCAATGAAAATCTCAGGGAGAAAATGGGCTTGGCAAACAATACCGAATTATATATTTGTTATGTAGTGATACTATCAATAATAATAAAGTTCTATAACGGAGAAAATTACAACAACAAAATTCGAACCCTTCTTAAGGTGGAGGAACTGGAAGAATTTATTACAAAAAAGCTTGAAGCTTACAATTCAATGGAAAACAGTGAAGAAACTGATGAAGCATTAAATTTTAATTTTTCAAGTGTAGCAAAACTCTGGCTTGATATTCCGGCATATGATGAAAAAATAAAGAGTTTTAGCCAGTCAAAAGGTACAAGAATAAGTTTTATATATAGGACATTAAAGTTTTTACAGGAACAGGGGCTTGTAAATGTGGATAATGACAGTGAGATATACACGACAGAAAAGTTTGATACGCTTATAATTGGTTATTACCCCGAAAGCACAAGAAAGAAGGAGATTCTTTCCTTCCTTGAAAGAATATAAAAGGTTTTGCAGGCTATGAAATTTGAAAGGATATGGTTTTATGCCTAGGATAAACAGATTCAGAATTGTAAATTTCAAATATGATGATGATAAAAAATACATTGCAAACGAACTTTATGAATTTGACGGTAAGAATGCCCTCATAAACCTTGAAAATGGCGGCGGAAAGAGTGTTATACTTCAACTTGCACTTCAGTCGGTGCTTCCAAATACCAATATGGGTAGCAGGAATTTTTCCGATTATTTCAAGGTCAATTCTTCTCCTACTCATATTATGATTGAATGGGCTTTGGACGGTGTAAGATCCGACTATCTTCTTACGGGAATTTGTGTCTCAAAAAGTGCGGATGGATTAAGGTTTTTTACTTACACCCATAACTATACATTGCCTCATGATTTTGACATAAAAGGTATGGAGGTGCTAACTGCGGATAAGCAAGTTATAGGTTTTTCAGAATTTTATAACTACTTAAAAAGGCTTTCTTCTGAAATGCGTCTGAATATAAACGTGTATTCGAAAGACCGTCAGAAGGAGTACCGAGATAAGCTGTATACATTTAATTTGTTTAAGGAAGAATTTGATGCCATTAAGATTATAAACCAGTCGGAAGGTGGAATTGACAAGTTTTTTGAGAATGCCAGAAAGTCAAGAAGTGTAATAGAGAAGTTGATAATTCCCAATATACCGATGGGAGAGGGTGAAACCTCGAGAATACTTGAAGATACTTTTAAAAAGCATCTTGAAAATTTAAAAAATATACCTCTATATCAGCATAATATAAAGATGTATGAAGCTTTTTGCGATAAGGCTGCAAATCTTCTTTCGAAGCTTGAAAGCTATGGAGCTGCTGTTGAAGAAATTGATAAAGTAAGCAGAAATATTTTGGCTCTGAGTAACCTTATTTGCCTTGCAACCGATAAACTGAATAAAGAAGTGGAAGAGCTAGAGACGAAGGATAGAGATTATTTTGAAAAAATCAAGGAACTGTCATATAAAAAGGATAGCTTGGAATATCAAAATAAAGTCATAGAACTTCAATCATTAAATAAAGAGCTTGAAGATATACTTGGCAGTATTGAGAAAATTGAAAGTAAAATTGAAGAAAAGGATAAAAAAATAAAATATATGGAATCTGCTTCTCTTTTTGAAGAAGTGTTGAATGCCAGAAAAGAAATCAATACATATAAGGCACAGCTTGAAACAGCTTCAAAGAAAGAGGAGGAGATAGAGAGAGAGTACCAGAGCTGTCTGTTTTTTGCAAAACGTATTCTGGTTGAGGAAAATGAAAAAGTTCTGAAGCTTATTGAAGAGTTGAAACAGCAATTGGAAAAATTAAGGAAAGAACAGGAAGCAATTGAGAAGGAGTTAAAGGAAAAAGACAGTGAAAGGGACAGTATAAGGGACAGATTGTCCTCTATAAAGACAAGACTAGATGACAATAAGGACAGACAATCAAAACTTACGAGCTATTTCGTAAAGGATATGACGTTATTGGTAGACTCAAATGCCGGACTTAAAAACCTTATAGATGAAAGGGACAAGCTTTCGGATAAGAAAAGAGACTTGACAGAAGAGATTGAGAAGGCAAATAAATCTTGTGATGATATTTCTATCAGTGAAACGAGAATTAAAGAAGCTGTCGCTGCACTAGAGCAGAACCGTAAGACCAAAAATGAAGAAATAGAAGTTTTTGAGGAACGTTTTTCAAAAATAAACAGAGAAATAAGTATGTATGAAATCGATGGTGATGTCTACAGCAAAAGTGCATTGGAGTCCTTGAAAGCTCATAAGGCAAAGGTGGATAATTCTTTGAGCGAGGTTCTTGGAAAATATCACGAACTTCAAAAGAGAAAATTGCTTTATGAAGGCATTGAATATTATATTCCCGATATGGAGCTTAAAAAGGTGTATGAGTTTTTGAAAAGCAACGGTATAAGGTGTATACCCGGATCGTTGTGGCTGAAGAACCAGCGTGAGGATTTGAGAGAAGAATTTTTGCACAGAAATCCGCTTTTATGTCATTCAATTGTACTGGAGAAGGCTGAATTTGAGAAAATAATATCAGATTCGGGCAAATTCTCACTGAAAAATCAGATACTTGAACTGGTTGAAAGTTCTCCTGTTACCTTTATAGTTGATTCTGAGGACGGAATTTTTACACCGACAGGAGAAGATAAGCATTCTTCCGGTATTGATAGATTAGGTAGTATGGAAGCTTATGTTGTATTTGCCAATAATAATACTTTTGCATTGAATTCCGATGCTTTTGCTGATTATTTGAACACTTTGGCTCAAAATATTTTAAGATTTGAGGAAAATTGTAAAGCAATAAAAATTGATCAGGAAAGAATAACGGGGCTTATCGAAAGGTGTTCTGAATTTGTGAAATTGTACCCACAGGGATATCTGAAGGAAATGCAAAGTCAACTTGATGAGCTTGATAAAAAGATATATGAAAATGAAGCTTCTTTAAAAGAGCTTCAAGAAAATAAGGAGCTGCTTAAAAAGACAATAAAAGAAAATGAAAATGCCATAAGTAATATAGAGAGGCTTATAGATGAGAAAAACACCGATATAGCCAATCTTACTGAATATATTGAACTTTCTGGGAAGATAAAGGAACTGGAAAAGGGGTACCGAGAAGAGGAGTTAATACTGGTTAGAGTTGAAGAAGAGAAGAGAAATCTCAATGAAGAGCTTAATTCTACGTCAAAGAAGATCGAAGATACCAAAAGAAATCTTGAGGCATATGTAAGAGAAAATCAAAGTAACAAGGAAAAACTGGACCAAATATCAGTAAAGCTTAATATAGATAAGCCTGCTATGGATATAAAAGGCAGCCTGGAAGAAATTCTCTCAAGAGCTCAAGGCCTTGAGAGAAAAATTGCCAATAGTGAGACTGAGCGTATTCAACAATTCATAGAGAGTCGAATGAAGGATGTAAAGCGAAGAATAAAAGAGATTCACAATAAAGGATTTTGTGAGGCTGATTTTGAAGGCAGGGTAATATCTTTTTCCGATGAAGAACTTGAAGAGGAAAAGAGAAAACTTGATTTACTGAAAGCTGAAAATAAGAGGATAAGGGAAAATGAGAGAACAATTTCCGACCAAATAAAGACATTAGAAGGAGAGATAAAGGAGCACAAGAAGAATATTGAGAAAAATTTCAAATTAGAACCCTTTGAGTTTGAAACGTTTGAAAGTGTTGATGCAGAAACTTTTGATTCTCAGATAGAAGCTTTTAACAGAAAAAGGCAAAAGAACTCAAAAAAGCTTGAAGAAATTAAAAAAAGAAGAGAAAGACTTTTGCAGTCCGGAGGGAGAATTGAAGACTACATTAATATAAATAAAATAACAATTCGAAGCGAATCAAGGGAGTACATGGACAGTCTCGTACATAACGGTGAAAGTATTTCTATGTGGGATATGCTTCAGCTTCCGGTGGAAAGAATAGATGTTATTATCAACGAGAACCGCGATATTTACAAAAACTTACTCGAAGAATTGAAGCAGATAGAATCGACAGTAGAGAAGAGCTACGATGAGCTATACAAAGATGCTGATTGGGCAGAAAATGTGACAATCAGAATGATTATTGAAAAGATAATGAATAATGATAAATATAATTATACGTATGTTAAGGGTTTGTTCAAAGATATAATTGACAGCGTTGAAAACATGAAGAAGGGTGCACAGCTGCAATTGGAGGAATCACTAAGGGACAAGAATGAGATAGTGGAACGCTGTTACAGCAAGGCAGAGGCAGTTTATGAAGAACTAAAGAGAGTTGATACCTACTCGAAAATAAATATCGATGGAGTAAACAGGAAGACTATAGTGATTGAAATGCCCCAACTGCATCCTGAAGAAGGAAAAGCTTTGATGACAAAATATATAGAGCATTCCATCGAAGAGATTGAAAAGATGAAAGCAGATGGAAAATATGACCCTGCCAAGATTGACGGGGAGATATCAAAAATTATGTCTCCTGTAAGTCTGTTGGATGCGATAACAAACCTCAATGAATATTCAATAAAGGTATTTAAACCTGAGGCTACAGGAGCATCTAGGTATATTCCTTGGGAAGTGGTTATAAATTGGTCTGGAGGAGAAAAACTTGCCGGATTTTTTGCCATGTTCATTTCAATTATTTCTTACCTTAGAGTTAAAAAGACGGGATGGCCGGATTCCAGTAAAGTTATATGGATAGACAATCCCTTTGGACAGGCTAATGCTGGATATCTTTTATCCTATATATTTGAATTGGCCAAGGGCACAAATACCCAGATGATATGTCTGACAGGGCACATGCAGGTGGATATTTATATGCAGTTTGATGTAGTCTACAGTCTCATACATAGACAGCTTACAGGGATGAATATGAGCGTAATACAGTCTAAACTGGTTAAGTCCCAGGAAGGGTTGGAATCGGCATTTTATAAAGTTAAGTCGGAACAGATGACTTTGTTTTAGCGATAGAAAAGAGAAATGAAGTATCCGGTTGCCATTCATCTGCTGCTCTTTAGGATTGAACAAGCTGAAATAATGAGGGGCAGCAGGATTAGCATGTTTACACGTAGGATGTGAAAAATATATTTATAATATGTAAACATATTTCGGATAAGTTTTGAAATAGTTTTTTACTAATAATAAAAAATCATAATATTGCTTTTATGTTTATCGAAAGTTAAAATATTATAAAGTTAAAATAATATTATTATTATTATTATTAAAGGTTTTGAATAGAAATAAATGAAGTTATTCTCGCTTTTTACAGGTTGCTATGTGGAGCAGGCTTGTAGAAAAGGCAAATCGAAGCTATATTTATCAAGTCATAAATTTTGGAGTGTTTAGTAAAGTATCAATTCTTAAAAATTAATACGAGGTAAATAATAATGGGGTCAAAAACAATAAAATTTTTGCTTGTAAGACCGAAATTTTCATCTATTATTGCCAATTTAGAGCCTTTAGGCCTTGAGTATGTTGCCGGCCTTTGCAGAGATCTAAATATCGAATGTGAAATCTTCGATGAATTTCAGTATTCACGATATTTCCGGTTTAACAGATTGGTTCGGAAAATTAAAAAGGGTGGTTTTAATTTTGTGGGATTTACTTCTAATGCTAATACCACTGATTATATAATACGTACAGCTAATAGATTGAAGAAAAAATTTCCCCACCTTTACATCACGGTGGGAGGTCCTGAGGCAGAGTTGAACTATAAAGATTTTTTTACCGACAGTATAGATTTTGTATACCATGATAACGGTTTAAATTCCATGAAAAATGCTCTTTTAGGTGGATTCGCACCTGAAGTTCTTGAAAAACAGACAGGAATTTGTTTTAAGGTAAATAATAAGTGGATTATTAAGGAGAAAGGAAAGCCTGTTGACTGCTTTATAACCCGTCCGGACAGGACTGCTTTTCGTGAAGGATTAAAGAAAAATTTTATTTTCCTTAAAGGCAGCTTTGCACTTGTTAAGGCTTCTTTCAGTTGTCCCTTTTCTTGTACCTTTTGCTATTGTGCAAAAATGAATAGCGGGGTTTATACCGAGAGGGACATTTTCGATGTCATCAATGAAATTGAAGAAATTGACCATCCCAGAATATGGTTTGTGGACGACACGTTTTTGATTAATAAGGAACGGGTTGAAATCTTTTGTAATGAAATTATAAGAAGAAAGATTAACAAGCATTTTATGGCATATTCAAGGGCTGACTTTTTAGCGGAAAATCCTGATATACTGCCACTTATGTATAAGGCAGGCTTTAGAGATATTTTAGTTGGTCTTGAAGCAATAAATGATGAGTTTCTCGAAGATTATAATAAGCAAACTTCAAGAGAAATAAATGTTAAGGCCATCAAAAATTTAAGAAATAATAACATTGTATGTAACGGATTGTTTGTTGTAAGTCATAAGTCATCAAAGCAGGATTTTAAAACACTGCGTAAGTTCATAAAAGAAAATAATCTGTTGTGGGTGGTTTTTGGAATATTTACTCCCTATAAAGGTACCGATGCCTATGAAGAATATAAGGACCGTTTGATAAAGTTCAAGTCAAAACGGCTTGATGGTTTACATATCACAATAAAACCTGAAAAAATGTCTTCATTCATGTTTATGCTAAGGGTTTATATGCTGTATGTGTATACTTATCCCAAAATTTGGTTTAGGACTATATTTAAAACTGCTTATGATACCAAAAGGACAGGATGGTTTTAAAAGAAATATTTCAGAAGAAGTTTGCCGGTATGTTATAGAAAGGTGGAAATCTTATAGGCAGGCAGAAATATTTGTTGATAAGACCGCATTACGATAAGAGGGTGGCAAGTATTCAAAATCCCTGTGGGGAACCTATTATCGATTATAATTTCAAGCCCGACAGAAGCTTGTTTTATGAAGAACGCAAAAATGCTGTATAATAATTTCAGATTCAGTTTGATTTACTGTACTAGTTTAATTATCCGAGGATATTCTTGGATGGATTGTTGAAAACCTTTGATAGAAAATATGCCAACAGAGGTCTGAAGCAATGAAGATACTTCTTATTAAGCCTGAAACAATAGGAATCTTTAGCTATACAAATCTTGTTGACCATGAGCCTTTGGAATTGGAATATCTTTATACGGCGCTGAAAAATCATGGTCATGAAGCATTTATTTACGATAGAAGGCATGACCTGACTCCCCTTAAAAAAAGGCTTAAGCAATTTTCGCCTGAGGTAGTGTGTATAACGGGATACATCACGCAGGAGAAGCTGATGAAAAAATTGACACGCTTAATAAAGAGGTTTGACTCTAATATTACCGTGATAATAGGGGGAAGTCATGCTGAGATAAATTACTCGAATTTTTTTGATTCCCAGACCGATTATATATACCTTTTAAGTGGTATGGAATACTTCATAAAGCTTATAGATTTTATTGGGCATAAAAGTTCAGCTGTCGAATTAGAGCAAATTTGTGGAATTTGTTATCGGGAAGAAGGAAAATGGAAGGTAAACAAGAAGGTGGTTGAGGACCCAAACGATTTACCGGAGGTGGATAGGACTTATTTCTATAGAAACAGGGACCGGTATCGGTATTTGACTTTCCATCCCCTTGCACTGATAAAAAACTCCTATAGTTGCAAAAACTCATGTACTTTCTGCTATTGCACCAATCGGAACTTAGGTAAGTATGCCTGCAAAAAGGTTGAAAAACTGGTAAATGAAATTATGACTACCGATGCTCCAAACATCCACATTACTGATGATAATTTTTTGACTGATAAAGAGTATCTTCAGCAATTTGTTAGGTTAATACGCGAGAAGAAAATTGATAAAAAATATCTGGTATATGGGAGAGCGGATTTTATTGCAGAAAACGAAGAACTTATGGCTGAACTTAAAGATATAGGACTTTCTCTTGTGATGGTGGGCTTAGAAGCAACGACCGACAAAGAGCTTGAAGGCTATAATAAAGAGGTGTCGGCAAGGCAAAACGAAGAATGTGTAAGGATACTAAACAAGCTTGATATTATCTGTGCCGGGCTGTTTATAGTTCATCAGGATATGTCCAAAGATGAATTTAAAGCTTTATACAAGTGGATAAAGGCAAGAAACATCATTCCGACCATATCGGTTTTTACTCCAATGCAGGGGGCGGCAGCTTATCCTAAATACAAGAACAGGCTCTTAACCCTTGACCCAAGGAAACAGGATCTATTCCATTGTATTTTAAAGCCAAAGCATATGAGTGTTATGAGGTTTACCTATGAATATTATAAATTGTCTATAAAGCTGGCCTGGGCAAGGAGGAAAGCACCGCTTTATGCTTGTATAAATTTTGGTTCAGTAATTTTTATATTGAAAGTTCTTTTAATAAAATTAAGAAGAATTTTTGTTATATAAGTAAGGCTATTTAAAGTTTTTACTCCTCCAACATGGAGAACAATGAATAACTTGATTTTAATTTAAGCTTGATTGAAAGGTTGGTATTATGTATAATCCTAATTGTAGAGAAGAATGCGTATTCGCACCTGCAAGGGGCGCAGCAGAAATCGTTTGATAACTGTGCAGGTAGTTGATTTCTGTATCGTCTCGTAAACGAATTATAATTCGTTTTAAAGTTTTCTTCTCTATTTTTTTATGCAATATAGACAATAGACGGATTAAAATATTTTATCGGTTTTTGGGGGATAGAATGGACTACCTTGAGAGGATAGAAGACCCAATAGAATGGGAAAAATACTATACCTATTGCGAAAGCAGCGGACATATTGGAAAAAGAGATTTACGTATGCTTCGAGAATACATAGATAGGCGAAAGTATAGTATTGTTTTGGATAATATTAAAAATGCCGTTCCGTTTCCATATCCTAAGAAATATATTTTGAATAAGATAGGTGTAGACAAAAAGAGAATAGTGTATACCTATGATGAGGCCGAGAAATATGTTTTAAAGATTATTGCTTTTTTATTGCATGAAAAGGATAAGATTTTTGCCGACAATCTCTTCTCATTCAGGCATGACCAAGGAGTCAGAAAAGCAATTGCATCCCTTGTGAATAAACCGGATATCAGTGAGTATTACTCGTATAAGCTGGACATTCATGACTATTTCAATTCAGTAAACGTTGAAAGGATACTGCCTCGATTACAAAAGGTATTGATAAAGGAAGAGGCTACATATAATTTGATCAAAGAGATATTACTAAATCCCTTTGTGATTGATGAAGAAGGGGAAATAGTAGAAGAACGCAAAGGAATCATGGCAGGCGTTCCCATATCATCGTTTTTGGCAAATTTGTATTTAATGGATATGGATTGGTATTTTCAAAATAAAAGAATTTCCTATGCCAGATATTCCGATGACATAATTGTTTTTGCAAAATCCAGGGCGGAATTGGAAGGACATCGGGAATATATTGAAAGCTACCTATTTAGGGAAGGACTGACAATCAACCCTAAAAAGATTTATTACTCAGAGCCCTACGGAGAATGGAATTTTCTCGGAATAAAATATATAAATGGTGTGGTAGATGTTTCCGATGTTTCACTCAAGAAGATGAAGGGCAAGATGAGAAGAAAGGCAAGAGCGCTTTACCGGTGGAAGATAAAGAATAATGCTTCCGATGAGAGAGCAATAAGAGCCTATATAAGAGTAATAAATAATAAGTTATACAATAATCCCAATAATCACGAGCTGACATGGACAAGGTGGTTCTTTCCGTTAATCAATACATCGGATAGCCTTCATAAGTTAGATAGATATTTTCTTGAATGCATTCGTTACATAGCTACAGGAAAGCATACAAAAGCAAATTACAATCTTAGATACCGGACGATAAAGGAATATGGATATAGAAGCTTGGTAAATGAATACTATAAGAAAAAGAAAAGTAAGCAACAGGAAGATGAAATGCTTTGAAGAATTAGTTGTATTATGAATTAGTTGTGGAGGAGATTTTTTTGATTTTGGAAAAAAGTTTTATATCATTGATTTATGGCTTTGCCTTGAGGGAAAAATTATGAAGATATTATTAATACGTCCCCGACCCCATAAAGAAACTATAGGGCTCCAAAGTGTAATGATATGTGAACCGCTTGAGCTTATGCAGCTTTCGGCTGTATTGAAGGCCAATAACCATGAAGTTGAAATTGTGGATATGATATTGGAAAAAAAGCCTATAGAGTATTTTATCCGCAAATTTTCGCCGGAACTTGTCGGTATAACCGGTTATATAAGTCACGTCGGTATCATGAAGCAATATGCAGAAACAATAAAAAAGATAGATAAGAATATAAAAGTGGCTGTCGGAGGTGTTCATGCCACTGTTTGTCCCGAGGACTTTAAATGCGAATACATAGATTATATAGCAAGGAGTGCTGAAGATTTTTATAAAGCTGCCAATTGTGAAGACATAAAGGTGCGCCTTGCCGATAGGAGTCTGCCGAAAAGGTATACCGATAAATATTATTATCTGTTTGCCAATAAATGTGCTCTTATTAAAACATCTTTCGGATGTCCTTATAACTGCAACTTCTGTTTTTGCAGGCAAATTTCACCCTATAAAGCTAGAGAAATCGACGATGTAATAGAGGAACTTTTACAAATTCCTCAAAAAGAAGTTTATATTGTGGATGATGATTTTCTATTTAATCGTGAAAGACTTTTGGAGTTTTACAATAAAGTCAAAGAAAATAAGATTGAAAAGAACTTTTTGGTATATGGAAGAGCAGATTTTATAGCAGCAAATGAAGATATTATAGAAGCTTTATCGAAGGTGGGATTAAATTCAGTAATTGTAGGAATAGAGGCTGCTACTCAGAAGGAGCTTGACGGATTTAACAAAAAAACTAAAATTAAAGACAATGAGAAAGCAGTAAAAATATTGAAAAAGTATGGAATAGAGTGTTATGCAACTATTATTTTAGGTGTAGACTGGGACAAAAAGGATTTTAAGAATCTTTATAAATACATAAAGCATTTGGAACTTGTCTTTGTTAATCTCCAGCCGTTTACTCCAATGCCGGGAACACCCTATTTTGAGAAGTACAAAGATCAATTGATTATTCCCTATGATCAGCATGAAAAGTGGGATATGGCGCATCTTGTAATAAAGCCTGAAAAAATAAGTGCAAGAAGGTATTATTTTGAAATTATAAAGCTTTATTATAAGATAACCATAAGACCGAAAAATGTAATTTATATGTTTAGACGTTATGGAATAATAACAACTTTGAAACTGTCGCTTGGTGCTGCTCAAATCACTTGGCAGTATATAAAGAAGGTAATTAGAGGAAAGTAGACATTAAGGTATAAAGATAAGGTCATTTTGTACCGAGTTGTAAATATGTTAACTTATTTGAAAAGAAAAAATGGGGGATATTGGTGAAGATATATTTTATTCAATCAACGCCTTATTTTGAGGGTAAAAAACTGATTAAAAAATCGCGTTTGTATTTTGTAGGGCTAGCTCCTGCAATACTGGCCTCCTTAGTTCCCCATTGGGAATTTGAATGCTGTCTTGAAACAATTGAAGATGTCAATTTTGACACCGATGCGGATATAATTGCCATATCCGGCATGGGCCATGCTATTATCCGAAGCATTGACATTGCAAAAGAGTTTAAAAAGCGTGGGAAGACGGTTGTAATGGGCGGATACATGGCAAGTCTTATGCCGGAGGAAGCAAAAAAGTATTGTGACAGTGTTATTATTGGAGATGGAGAATTAGCGTTTCCCAAACTCATTTCCGATTTTGAAAAGGGAAGCTTGCAGGAGTTTTACAATATTCCCCTTGCGAAGTTAAGTTATCCTCTTCCGAAATATGAAATTTTTAAAGGTAAAAGAATTGGTGATTTTTTGCCCGTCCAAGCAGGAAGAGGCTGTCCTAATTCCTGTTCCTTTTGCTCGGTTTACTGCCTGTATAGAAATCGCTACCTCCGCCGTGAAATATCTGAAGTCATTAGGGATATAAAATATATTAAAGAATTGGGATATAAGAAGTTTCTTCTTTTAGATGACAATATACTTGCCGACAGAGAGTATATTTTAGAACTTTGTGCAGAGATTGAGAAACTCAATATGACATGGCTTTCCCAATGTGAAATTTCCATTGCCGATGATGAGGAAGTATTAAGGGCTGTTGCAAAAAGTGGGTGTATTACCTTGTCTTTCGGTATTGAAAGCATATCCCAGGAAAGCCTTAATACTATGCATAAGTCTTGGGCTAAAGTATCGAAATACAAAGAACAGATAAGAAAAGTCCAGGCTGCAGGTATAGATGTTTCAACAGAGATGGTGGTTGGAGCCGACGGCGATACCGTTGAAAGCATCCGAAATACTGCAGATTTTATAACCGAAAACAAAATAACTGTTCCCCGTTTTTATATTCTCACACCAATTCCCGGAACGGTTTTTTATGATGAAATGAAAAAGGCAGGAAGGATTATAACGGAGGATATATATCAGTTTAACGGGGCTTTTGCTGTGCACAAGCCAAAGAATATGTCGGCGGAAGCATTGACGGAGGAATATTGGAGATTATACAAAAGGGTTTTTTCTCTTAAAAGTATCATCAAACGAACAATCTTAAGAAAAGATTTTCTTAATCATCCCCTAAAAAATCTATTTTACTTTTATGTTAACTTATATTACAAATATCAGATTTCAAAGGGAATTACACCAAATATAATTTAAGGGTGGTACAGATTGCAGATTTCAAAGATTGAATTAAGAGAATATCTTGCTTTTATAAAAAAAGTTTATAAAGATGACAAGAATTTTAAGGATAATAAGAGCAGTGTTGTTAAAATCGTTTGTGAAAAGCACAGACCGTTTTATAAATCTTCGCTGCAGGAGATGGTTGCAGTTAAAGAAAAGGATAAAATTCTTTGTGCCTGTGTATTAATAATAAACAATAAGTTACCCAACGAACTTTGCGTATCCTTTTTTGAAGCTCTTCCGGAATGTCGCGAAGCTGTCTCTATGTTAATCGGTTATGCCGAGGATTTTGGCAGGAAGAATTCTTGTAAAAGACTTGTGGTGGCCCTTGACGGGCATGTAAACTACAGTGTTGGGTTGGGCAGCGATACAGGGGTTCCATCCTTTGGGGAAAGTTATTCGCCTCTTTATTATCACGAATATTTTGAAAACTTTTCAAAAGTTAAATTCGTAAGCTTTTTTGAGGATGTTAGCTTAGTAAGAGAGAGAATTAATGAAGATATAAATAAGTTTAAAAACCAAATTGAAAAGGTATCCATCGAATATGCCGATTTTGGTGCTGGCTTTAATAAAACAATGCAAAGATACACTGACCTTAATAACAAAACTTTTGATGGACATAAATATTATTGTTTCAGGGATTATGAGGAAGATACCGATTTGTTCAAGGACTTGCGTCCTTTATTGGAAAATCGCAATCTTATATTTGCAAAGATAAAGGGAGAAGATGTAGGCTTTATTCTTTGGTACCCTGACTATAATGAACTGGTGCCTGTGGGAAAAGGTGCCTCTATTATAACTTTTATTAAATATAAGCTGCTTGGGAAAAGACCTCAAACGGCAAAGGTAATGGAAATAGCCGTTTTACCCAAATACCGACAGTTTGGTGTGATTTTGTCTCTCTTTGACGCAGCAATAAAGGCAGCACCGAAAAATACAAAAAGGATTTTAAGCAGCTGGATATTAGATGAAAATACAAAATCAAAAGCAATAACATATCGGTATGCTAAGCAGCCCTATAAGGAGTTTTTCACTTATGAAAAAGAGATTTGAAGGAAAGGAAGTTTCTCTGCCTAACAGGGAATGGGATGAAAAAGTATCAGCCAACGGTTGGCTTTCAAGCGATGTTATACTGTCTGCCATTACAGATGAACGCAAAGTTAAGGCTGTAATCCATCCATCTTACTGTGCCTGTGAATATCGGATGAAATTAAATCTGTTTACCTTTGGAAAGATAAAATTGCAGCTTCCCTTTACGGTTATTGCTCCACCGGCTTCGGTGGACTGCAAAGGATATGTGGGTGATGTGCAAGCTTTGATTGAAGATTATAAAAAGAAAAAAGGTTTGTTTTTGATGCTTAATCTTAAGAAGGAGGACACTTTAGGGATTTCTGGAAACTGTGCAGCTGTCGGAAAGACTTTATCTAGCTGTGTTTTTTTAAACTGCTTTAAAAATTTTGAAGATTATTTGCAAAACCTTCGCAGTCCTTATAGAAGAAGAGTCAGAAAAGCTCTGGAAAAAGGACGAAATATAAAAGTTATAAGAATTAATAACAGGGAATTTGATTATGAGATTTATAATTTATATCTTCAAGTCTTAAAGAAAAGCCGGTTTCCCCTTGAAACATTACCTATAACTTTTTTTCAATTGTCCAATTGCAATATTGATGTTTTTTATAATGAAAACAAACCGGTTGCTTTTGTAATGTATTATACAAATAACGGCTTTATGAGCTTTGTCTTTGGCGGAATGGATTATAGTGTAAGAGATGATTTTGACCTTTATTACAATATGCTTTTGCATATGTTAAAGATGGGAATGGAAAACAAAGTTAATATAATCGATTTCGGGCAGACGGCCGAAAGTACAAAATGCAGATTGGGCTGCGAACTTGAAGAAAGGTATATGGTTGCTTTTAGCGGAAATAAATTTATAACGAAAATTTTATGTCTCTTCGCCCCTCTTTTGGAATATAACCAGGAAACAATCCGATATAACGTTTTTAAATAAATTCGATAAAGCCCATGAAAAGTATTTTTTTTATTACATTCTTATAAAACCGCCTGTTCATTCCAATATAGCAATGTACCTTTATAATAAGACGTAATATAGGAAAATATTTAACTTATAAGTAGGGGATGAATATCGTAGCGTTAATATCAAAATATATCAGCAAAAGATATGGAATATGTTAAAGTATACATAATAAAAAAATTATAATATAATTATTAACATAGGATATGACTGGTTGTAAAAAT
The DNA here is from genome assembly GCF_000237085.1 of Acetivibrio clariflavus DSM 19732. GTDB lineage: Bacteria > Bacillota > Clostridia > Acetivibrionales > Acetivibrionaceae > Acetivibrio > Acetivibrio clariflavus. The sequence continues at coordinate 3,688,724 of NC_016627.1, read as the reverse complement.
AGATAGACTAAAGTTTTTTATTGTGAGATTATTATAATGAAAAGACAAATAGGGGAGGGGTATTTATGAAAAAAGTTTTGCTATTGTCAGCAGTCTTTATTTTGCTGCTTCTAAGGTTTAACACTTTTGCTGCGGAAAACGGTAGTGAGGGAAATGCAAGTATTTCAGGAAACAAAAGTATTTTAGCTGAAACAGAACACAATAATGTTTTAATTGGTGACGTTAATGGGGATAATGACGTTAATTCTATTGACTTACTGTACATGAAAAAATATATATTGGGTATGGTTGACACGTTTCCTGTTGAAACAGGATTTTATTGTGCGGATGTAGATGGAAATAACCAAATCGATGCTATTGATTTGGCCTATATGAAAAAATATTTGCTGGGAATGATAAAAGATTTTCCGAAAAGTGCTGACAGTACGGATTTAATAACGCCAACACCAACACCGACACCAACTGATATTAATAAACCAACGCCTGAACCGCTTACCGGCTTTATTACATATTATTATGTTAATGACATAAATGTAAGAGTTAAACCTGGAATTGAAATTTTTGTAGAGAAATCGTCGAAGACTCCAATTAAAGTTTCAGCTGCTACTTTTTGTACGGGGCCGCTGTATGCTGATGGATGGCTGAAAACCTACTTTAGATTAGGGGGAAATGCAGTAAACGGTGTAGATTATGAAAAAATTGATTTCGATTACTTTTGGAGACCGCTGGGTTACGCATTTAATATGAATTTAGGAGATGATAATCCAAAAGAGGAATTTAGTATAATTCCTATTGATACAGGAACCGATGAAACAAAAGATTTAGAAATATATTTTGACTTCTCTTCAGAACCGGCAGCCATTATACATTTTGTTAAAAGCATAGAATAAATGTGATATAAAATAAATAGAAAATCAGAAAAACGAGACTGTGAAAAAACTCTGTAAAATAAGCTTTCTATGATAGAATATAAAATCATAGAAGGCTTTTTTATAGCAAAAAGACGGGATTTCATGAGTTAGAATAATAAGAACACTATTATAATAAGCATTAAAGTGTGCCCTGAAGATGAAATTACGACAGAAGATATGATAGGAAGTCTGGCAAAGGAGATACCAAGGTTCAAGAAGATACTAGGGAATAAAGGCGTAGGACTGGTTACAGCGGCAGGATTCGAAGCTAAAATAGGTGACATGAGCCAATTCTCGCATCCGAGACAGATTCAAAAGTTGGCAGGATTAAGCCTGAAGTAGAACAGTTCCGGGAAGCATTACGTAAGCGAGGGAGGAAACGTTTATGGTACAATCTGACCTTCGGGATGATGCCATTGTTATCGAAGAATGAGGAGTGATGATGGGTAATATAAGAAGACCTGAGGTAAAAGCAGCATAGCCTGCACCGCATACGGGATGATACATTGCTTTCGTAATCCAGTCAAGAGCAAGACTATGTTCGGCTTTAGCGACTTTTGGCAGTCTTACTCAAGCAATGAGACAGGTAATCAGGCGGTGCAAGCAGAAAGAATAAAACTAAAGTTTTCAATTTTGATTGTAGATTGAATATTGACAAAACGAGCCGGATAGTCTGGGTGAGTAATCACCATAAGGGCAAAAGACCCTGTGTAGGAGCTTGAGTGACATCCATCTCATAGACAAGCAGGACGAAGGAATTGAGGGCAATGATCCCGCTAGACTTGGGAAGTTTGCTGCCTGAGATTATGTGGATACCAATGGCCGCAATAAAGGAAGAAGACGCAGTTTCGGTGGCATACACAATATAATCCATAATTGTGCAGCAATACATAATCTGTCTAAATGGCTTATTTTGAAGATGGTGAAATCTATAAATGAGTGAGATATTTAAAGAAAAATGAAAAATTATCAGGGAAGAGAAAATCAAAGAAAAAACTGAAGAATTGATTGAAATGATATTTAAAAAATAATTAGTCATAAAAATTAAATTCAAAATAATTGAGATAAAGGAGAGCATATTATGAGTGTAGGATTCAGATATAGTGCTATTTGGAGAGAATTTGGTGATGCAGATTTGTTACATGCTTTCTTCTCGACAATAAGTTATCGTTTAGAGTCAAATAATTGGGGGAGTATTTATCCTTATCTGCAAAAAAATTTTTATAATGACGGACTTAATTCAGACGAAACGATAAAAGCTTTAGATGAATTAAAAGATATTCGAGAAAAATTTGCTAAATTGAAACCTGAGGATATTATATGGGATGCAGAAGACTTAACCAAAAAGCCACCAAACAGTTTTTTTGATCAATTACAACCATCAAATCTTTCAGAGTGTTTTGTTGCATTAAATGGGAAGAATATCTTTGATATACTAACTGAAGTTTTTGAGTTTTGTAGCAAAAAAGGCTTAAGTGTAAAAATACAAAGCAGCCGAGATTTAGTAAAATGAATTACTGGAGATTTTAAAAAGTATGCTAACTGGTTTAAATTGGAGAACTGTAACACCTGAATTCTGTAGTAAGGAAAAAAATAAGAAGTTCATGTTTTAATCATTGATTAATCAATGAAGCTAGTGGAGATAGAACTATAAAATATGAAAGTCAGTGGCGGTAATTCTATAACAAAAAAGAAATATAGTGAATGGAACAACGATGGATCTGGGATCCTGAAGTATCATTTGAATCAAGTTGTAGCTTATAGTAGAGTAATTCCAAAATATGAAAGTGTTTCAATTGTATTGTAAGGAAATATAGTAAATTACCCTGTTGTCTTAGAGCGCACAAGACAATGGAATTGTTTTAGGATCAATTTAATCCTGCTACTAAGTCATTTCCTGTTGGTTCAAGATATGGTGAGAAAACAACGAATTTTGAATATACAAGAGCTTTAAAATTATTTTTGTAAAAAGTCGGTTTATCTGAAAAGCAAATAAATTAAAGTTTATGTGAAGTAATTGAAATGAGGTGCTATAAAATTTGGAAAGAATAGATGATACAGAACTGAAAAAAATGATTGATTATCATATGGTTTGGTCAAATACATCTGGCAAAGATGGAATGAGGTTATATTTATGTAACAGAGATTTATCTGATTTAGATTTTTCAGGATTGGATTTAGATGGAGCAGTAATGGAAGAAGTAAATTTTGCAAATTCCAAATTTGTTAATACCATGCTAAATGATGCACATTTAGTTTTGTCAATATTTAATAATGCTGATTTAACTGGCGTTAAGTTAAGCAAAGCAAATATGAATAAAACATTATGCCTGAATGGAATTTTTACTAATTGCAAAGCTATAAGAGCTACGTTCTATGAAGCAAATTTGAAAGGTTCTGATTTTACAAATGCTGAGTTATTGGGAGCTAGTTTTAGTAAAGCAAATTTAGAAGGGTGTAGCTTTTGTAATGCAAACTTAAAAGCAACGGTTTTTAACGGAGCAAGGTTATATAATACTTGCTTTAAGGGAGCAACTGGCTTGGAGGAAATTTATGATAACCAAACTATAGATATTGGTCCTGAAGGAACAAAAATTTTACTTAAAGGTGAAGAAATGAAAAAATGGTTAAGGGAACAGGCGTCAAAATAGTATTAATATGGTAGAATGTATACTTTTTTTATTATAATATTAATAGTCAAATTGATAATATAAGGCTGAAGGAATAAAACACTTAAGCTTTTTTTCTTGAGTTTGGAGTTTTCATTTACATTTATAAACTAAAATTATTTTCCTTTAGTAAGCTTGCCTGAAATTGACTTGATATCATACATTAAAGTGTAGGTATTGCTGGGGAGTACCAACAGAAGAGGTTGACTTTACATATTTTGTTGATTTCATTGAATTATTAAAGATGAAAAGGGTTGAAATGAATCCTACAACTCCGAAGGATATCGACGAACATAAAAAATAACTAATGGTAAGCAGCTTCCGAGTGCATATATAGAGTTTTATAAGCATATGGGAAATGGAGTATCTTTTTTTTTAGAGGACGCTCTTGCTTTAAAGATGAAATTATGTATTTAAAAGAATGGGCAGAAGAACTTTTAGAAGAGAATAATTTCCCTGGTAAATTGTCTGAAAAGGACTTTGTTTTCTGGATAAGTCAGGGATATATGTTTTGTTTGTTTAAGTTGGATGAAGGTGATGAACCACCAGTTTACTACTATTGCGAAGGGAAAAGATTAACTAACTTTGTTAAGATAGCAGATTCCTTGTCATCATTTTTATATCGATTTTATTCTTTAGATAAAGAGTTGTTTAAAGCAATGAATGGTTAAAAATCTTTTTTGGAGATTAGGCTTAGACAATGGCAATTGCAGCCTTGAAGCATTTGTGTTATATGAGGAGTGATAATTGTGGACAAATATGAAGTTGCTAAGAAAAAATTAATTGATTCAGGTTGGTATGAAGGAAGAAAAATTGATATTTCTGATCTGGAAAAATCATTGACTGAAGATGGATATGTGGTTTCAAATACTGTAAGAGATTTTTTGGAAGAGTTTGGATTGCTGAAAATTAGCTTTAATAATCCAAAAAATAATAAATTTATAAATACAATATATGTAGATCCTAGAAAAACAGGTGTTTTTAAATCTGTTATAGATGCGTATGGCAGACACTGTAATACTACAATGGTACCTGTTGCAGATCTTCCAAAGCATTGTATGACTATTTGCATAACCGAAGATGGTCACTTTTATGGTGGATATGATGATTGGTTGTTGAAGCTGGGAGATGACTTTTTCGAAGCATTGTATAATTTGCTTTCCGGAACAGAAATTAAGCCGGAAATGGTAAAACTTAATGATTAAATATACTACTGTAATTAGAAGATTATAACAAATACGATAAGTTGTATTAGTGCTCAAAACTAGTAGTTTGTATATTTATACTTACTACTAGTTTTTTACTTAGTAGATTTAATTGATTTTCTGCAACTAAAAATGCTGAAATATATGAAGATAAATGAATTGGCAGATTTGAAGTTCTTTCAAATATATTTTGTGATAAAATTAGAACATTAAAAAGATTTCAAATTTATTTGTTCCGATGGCTTTTGCAACATTTATCTTTATTATACTGTCGGGCATTTTTTTTAAATATACTGAAATTGACTTTAAAAACAATGCAGTGGACACACAGGCAGTAATAACAGGTTATACTGAATATGGAATTGCCATACTATCATATACTGTTGGTGAAAAGGAGTACAAAGTTAGTTCGAGAAAACAAATTCCTGACAGTCAAATAGGAGATAAGATACAGATAAAATATCATAAAAGAAATCCCACTTTTATAGAAGTTGGTGAAAATCCATTGTATAAAGATTCTGTTTCATTGATAATAATCGGAATTCTGGGATTATTCTCTCTGGCCTTGTTTTTAATAAAATAGACCTTATGATATAATAAATTCAAGCATTTTTTCGGGAGGATAAAAATGGATAAGATTGAACTGATAAATAAAATGATAAAAGCAAATCCAAAGGACGCTAATGCATGGTATTTGCTTGGTCTCGAACATTCCCAGAACAACAATATCAGTGAAGCATTGAAAGCCTTTTCGGAAGCATTAAAATATTGTGATGACAGCATTAAGAACGAGATAATTACAGCTCTCAGCAGTTTATCAGAGTCGTCTTGCCTTAATAAAGATTCAATGCCTGTGGATGACGGCGAAAATTCAATATATTTAAATAATTTTGACAGTATAGAAAACGGAGAAAACAATAAAGATAATCAAACTTCAGGAGAGTTGGATTTTGAAGAGAATGAAGATGAAAGTAAGCTTATTCCCCTTAGAGTTATAGAGGGAAAGCGGAGAGGAAATGTTCCGTTGGATGAAGACACGGATAAAAGTGTCACTTTTTCCGATGTCGGAGGACTGGATGAGCTTAAGGAAACTATAAGAATGAAAATTATAAAGCCTTTTTCTTCTCCCGGACTGTTTGAAAAATTCAAGAAGAAATCCGGAGGGGGAATTCTTCTCTATGGACCTCCCGGGTGTGGCAAAACCTTTATTGCAAAGGCAACTGCCGGTGAGTGCAAGGCAAATTTTATTCCTGTACATATAACAGATATACTTGACCCGTATTTTGGAGTAAGTTCTCAAAATATTAGAGACATATTTATCAAGGCAAGGGCAAAGAAGCCCTGTGTGCTGTTTTTTGACGAGATAGATACAATAGGTTTTAACCGTGCTAAACTGTCTAGTGAGAATATGAGGCCTATTATTGATCAATTTCTTGTAGAACTGGAAGGCATAGATAGCAGTAACGAAAAAATACTTATTATTGGTGCCACAAATATGCCCTGGGACGTTGATCCTGCTTTGAGAAGGCCGGGACGTTTTGACAAGCTTATTTTTGTCATGCCGCCCGATGTGTATGCCAGAAAAGAGATATTTGCTTTAAAACTTAAGGGAAGACCCATTGAAGACATAGATTATATGACTCTTGCAAAGAGAACAGAATTATATTCCGGTGCGGATATTGAAAATGTAGTTGAGCATGCAGTTGAAAATGTAATTGGCTCAATTATGAAGACGGGGATTGAAAGAAAAATAAACATGGATGATTTGATTTTTGCCATCGAAAAGACAAAACCTTCAACCCTCGATTGGTTGAGAACAATGGAAACATATATAAAGTATGGAAGTAACAGCGGTATGTTTAGAGATGTGGAAATGTTTCTTAAAAAATACAGAGCATATCTTGACAGGTGATAACATTGGGGAATGGAATAAACTTGGAAGCCTATGAAATCAGGAAGCAGGTACAGCATTTTATTGACCTTAGGCGTTATGAAAAGGCTAAGGCAATAGCATCGGATTTAATATCAAAATATCCTGATTTTGCTTTTGCTTATTATGATATGGCATTATGTGAATATTACTTGGGCAGAATTGACAATGCAATTGAATTGTGCCAAAAATCCCTGGAACTTGGTATGGCGCCATTAACGGTATATACGGCGATGATGCTTTATCACAATCATAAAGGTGATTATAAAAGTGTTGAGTTTTATTACAACAATATAAATAAAATGGGTGCAATCAAAGCAGATGTACGGGCTATGTATGGATATTCATTGTGGAAAAGAGGAAGGAAAAAAGAAGGCAGAAATATGATAGAAGAGGCCTTTAGTGAAGACAGTACAAATCCTGCCATACTTTATTATATATTGTGCACTGCTAAAAGAGGCGGTAAAGATAAAAAACGATTGAGAGAATTAATAAATATATATATGAATACAGGTGCTTCCGAAAAAGATATATTGATGTTTGCCGGCAGAGTTGAGGCGCATCTGGGAAATTGGCGTGAAGCAAAGAAAAATTTTGAAAAAGTTTTGAGTATTGATCCAGCGGACTTGAAAGCTGATGCTTTTTTAGCTTGGACAGATATGAATAAACATCTGGTAAAGTTTGGCGTATATATGTTTCTAGCTGCTGCTATAGCATTTTTTGGCTATGAGGAAAAAATATTCAAGTTTTTATCCGTTTTTTTAATATTTCTGTATTTTATGATTGTTATAATAATATGCAAATACAGAAGGGATATGTTTTAGATTAACAATAAAGTACTCGTCGATATTGTCGGACTAAGTGAAATTAGGGAAAACATAAGAAAAATTATAAACCTTTTTAACCTTTGAAATATTTAAGACATTTAAGAGGTCTTAAAAATACAAGTAATATTTTGATAGGTGACGATAATGGGATATGGAATAAACACAGAAGCCTATAAAATCAGGAAGCAAGTGCAACATTTTATCAGACTTGGGCGTTATGAAAAGGCTAAGGCAATTGCCTCGAATTTGATAACAGAATATCCTGATTATCCCTATGCTTATTATGATATGTCTGTATGTGAATATTATTTTGGTAGAATTGACAATGCCATTGAGTTGTGTCAAAAGTCACTGGAACATGGTATGAGGCCGTTAGCGGTATACATACTGATGATGCTTTATCACAATGAAAAAGGCGATTATGATAGTGTGGATCTGTATTACGACAACATAAGCAAAATAAGTACAAGTGAAGCAGATGTAAAGGCTTTGTATGGATATTCTCTATGGAAAAGAGGAAGAAAAGAAGAGGGCATAAAGATGGTAGAAGAAGCCTTCAGCGAAGACAGTACTGATCCTATAATACTTAAATATTTACTGATCACTGCAAAAAGAAAAAAAGACAAAAATCAATTGAAAGAATTAATTCGAATATATATGAATACCGGAGCTTCTGAAAGAAGCAAGCTTCAGTTTGCCGGAAGAGCTGAGGCTTATATGGGAAATTGGCGTGAAGCAAAGGAAAATTATAGAAAAGTTTTGGGGATTGATCCAATGAATGAAGAAGCCAAACTTTTTTTTACTATGCTGGAGGTAGAGAAGGCTATTGTAAAAATGGGAGGATTTGTACTTTTACTTGCTGTTTCGCTATATTTGAGGTTTAGTGATGGAAGAATACTGAAATATTTTTCTATTATTCCTGTTTTAGCGTATTTGACGTTTGTTATAGTATACATAAAAAAGAAGAGAACATTATTTTAGTTATGGCGAATTATCGCTTATTATATCTGTACGCAGAAGTTTTCCGTCAGAACTGAGGGTGAGTTCAACGCAGACGGTATTATCAATGTCTGCGGGATTATTACTGAAAAAGCCCATTATAGTAATGCTTTCGTCGATATTTTCTGTAACTTTGGCATTGGTTAAAACACTGTTACTTTCATAGACTCCAAAGTATCTTTTCCACAAAACATTTCCTTTACTGTCAAACCTGACGGAAACCATATTTGCATCATAAGGTGCATTTCCGATAGCCAATTTGTCGCCATTGTTCAGTGAAAACACAGCATAAAAATTCGTGGTGTTCAAATCCTCTGAATAGTTATAGCCGAGGGTGTTACTCTGCACTTTACCCGAGAAAACTGTACCTAAAAGTGTCATAACACATAGTATTAAAAAAATACCGGTGTGAACTTTTGAGATTTGCATACAATTCCTCCCGATGACAAATTTATGTAAGCCGATATCTTTATCGGCAAATAGTTGGAATAGGATTACAGTAAATATTATATTTTATTAAGAAATTATTCATTTCTTTTGCCTAAAATGCCATTTATTGAACGATTCACTATTAAGACTGATGACTTGAAGGATAACAATGGAATGTTGGAGAATACTAACTGTATAGTGGCAATTTATTGATTTGAATAGTAGAATGAAATAATTTATAGTATTATAATTTTCAGTTGTTTTAGTTGGAGCAAATAAAAAATATTATAAATGTAAATCAAAAATTGACAGGAGAAAATTAGATGGCAGATAAAATTCTTGTAGTGGATGATGAAGTTAATATAGCCGATGCCATAGCTTATGCTTTAAGAAGAGAAGGATATAATGTTGAAGTGGCTTATGACGGAAAAAATGCTCTTTCAATATTCCAGGGTTTTAATCCAGCTTTGATGATTCTGGATGTAATGATGCCCGAAATGAGTGGGTTCGATTTAATGAGGAAGATAAAGGACAGCAATAAAGTCGGAATTATTTTGCTTACAGCGAAGAACGATATAGTGGACAAAGTTTTGGGGCTTGAATTGGGAGCAGATGATTATGTTACAAAGCCCTTTGATATGAGAGAACTTATGGCAAGGGTAAAATCACTTTTAAGACGGATAAATGCGACTGCTGAAGAAACTAAACATTGCATGGATATAGTTATACAGGATTTGCAGGTACTTTACGAAAGCAGAAAAGTAAGTGTCGGTAAAAAAGTGCTGGATTTGACACCTAAGGAATTTGACCTGCTGTTTTTGCTGCTTTCCAATATAGACAGGGTTTTTACAAGGGATGAACTTCTAGACAGAATTTGGGGCATGGACTATGCCGGAGGTACAAGAACTGTCGATATTCATGTTCAACGATTGAGAAAGAAACTGGGGAACTACCAGGATATTATTACTACTGTGCACGGTGTGGGTTATAAAGCCACAAAGGAGTATTATGAGGATTAGTATAAAGATTAAACACAGCATATTTTTGGCATTGCTTTTGTCATTAACGGTCTTTGCTTTAAGCATTCTTGTGCTAAAAGGTGTTAAGAATGAGCATGTGATGCAGTATGAAGAAATTTTGGCCTCCTATGGAAAAACGGCAAACTTGTATATAAATGAACGGTATTTTTCCAAAGGCTTGGACTCCTATAAGCAATTTTTAGAAGAGAACGGGAAAGAACTGGCGGATTACATAAACCGCTTAATCAACAGGCCGGTTATTATATATGATATTGACGGTAACATAGTGGGTTCAACTCTTCCGGCTAAATCCGAAACTGAAACAAGTGGTGCCATTTCCTATGCCCTTGAGGGAAAGATTGCTTACATGGTTGAGGGGAATCTGTTATATTATTTCACACCGCTGATTATTCGAAATGAACAGGCCGGAGTAATTCAAATTTCCTATTCTTTAAAGCAATATGAGGATTATTATAATAAAATCAGACATATTTTTATAGTTGTCGGTACAGCAGTATTAATCTTTGGTTTTATTGTTGCTGTTATGTATTTCAACTCTTTTTCCAATGGTATTTTGAAACTCAAAAACTATTCTGATATAATAAAGAACGGAAACTATCAGATTCCTGTTTTAAAGAGAAGAGACGAACTAGGGGAATTAAGTGAAGGTATATATTACATGAGCTGCCGAATACGTGACAATATTGAGAACATGAGGCAGGAAGAAAGAAAACTGAAATTGGCAGTGGAAAAATTATCGAAGCTTGAGAAAGAACAAAAACGCTTTATAGGCAACATTACCCACGAATTTAAAACTCCTCTTACCTCAATAAAAGCGTATTTGGATTTGATTTCAATGTATCCTGAGGATGCAAATCTTCTGGAACAGGCCAGGGAGGTTATTGGAAAAGAAACCCTGCGGTTGGAGAGTATGGTTGATAAAGTTCTGCATTTATCAGCCCTTGAAAAATATGATTTTGAACTGAATAAGGAGAAAGTTGAAATAAGTGAATTGATTGAGACAATTTGCAGTAATATGAAAGGACGAATGGAAAAACTTGGCATACGTCTCGAAATGCAGCTGGAAAAAGCATATGTATTGGCAGACAGGGAAAGTATGAATCATATACTGGTTAATGTACTGGATAATGCAATAAAGTATAACACAGATCAGGGGCGAATATTCGTCAGGTGCTTTAAACAGGGGGACAATGTCCATATTGAAGTGGAAAACACAGGCGGTTATATACCGGAAGAGGAAAGAAAAAAGATTTTTGAACCCTTTTACCGATTGGACAAGAATAGATCAAGGCAGACCGGTGGCACAGGATTAGGGCTTGCACTGGTGAAGGAACTGGTAATAAAGCAGGGGGGTACAATAGAAGTAAAAGATTCCGACAAAGTTAAAACTACATTTCTTATTGTCTTCCCGTTAGATGAAAATACCTGTACAAGAGATGAAAACGGTAATATTATCTGAGACTTTAAGGTTCAGTTTATATATTTATATGCTGCTTTAAGGAGGGATTGGGTATTAGAAAGGTGTTAAAAGCCATAATTGTATTGGCTGTTATTTTACTGCTGCTGGCAGGAATATTGAGGTATACCTATATGAATAAGCCCATTGAATTAGAATTGGTTGAAGTTGCCAGAGTAAATACTGAAGAGGAATTGATCGGAACATGGTGGGTAATGTTTTCTGAGGATAAGTTTCCTTACATCAAGGAGTATATTTTAAAGGTACCGGATTTTGATTTTAGTACGAATAACATGATTATTTCGGCTAACCGTGAGATTAAACAAATGACCTACACTTTAGCCAGTAAGAAACATACACCTCACAAAGATTCATACATAGGTATCGCGACATACAAGAGTCAGTTGCATCCGAATACTATTTTCGTGTATAAAGTCGAGAAGATTAAGCTAGTCGATGAAGAAATTGCAGGATTTAAACCGGAGGTAAGAATTGAGGATTAGTATATAATACTATTAGCCTTGATGGGACCAGATGTTCTGACAAGGCATTTCTTTTTCAGTAAATTTTAATCATTCAACCATGCTTGAGAAAACGAAGAACTGGTCAACTGTATTTTTACAATAGGAAAGGAGAAACTATGTTTCAAATAAAATCATTCTTACTCAGACCCGGGAAAACAATAGAGAATTTAGAAGATGCAATTACTAATTATCAGCAGTATTTTATAGCCATAGATGATAAAAATGAAATGACTGAAATAATTAAAAATTTAGACCGTTTCTATATTGAAGGAGCAATTATTATTTATTATTATGACAAAAAGATAATGGATTTTGATTTGTGGGATTTGATTGATCAATTGTGGAGTTATATAGTCAGTACAATAAAAATGGCTATTTTAAATGGAGAAGCAGAAACTTATTTTCCAGATCAGCCGGTTAAAATTATTATTAAAGATTTGAGAAAATCGATATTATTCCAAATTCAAGTTCAAAACAGAATAATGTCTCATGTATTACCCAGAGATGAATTTTTACAAGAAATTTTAAAAGCAGCCAAATTATTTTTTCAGGAAATGATAAACTATGATAACGAATTTTATAAAAGGTACAAGTTTGAACTGGAAGAGATTGAAAGCATTAAAAATTTAGTACATATTTAATTTTGGGGTCTATTACTTAATATGGAGCTGTCTCAAAATAAGATGAATATTTGACAAACTATTCGCGTTATCCTAACTTGGCTGAGTCTATAAAAAGTCCGATAAGGTATGAAGAAAATTATTATATTTAATGAATTGATGGATTTAAAGATGGATACATTATTGCTTATTGAAAAAAATAAACCGGAGAGTGGGATATTACCACTTACCGGTTTGGGGATAGTCAAAAAATAAAATTTGAGATTAACAAAAACATTCCCTTACTAGCTTGTATAAGCTATATATTTTCCTGTACAGGAAACTTATTAATCATACCAAGTAAATGCATCTTCATATATGCAAAGTCAATTGAATCGATTGTTCCATTTCCGTCAACATCGGCTGCTTGTTTGTTAATGGAATCTTCCTTTACCATACCAAGCAGATACATTTTTAAAAATCCGTAATCTATTGAATTGAAAGTACCATCTTGATTCACATCGCCGTAAATAACAGCGGATGAAGGTGTTGGTGTTGGATTGAGCACTTGTGTGGCTGTCGGTGTGGCACTCGTTTTCTTGATAGCATTCCTATAGGCATTTAAAGCTGCTTCGCTTGAATTGATCCTCCAGTCGGTTTCTTTATTGTGGTTAAACCAAACTGCTGCAAAAATTTTGTCATAGGAGGATTTAATTCTATTAAAGGAATCGGTAATCCACTGTGCCTTGTTGCCACCTATTTCTGCTGAAGCCCATTCAGCTATGATAATTGGCTTGTTATAGTTTCTTAAGCTGTTGTATGCTTCCGAAAAGATTTCATCGAAAGATTGCCATTTGCTTCCCCACGATTGTGTTGTTCCCCAATTATAGCCGTCTATGGAAGTGTAATCTACATAATTATCACCGGGGTAAATTCCCGTAAAGGAAGTATTTGGGCCTACATTATTGCAGTTTACGTTGAATACCCACTTTACATTATTTGCTCCTTCACTTCTGAAAATGTCTACAATACGCCTGAAGGCAGCTATATATGTGCTGTTTGTGTTTTTGCCGCCTGCATAACCTATAGCCCACGGATACCAATCACCGTTGGCTTCATGCAAAGGCCTTAACCAAATTTCCTTTCCATAGTATTTCATATCTTGAGCCATCCTTCTGATGTAACTGTCAGCGTTACCGTTCATAATCTGAACAGTATCATATTCCCATGGTTCCCAAGTAATTAGTAATATTGCGTTATTTGCATATACGGCGTCGGCATGTGGCCTTACAAAATCAAAATTAGTGCTCCAGTTAATAAACATATGAACTATATCCAAATTTCTGCCTTGCAGCTGATTAAGTTCCTTGATACCTGCATCGGTAGGTTGGGATCCCAACCAGGCACCAATTTTCAATTCCGTTTCGGCAGAGTTTCCTGTTATTGGGAATAATGTTAAACCTAATAAAAGTAATATTGCCATTAGGATAGATTGTTTTCTATTCTTGAGCATAAATACCCCCCATTTTTCTATTCTCTTAATTTTATTGTACATTAATCCTTCCGGGGTTTCTATTAGCATTATTTTTAATTCATTATATTTTTTTAAGATGAAAAGATAGTAGATGAGATGCGCTCTGTCCTTTTATTTTTGGCCTATTGTCAATTTGGCATAATATTGTCCGGGAGACATGCCTTCGTATTTTCTGAACATGCGGATAAATGTAACAGAGCTGCTGCAGCCAACTCTTTTTGCAATTTCACTGATTTTTAAATTACTTTCCTTTTGCATAAGCTCTTTGGATGCTTTGACCCTGTAAAGGTTTAAATATTCTTTGAAATTTTTTCCTGTATAGTATTTAAACATTGTACTGAGATATGAAGCTGACATATTGAAATGCTCTGATATATCATAAAGGGAAATATCTCTTGTATAATTTTCCCGTATGTAATTTATCATCTTATTAGCCATTGTTCTGTCATACTTTTTATCGTCTAAAGCATATCTTATTGCATGTTTCAGGCTCATACAAATCCCTTCGTTCCAGGATAATTCAAATATATCGGCATCCATCTTCATGCGAAGGGTATTGAGACGGTTTTTATAAGAATTTATATCGCATTTTGCCAGTAAATTGCCTACTTTACGGAATAAGTTATCTGCCGCTGCAAACAGGCAAGCCGCTCTCCTGTAATCGCCGAGCATGGCGGAAGCGGTGGCCAGACCTTCAAAAACCAGAAAAATATAGCTAAGAGTATTTTGCTTTATTTCTATATAGAGCTTTAATCCGCTTAAAAATAGCTCCTCAGCCTTCAGATAGTTTTCCTGCGCCAGTTCCAATTCGGCTAAACTGCGGTATACCCAGGGAATATCTCCTTTATTGCCGGTTTCATTCAATAATTGCAAACTTTCATTGAATAATTGATATGCTTTGTCTGTTTCACCGGTATGATGGCAAATTTCGCCCAGATCTTTTTTAATACGTGCAATTATAGCCAAATATCCCAGTTCATAAGCAAGGTTCAGACTTTTTGAATAATAACTTTCGGCAAGTTCATAATTACCCTGGGAACGGAGCAATTCTGCAATGTTTAGCAATGCCAAGGTCGTTTCCACTTTATCGTCTATTTCCTCACATCCCGAAAGACATTTTTGAAACATTTTCATTGCCTGCTCAAACTCACCATTAGCCCGTAAAACCAGGCCCATTCTGCCGTATGACCTTAATATGCCGTATTTGTCGTCATACTCTTTATAAATTCCAAGACTTTCATTTAAGCATTTTTCTGCCATATCGTAGGATCCGTTGAAATAGTAAACCTGGCTGAGTTCTTGAAGAACCTCTGCAATACCACGCTTGTAATTGGCATCCCGATATATGTTCAGGCTTTGATTCAATAATTCCACTTCATGCTGCAAATTGCCCGATATATTATTTATCAATGCCAAATTGTATTTAATCGAGGCTTCTCCCATGGGGTCATTTCTTTCCAATGCCAATTTTAAACCCTTTTCGAAAATCTTGACTGCTTTTTCGCAATTGCCGTTTAAAAAAACAAATCTTCCCAACCATTGATAAGCCTCAATATAGTGTTGGATATTCAATGAATCGTCCTGCCTTTGAATTATGGATTCAAGGATACTTTGGCCTTTGTCCCAGTATCCTCTTACTTCCCAGTAGTATCCCATTGATATGGCCAGTTTCAACTCTTTTTCAAGGCAATTTGATTCGGATAAATATTCTAAGGCGCAAATTATATCCGAATATGCCTTGTCCATCATGCTGAGGGCTGTTTGACGTTTGGAATCGTAATAATTGTTTTGGGCTTTAATGGCATAAGAAAGAAAATAGTCGGCATGGCATTCTTTTATAAATTCTTCGTCACTGTCTTCCGACAGAAGTAATGCGGCATATTCTCTGAATATTTCAAGCATATTAAAAGAGTATTCATCTTTTTCAGTGAATTCCGGATCTATTATCAATATGTTATTATTTGCCAAAGACAATAAATTTTCATATAAATTGTCTATATCGTTTTTATTGTTTATCACGGCAGAAACGGCACTTATGCCGAATTTCCCTTTAAAAACGCCCAGTCTTGTGAAAATTTTCTTTTGGCTGGTATTCAACAGGTTGTATCCCCATTCAATACAATTTTTCATGGTACGGTGGCGTACCGGCAAGTTTTTCGGTCCGTCCGTCAGCCAATTTAAACGACTTTGGTTTTGAATCAGCATTGTATTTATCGGTATTTTTGCAATTTTTACAGCCGCAAGCTCAATAGCCAATGGTATTCCTTCCAGATATGCGCATAGTTTGGCTAACTGTAAAGCATTTTTTTCTGAAAGGCTGAAATCATTTTTTATAGCTTTGGCTCGCGATAAGAATAAATTAACAGAGGGCTGCTTTTCCAACAGTTCAACGGTGAGGTCGCTATCCGGGTTTGGAATTTCCATAGGTGGAACATTAAACAGATACTCACCGTATACATTTAAAGGCTGACGGCTTGTAACAATCAATGACAAATCGGCTGCTATGGCGAGCAGTTCTGTCAATATGGGAGCTGAATCTATGAGATGATCAAAATCATCAAGAATAATTAAGATTTTTTTATTCTTCAATGTGTTTTTTACGGCATCCAATTGTATTTGCCCCTGAATTTCGGGCACATTTAATACCTTTGCAATGTTGGATATCAGTAATTCTGTTTTACTGATTTGTGACAAAGGGAACCAAAAAACTCCATCATTGTATTTGGGAAGGAGTATTCGAGCAACCTTTAGAGCTAATCTGCTTTTTCCTATTCCCCCAGGGCCAATAAGTGTTACAAGTCTTGCATTTTTAAGCAAATTGCAAATCATTTCGATTTCATCTTTACGTCCTATAAATTCTGTTGTCTCGGCAGGTAAATTGTGCTTTGGAGCATTGCATATGTTCTTGTTTTTCAAAGTCATCAAATATTCTTCGTTTATATTCCAACCCTTTTGTTCGTCATAGAAGATTATTTCTTCTTTTACCAATGTTTCAATTTCAGACTTTATATATTTTGGTAGTCCCCGGGTCTTATTATATAAGTATTCAAGTATAGCTTTTGGCGGCTTGTCCCAAACAAGCACTGTTTTTAGGAATTGATACAGTCCTTTTGGTGACAGTGGCTCTAAGAATATGGTTTTATAAACCGGAACATCAACAAAGTCAATATTTGTAGTTACATTGGAGTGTGTTGAGTAAATCAGAGCAAAATCGTTTCCATGGGATAACAGGCTTTTAAGAATACTTATAATTTCATTATCCATATTATCAATGCCATCAATTATAATAATTTGGCTATATTTTTGGTCGGCAGTTGTTTGGGTAATATTGTAGTCCTTTAGCGTATCAAAATTATATTCATTTGCATTAATGACTTCATAATTGAGATTTTGAGCAATAGAAGCAGCAATATTAAGAAAACTTGTTGCTCCGGAACCATGAGCAGCAACAATTCTTAATATCCCGCACTTTTTAATATGCAACTGTTCAAAGAAATCGTTAAGAATATTAATATCATCATCTCGTTCTATTAGCCTGGAAATGTTATTGAATTTAAAGTCTTTATTTTTCATACCTATCATCTCAAAAAAGTATAGTGACTATATTATATCATAATTTCATCTATTTATCGAATATAACAAGGGACGGTTCTCTGTTTGATGTTATCATATCGCAGACACATGAATATTACATAAGTTGCCCCCAATGTCAATCGGATTTTTAGAAAAGTTTACAATTCTGAAACATTTGCTATATATTTTTGAGATATTGTACGTCTAAAATATAGATATCAGGAATACATACAAAAGTTTGGAGGAAAAGTTATGATAAAAAAGGTTTCAATTTTTTTAGCTATTGCAATGACAATTGCTGTGTTGACTGCATGCAATTCAAATATTCCGGGGCGTACAACCATAAAAGATGGAGACAAAACCATAACTATAATTGAACCCAGAGCTACTGCAGAAAACGACGAGTTGAGGGTAGAAAAAATAGATGAGTATAAAGATATAAGGGCACTGGATTGGCAAAATGAGGACAGGCTTTTAGTGAGCAAAAAAAACACTAATGTTAATAAAATATCCAGTGAAGGTGAGGTATTTTACCCCAACAATTTATATATATTTGATATAATAAGCGGAGAGTATAGAATACTCAAAGAAGAAAGTGCCAATCAATTGTTTGCTGAGTTTTCACCGGATAAGAAGCACATTTTTTACAAAACCAACAGTGAAGAAACTGCCCGTGGTTATGTCATGGATTCGCAAGGACAAAATGCAGTATCCGTAACAGGGGATAAAACAATGTATGTTATGGCGGGAAAGTGGGTTGACAATGAGAGAGTTATTTACCCCGATTTCGGCAACGGCATTTATGAAGGAGACATTTCCGGAAAAATTGTTGAAGTAGTTAATTTGGGTTCTGAATCGGCAAATTATGCGTTTAGGAATGGTAATGATATTTACTACCTAACATCGGGATTGGAACTGAAAAAATATAATTTGGACAGTAAGGTAACCGATACCCTGGATGAAAACGTATTTAAGATATTTCCGTCAGGGGATATGAGTAAACTTGCTTATGTAAAAATGACCAAAGATGAAAAAGTGGAGTTGATAATGGCCGATATGGATTTTAATAAAAAGACTTTGGCAGAGGGTATGGCAATTTCACAGGCAGCATGGTCTCCGGACAACACTAGGCTGGTGTTTTCTATTACCAAAGAGGCTTCGGAAGAAAGCGGGATTTATTTGAGCGATTTTAAATCGGGGGAGACATCCCGAATATCGTTGTTCGATGAAGTTATAGGCTTTAGCTGGAGCCCATCGGGAAAGAAAATTTCGGTTTGCAGATTTGATAAGGATTATAATATTTGGTCAAACATAATTACATTAAACAAGTAATTCGCCAAATAATTCAGTAAGAACAAATGTATTTTTATAGAATTTACGGAAAAAAATAAGAGGTGATAAAATAAAAGCGAATCCGCGACCTTTGGCAGTCAGGGTTCGTTTTTTTATATTTAATTTCAATTGTCAAAATATATTTGAATATATTTCCCCAAACATATGTTTGAATATGCGATGCTGTGTGGTATAATATATGTTATTAAAAATTTTGGGGAGAGAAACTGTTATGCCGGAGTTTAAGATTGTATCTGAATACAAACCCTGCGGGGACCAACCGCAGGCTATAGATAAATTATGCGAAGGTATTAACCGGGGACTTAAGGGACAAATTCTTTTAGGGGTTACCGGTTCCGGTAAAACCTTTACCATGGCCAATGTAATTGAAAGGGTGCAGAAGCCGACACTTGTAATTGCCCATAATAAAACTCTTGCTGCCCAGCTATGCAGCGAGTTTAAAGAATTTTTCCCCAACAATCTGGTAGAGTACTTTGTCAGTTATTATGACTATTATCAACCGGAAGCATATATTCCGGCTACAGACACCTATATAGAAAAGGATTCTTCCATAAATGACGAGATAGACAAATTGAGGCACTCGGCTACTGCTGCCTTGTTTGAAAGAAGAGATGTAATTATTGTGGCCAGTGTTTCCTGTATTTATGGTTTGGGTGACCCGGAGGACTATACCGACCTTATGCTGTCTTTGAGGAAAGGGATGCAAAAGGATAGGGACGAAATTATCAGAAAACTTGTGGAGATACAATATGAAAGAAATGAGATAGATTTTAAACGCGGTAAGTTCCGAGTAAGAGGGGATACATTGGAAATATTCCCGTCATCATCATCGGAAAAGGTAATAAGGGTGGAATTTTTCGGCGATGAGATAGAGAGGATAACTGAAGTAAATTACCTAACCGGTGAAATATTGGGAACAATGTCCCATGCTGCTATATTCCCCGCTTCCCACTATGCAACAACAAGGACTAAAATGGAAAGGGCTATAAAAAGTATAGAGCAGGAACTGGAAGAACGCTTGAAAGAGCTTAAAGCAGAAGGCAAGCTGCTTGAGGCACAGAGACTTGAGCAGAGAACCCGATATGACCTTGAGATGCTGCAGGAAGTGGGATTTTGCCAGGGAATTGAGAACTATTCAAGGCATATAAGCGGAAGAAAACCGGGAAGTCCTCCTTATACTCTTATAGATTATTTTCCGGATGACTTCCTGATGATAATAGATGAATCCCATGTAACCATTCCCCAAATAGGAGCCATGTATAACGGAGACAGGTCCAGGAAGCAAGCACTGGTAGATTACGGATTCAGACTGCCGTCGGCTTTTGACAACAGGCCGTTAAAGTTTAGCGAGTTTGAAGAAAAAATAAACCAGGTTATATTTGTCAGTGCAACGCCTGCTACCTATGAGAAAGCCCATTCGCAGCAGATAGTTGAACAAATAATAAGACCTACAGGACTTGTTGATCCTGAAATTGTTGTAAAACCCGTTAAGGGACAAATTGACGATTTGATCGGTGAAATAAATGAAAGAATAAAGAAAAATGAGAGGGTTTTGGTTACCACTCTGACCAAGAAGATGGCAGAAGACTTGACAGATTACCTTAAAGAGCTGGATTTTAAAGTCAAGTATCTTCATTCGGACATTCAGACCATTGAGAGAATGGAAATTATACGAGATTTACGACTGGGTGTGTTTGATGTTCTGATAGGAATAAATCTTTTGAGGGAAGGTCTGGATTTGCCCGAGGTTTCATTGATTGCTATATTGGATGCCGATAAGGAAGGATTTTTAAGATCTGAGACTTCACTTATACAGACCATCGGTAGGGCAGCCAGAAATGTTAACGGTAAGGTAATCATGTATGCCGACACCGTTACCGAATCGATGAGAAAGGCTATCAGCGAGACCAATAGAAGAAGAAAGATTCAGATGGAGTATAATGAAAAGCATGGAATTACTCCGCAAAGTGTAAAAAAAGGTATAAGGGATGTAATAGAAATTACAAGAGCTGCTGAGGAAAGTGCGGACTATGAAATACAGAAAACTGAAGAAACTTTAAGTGTCAGTGAGGCTCAAGACCTTATTGATGCTTTAATGAAAGAAATGAAAGAGGCTGCCAAAGATTTGCAGTTTGAAAGGGCTGCCGAACTGAGAGATAAGATTAATGAGTTAAAAAAGAAATTCGGTTTGTAAAAATTAGAATATAATCGAAATGTTTGTTTAAGTTTTCCTTTTTATTTGATTATAAATTATAACAATTTAATGCTTTATAGAAATGAGAGTGTTGTTTTATGATTCAGGATAAAATTATTATAAAAGGTGCCCGTGAGCATAACTTAAAAAATGTTGATGTGGAAATACCCAGAGATAAGCTGGTGGTTATTACGGGACTGAGCGGTTCCGGAAAATCCTCCCTTGCCTTTGACACCATTTATGCTGAAGGACAAAGGCGCTATATGGAGTCCTTGTCCTCCTATGCAAGAATGTTCTTAGGACAGATGGAGAAACCGGACGTTGATTATATAGAGGGATTATCGCCTGCTATTTCCATAGACCAGAAAACTACCAGCAGGAACCCTCGTTCAACGGTGGGTACGGTTACAGAAATATATGACTATCTAAGGCTTCTGTATGCCAGGATAGGAGTACCCCACTGCCATATCTGCGGAAAGGAAATATCCCAGCAGACAGTTGACCAGATGGTGGACAGCATAATGGCTATGGAGGAAGGTACAAAGATACAGCTTTTGGCTCCTGTGGTCAGAGGCAGAAAGGGCGAATATCACAAGCTGATAGAGGATATAAAAAAGGGTGGATATGTCAGAATCCGTGTAGATGGCGAGATTCATGAGGTTACTGATGAAATAAATCTTGATAAAAACAAAAAGCACAACATTGAAATTGTTGTTGACAGGCTGATAGTAAGACCTGATATAAGAAAGAGGCTTACCGATTCTGTGGAAACTGTTCTCAAATTGAGCAGCGGGTTGCTAATTGTTGACGTGGTTGGCAAGGAAGAGATGTTGTTCAGCCAGAATTTTGCCTGCACTGACTGCGGTATAAGCATTGGTGAAATTACTCCAAGGATGTTTTCCTTCAACAATCCTTTTGGGGCATGCCCTACCTGTGGAGGACTGGGCTACCTGCTTAAGATGGATCCCAATTTGGTTGTACCGGATAAGTCTTTGTCTTTGGCAGAGGGAGCTATTAATGCAGCAGGCTGGAATGTTGCCAGTGGAGACAGCTATGCAAGGATGTGTATAAATGCTCTGGCAAGGCACTATAACTTTAGTGTTGATACCCCGGTGGAAAAACTTCCGCCTGAAATATTGGATATTATTCTTTACGGCACCAAGGGCGAGAAAATAAAGATGGACTATGAAAGGGAATACGGAAGCGGTTCCTTTATGGCTCCCTTTGAAGGTGTCATAAACATGATGGAGAGAAGGTATAAGGAAACCCAGTCGGAAAGTATGAAAGAATACTATGAAAATTTTATGAGCAATGACCTCTGCCCTGAGTGTAAAGGTGCAAGACTTAAAAAGGAAGCGCTTGCCGTTACTGTGGGCAATCTGAATATACACGAATTATGCACCATTTCCGTGGGAGAAGCAAGGGATTTTTTTGAGAATTTAAACCTTTCGGAAAGGGACAGGCTTATTGCAAGGCAGATACTTAAGGAAATCAAGGCGAGATTGGGCTTTTTGGTGGATGTTGGCCTTGAGTATTTGACTTTGGCAAGGGCAGCCGGTACTCTTTCAGGTGGGGAAGCTCAGAGAATCAGACTTGCTACCCAGATTGGATCCGGTCTTATGGGGGTTTTGTATATTTTGGATGAACCTAGTATCGGACTTCATCAGAGAGATAACGAAAGGCTCCTTAAGACTTTGAAAAAATTGCGGGATTTGGGAAATACGCTGATAGTTGTGGAACACGACGAAGATACAATGTATGCCTCCGACTATATCATAGATTTAGGCCCCGGTGCCGGAGTGCACGGCGGGGAAGTTATTGCAAAAGGAACGGTGGAAGAAATAAAAAACAACCCCAATTCAATAACCGGGCAATATTTAAGTGGCAGAAAGAAGATAGAAATACCGAAAAAACGCCGTAAGCCCAATGGAAAGTGGATAGAAGTTATAGGTGCCAGGGAGAACAATTTAAAAAATATAAATGTAAAAATACCTTTAGGAGTCCTAACTTCTGTGACCGGAGTTTCCGGGTCGGGTAAAAGCAGTTTTGTAAACGAGATACTGTATAAAAGGTTGGCAAATGAATTGAATCATGCAAAAATTAAGCCTGGAGAGCATACTGCAATAAAAGGTTTGGAATACCTGGACAAGGTTATTGACATAGATCAGTCTCCGATTGGACGTACTCCAAGGTCGAATCCGGCAACTTATACCGGAGTGTTTGATCACATAAGGGAGATTTTTGCAAATACTACTGAAGCCAAGATGAGAGGCTATAAATCCGGACGATTCAGCTTTAATGTTAAAGGTGGCCGTTGTGAAGCATGCAGCGGTGACGGCATAATAAAGATTGAAATGCATTTTTTACCCGATGTTTATGTTCCATGTGAGGTTTGTAAGGGTAAAAGATATAATAGAGAGACATTAGAAGTCAGGTACAAGGATAAAAATATCGCTGACGTTTTGGATATGACCGTTGAAGATGCTATGGAGTTTTTTAAGAATATACCGAAAATATATAAAAAGCTGGAGACTCTTTATGATGTGGGACTGGGATATATAAAACTTGGACAGCCTTCCACTACCTTGTCGGGAGGAGAAGCACAAAGAGTCAAGCTTGCTACAGAGCTTTCGAAGAAAAGTACAGGAAAGACTTTGTATATTCTTGATGAGCCTACAACCGGGCTTCATATTGCGGATGTTCACAGGCTTATAGAAATACTTCAAAGGCTGGTTGACGCAGGAAATACCGTTGTAGTAATAGAGCACAACCTTGATGTTATAAAAGTATCGGATTATATAATAGATTTAGGTCCTGAGGGTGGAAACAAAGGTGGAACGGTAGTTGCCGAAGGGACACCGGAAGAAATTGCAAAAGTTAAGGAATCCTATACCGGTCAGTTCCTTAAAGATATACTGAAGAACAGTTAACAAAAACTAACAGAATATATTGTCGCGCTGTTATTTAAAGAGATATTTTCAGGATATTAAATAAATGGAATAATCCCAGGCAGATTATGAAAATATGCCGGCTGTTTCCGCTTTAATTGCAGCTTGCGATGCGATATGATATAATTGAAGACTAAAACAATTGGGAAATATAATATGAGCTATCTCAAAAAATTTATTTAAGTATCCGGCTTGCAGCCGGAAAATCAAATTTTTTGAAATGATAATTGACTAGTTATTTTTTTTAGAATAAACTTACCTTATAGAATTAAAAGGAGAAATATAAGCAATTAATATGCATAGGTTAATAGTAAACTTCGATTTAATAAGAAAAATATCTCGGACTGGTGTTTTGATTGGCACCCCAATTGATACAAATAGGCTGATGTGAAGATATAGTTATTACTCGTAATGTTAGACTGTTGATCCTCTTATGATGGGAGTTGATAAAATGATGATGTGCTCTATATGTAAAGAAAATATAGCAGTAGTATTTATAACAAAGATTTTGGACGGCAAGCAAACCCAGGAAGGTTTATGTTTTTCTTGTGCCAGAAAACAGGGAATTCAGCCCATAAAGCAGATTATTGAGCAGACAGGTATTTCTGAAGAAGAAATGGAAGATTTAAATAAACAGATGGGAAGTTTTTTTGAAGAACTTGATATAAATAATTTAGGCAGTATGGTTACAGAACCGGGTTCGGGCAGTTCAAACCCTTTTCTGAACTTTTTCAATAAAACCTTATTTAAGAACAATGAAGCATCGGGCAGTAAAGACAGTGAATCGAAAGATACATCGGATGACAGTTCATTGAAGGAAGACAGGGAAGGCAAGAATAACACCCGTACCAAAACCCACGATAAGAAGCCGCCAAAGAAGAAAAAATATCTCGACACCTATGGTACAAATCTTAATGAAAAGGCAAAAGAAGGCAAAATTGACAGGGTTATCGGCCGTGACAAGGAAATTGACAGGGTAATTCAAATATTGAACCGGAGGAATAAAAACAACCCCGTTTTGATAGGTGAGCCTGGGGTAGGTAAGACTGCAATAGCTGAAGGATTGGCAGTTAGAATAGTTGAAAAGAAGGTTCCGGCGAAGCTTTTCAATACAGAAGTGTATCAATTGGATTTAACCAGTATAGTTGCGGGCACACAGTTCAGAGGTCAGTTTGAAAGCCGTATGAAGGGGATTATTGAAGAGGCAAAACATTTTGGTAACATAATAATTGTAATAGATGAACTGCACAATATCATGGGCGCCGGTGAAGCAGAAGGTGCCATGAATGCCGGAAATATTTTAAAACCCGCTCTGGCAAAAGGGGAAATACAGGTAATTGGTGCTACTACTCTGAATGAATACCGCAAGCATATAGAAAAGGATTCGGCTTTGGAAAGAAGATTCCAGCCGGTAATGGTCGATGAACCTTCTGTTGAAGAAACCATAGAGATTCTTAAGGGGATTAAGGATTATTATGAAAGCTATCACAGGGTAAAAATACCCGATGAGGTAATCCGGGCAGCAGTTATAATGTCTGAAAGATATATAACTGATCGTTTTCTGCCGGATAAAGCCATAGATGTTATTGATGAAGCAGGCTCGAGGGCAAATATTAACAATGTCAGCCTCTTAGAGTATGACATGCTTAAGGAAGAACTTAAGAAAGTACAGGAAGAAAAGGAAAATGCAATTTCAGCGGATTCCATAGAGGATTATCAGAAAGCCGCAGACCTTAAGGTTAGAGAGTGTAAACTTATAGAAAAGATAAATGAGATAGAGAAAAAGAACAAAGCATTGGAATTGACCATAGATGATGTGGCCCATGTAATTGAATCGTGGACTAAAATTCCGGTTCAAAGGCTTACCGAAATTGAGGCCAAGAAATTGCTGAACCTTGAAGAAAGACTTCATAAGAGGATTATTGGACAGAAGCATGCCGTATCCAGTGTTGCAAAGGCAATAAGACGCAACAGGGCAGACTTTAAGAGAAAGAAAAGGCCAACTTCCTTTATTTTTGTAGGACCTACAGGAGTTGGAAAAACTGAATTGGTCAAAGCCCTTGCCGTTGAGCTTTTTGAGAGTGAAGAAGCTCTGATAAGACTGGATATGTCCGAGTATATGGAGAAACACACTGTTTCAAAAATGATTGGAGCACCTCCGGGGTATGTGGGTTATGACGATGGAGGTCAGCTGACTGAAAAAGTCAGACGTAAGCCCTACTCGGTTATTCTTTTGGATGAAATTGAAAAAGCTCATCCAGACGTATTTAATATGCTCTTACAGATTCTTGAGGATGGCCGGGTAACCGACAGCCACGGAAGAACAGTTAGCTTTGAAAATACAATAATAATTATGACTTCCAATGCCGGTACCAGCCTTAAAGCACATGGAATAGGCTTTGCCAATGACAATTATATTGCTCTTGAAAATAAAGTTAATGAGGTATTGAAGGAAACATTCAGACCGGAGTTTTTAAACCGTATAGATGAAATAATTGTATTTAATGAACTCAGCAGAGATGAATTAAAACAAATAGTCAACTTAATGCTTAAGGAAGTTGTTGAAGAAGTTGAAAATAAAGGAATAAAGATTGAGATGACTGAAGCTGTACAGGATTATATACTGAAGCAGGGATACGACCAGAAATATGGTGCAAGGCCTCTTAGAAGAACAATACAGAAATACATCGAAGATGAATTGGTTGACCGCTATCTTAGAGGAGAATACAAGGAAGGAAGCCATATTATAATTGATGCTGACAGCAACGGATTGAATTTTAGGCAAAAAAACGATTTGCAGCTTGAATCTGAATAATTTCCGTTGAAGATTATATAACGTAATACAGCAAAGAAACGGGGATGTCAAATCCCCGTTTTATGCGTTAAAAAATAACATAAAACTGCAAAGGATAATCCGAATTTTTTAGGGAGGTTTAGTAATTGGCTATAGAGATAAAAAAAGCTGTTATCCATGTACTTGACAAAGGAGCCGACGAGCCTTTATTGAATGAGTTTGAATTGGAGATAAATGATGATATTCAAGTGTTTTTGGAAAAACATATTATAAAGTCTATGAACGATGATGATGCCAGGAAAGGGAGATTTAAAGACGGCCTTAACATTGTTAAGGAAGTTTCTTATAGGATTTTATCCGAGGACGATTATTTCCTCGAAGGTTCTAAGGAGATAGCAAGGCAACTTTTTAAGGCAATAAAGACAAACAGCAGTATATCTTCTACAGATTTAATTGTGTGTCTTTACGAAGATGAAAGTCTTCCGGCAGTAGCAATCCTAAAGATGGATTATACCGTGTCCTTTATTCATGATATTGAAATGGTGGAAAACAAATTCAAGATTAATATAAGAAAACAGGATATAAGTCTTCCGGGAGTCAATCAGAGAATACAGAAATGTGCCTTTGTTCTGTCTCCGGTGCTTGATAATGACTATGAGCTTGTTATTCTTGACAATCAAATATCTAAAGGTGCAGAAGAGCCTGTAGCTATGTTTTTTCTCAACACCTTTCTGGGGGCAGAGCTAGTACTTGACAGCAAAGCCTGTACAAAAATACTGAAGAAGGAAACTGAAAAATGGGTACGGGATAAAATAAAAGAAGGAGAGCCTTTTGCAGAAGAAGTAAGAGAATTGGTAAATACTGCAATTCACGAGGAAGATGAAATTGATATAGAGGCTTTTTCTAACAGGATATTTGGCAAAAAAGAAGAACTTCGTGACGAATTTGTTAACAATTTGCGCGAAAAAGGCCTTACCCATGAAAAATTTGAAGTGGATAGGGAATGGGTTGAAAAAAGGCTCAGAAAAATCAGACTGAAAACCGATGACAACATAGAGATTGTGATAGACTATGAACTGTTTGGAAATAAAGATAAGTTTGAAATAATCAACAATCCTGACGGAACAAAAACTGTAATTATTAAGAATATATCAAGCATAAATCACAATTGACAACTATAGGGGCTTTGTCAGAGAAGACAAAGCCCCTAAACTACTTATCGGTTACATTATTACTGTATATTAATTCTGTTTTAGTCAATATATAACTTTGTAATTAACTATATAAAAAGCTTAATTTCATATTTTTGCTTAAGTTCTTCTACTTTTTTATAGTATTCTTCCTGCTGTTTTTTATTCAAAAGTGCTGCTCTGACTCTTTCTTCAGCTTCACTGAAGGTTAATTCCATTGTCTCTCTTCTTCCGGTCAACTTTATAATATGATAGCCGAACTTTGTTTTAACAGGAGTTTTGGTAAATTCGCCTTTTTCCAAAGCGAAGGCTGCAACTTCGAATTCGGGAACCATTCTGCCTCTGGGGAAGAAACCCAAGTCTCCTCCATTCTCTTTTGAAGGGCAGAGGGAATATTCCCTGGCAGCATCTTCAAACTTTTTGCCATTTTCCAGTTCAGCAATAATTTTGTTTGCGGTTTCTTCATCTTTTACTAAAATGTGACTTGCTTTAATAGATTCAGGTTCAACAAAATCTTCTTTGTTTTCGTTGTAATATTTTTTCATTTCCACTTCATTTACAGTAACTGAGTTGATTAATTTGCTTAAGGCATATTGTTTTAACAGATTTGCTTTGACTCTTTCCAATTCTGCAAGGAATTCCGTTTCTTTGTCAAGCCCATTATCAATTGCGTCCAAATAAAACAGCTCCTGTTCCGTTAACTGGGATACGAGTTGCTTTAACCCGTCAGGACTGTTATATTGGGAAGTTATTCTGGGATCCACATTTCTTAAAAAAAACCTTATATCCTCTGTGGTAATCTCCCTGTTTCCTATTTTTGCAAGAACTCTACTATCCATAACTTACATGTCTCCTTTTAATAAATATAAAGTAATAATAACAAATTTTTGAGAATATGTCCAATTAAAATACACCAATTAGTTCAAAATAAATTCAATATTTACTGTTATTTTTTTCAGCATATCTTTCCATTTCCTATAATTTATTTTATGTAATTTGACGATAACATCATTAGTTAATGTTATAATCCATTGCTATGGCAAATTTCCAAGTTTAACACCTTGATTGTGTAATAAGTTTGTTTATATAACTTTGAAGCATGAAAGGAGAATTGGGTATGGCGCCAAAGTCCATCTTTAACTCTTTTTTCGCAAACTCCAGTATAAAAAAATTACTGAGTAAAAATAGTATCGTTAAGCTCAAACACTTTGAATATGATGAGCATTTTGAAGCTAAAGTCGAGACTGTGGAGGATGAGGAAATAAAGATAACCATAGACGATATTATTGACAGGGAAAGGTTCAATGTGAACGATAAGGTTGTATTAAGTTTTGTAAAATCCAATAAGGTTTTTTGGGCTGATGGAGAGATTATTTCTATTAAGTTCCGTTCACCGGTGGAGATTACTTTGATAATAAAGGATGTTAAAAAACGTGATGACATGAGAAAGCGAAGTCGTTATCTCGTCAGCCTTTCGGGGATAATCAAGAATGAAGCTGATGATACGGGAAAAGCAATTATAGTCAGAGATTTGAGTTTTGAAGGTCTTAGAGTTGATTGCTCCAGTGAATTTGAGGTTGATAGCAAAGTTTATATCAGTATAAATTTAGACAAACGGCAAAGATGCAGTTTTAAGGGCAGGGTAGTAAGAAAGGCTAATTTGGGAAAGACTTTTGAATACGGTATACAGATATGCAATATTTTAAGAGAAAACAATATTGTGTTATACGATTATATAAATAAACTTGAGAACGCTATGGTTTAAAATGCAATTAACCGCTTTAAGTAAACAGCAGGGTCTTCTCAATAGAATTTGGATAAAGAGCTGTCATAACCGTATAGGTAAAAGAAACCGGTATTTCTGGCTTTGGGGAAAGATGCAGGCGAAACAAAACGCATTGAGAAGATTAGCATAGTGGGGGTTATCCATGAAACTGTATTTGATAGCAGGCACTAATTCCGATTCTCTGAAACAGGCATTGGAGAAAAATAATATTGACGTAATCAGGTGTGAAGCATCCCTTTCAAAAGCTCTCGATTTTCTTTCCCGAAATTATCTCGAGTATGATACATTGCTTCTGACCGACCAGGGTGTAATTGAAGATTACGTGAATTTCAAAAATCTCCTGGAAAAAAGTAAACAATTGATAAACCGCAGGTCAAATTTTAGATTCATTACAAAAGATATTCAATTGGAGAAAATTTTTAATCAGGTTTTTGAAAACGATTTACGATTCAGTGTTTATTTCACTGATCAGATAAAAATACCGGTATCTTTGCTTGTGGAATTTTGTCTTTCAAGCAATACAGACAGCGAAACAGAAGATACTGCAAGTGTCCCGGTGGAGGATACTGTAATACTGAAAAAATCAAAATCATTATTTGATAAATTTAAATCCGGACTAAAAAAAGATGAAGATGGTCAAAACAGAAAGCTATTAAGTTCAACAAAGGATTTTGAAAAAACAATATCTGTAATAAGGGACTTGAAAAGAATTGTGGCAATTACCGGACACAGAGGTGTGGGAGTTACCGGTACGGTTGCCAATATTGCCTCGGTGGCAAGTGACAGTGGGCTTTCTGTTATGGTTATTGATTTGGATACAGTTTATAGGGGAATCAATTTATTTTTTTCAAAGTTTGGTGATGAGACGGAAGTTAACTCCGAATTAAGCTATTCACTTATCCGGTGCCTTATGAATCCGGAATCTTTTGATGTAAACTCATGTAAAATAAATAAGAATTTATCGGTTATTGCTTTGGGATATTCTGTTTCAAGCAAGGAAAGAATTGCTGAAGCTTTGCAATATAAAAGGGTTGTGAGTCTTATTAGCCTCCTTAAGCATGAATATGATCTGGTTTTAATGGATATTCCCCTGGAAGTGTTTAAAACTTTACCCGACTTAATTACACAGATTGACACCATTGGTCTTTGCGTAAATAACAGTCTGTATTCGGTTATAAATACTGTCAGAGGCCTGGAAGAGAGTATATTAAAGGATTCTTTACTTTTTGCAGCAAAGAGCAGGGTTATAATTTCAAAATACAATGAGAGCAACAGGTATAAAGGTAAAAAATTTACTCCTGAGTTTACCTGCGAAATATTGACTCACCTGAGCGGAATATCCAAAGGAGAATATAAAGGTGCCGGAATAATTCCTTATTCAAAGGATTATGACTTGCAGACAGGAGGCGGTGACAGAATTAGCAATACCAATAGGGTATATAGAGATTACTGCCTTGAAATATTGAAAAATCTTATTTGAAGTTTCTATTGATAAATATTTTAAGTGTTTAAATAATAAAAAACATTTATGCCGTTAGGAGGTTTTTTATGGACATAAACAGCCTGAAGCATATAAAACCGGGAAGCAATCTGCCGAAAAAAATAGCTGCTATTCTTGTAAGTGTACTGGTTGTTATTGCTTCCTTTTCATACTTGAATAGTGTTAACAGTGATGCCAAGGAAGTTGTTGAAATTGCGGTTGTAAAGCCAAGTGAAGGAATTCCGGAAAAAGAACTGCTGACAGAGAGTTTGATTAAAAAGGGCAAAATACTTAAGACCGATTTTAAAGAAGGAATGGTCACCTATGATAAAGTGAATGAGGTTTTAAACAAATATGCTGCCTACTTTTTACGCCATGACACTCCGATATATTATGATCAGTTATCCGATTCTGTACCGGTAAAGCATGAGTGGTTGTATGAATTGCCAAAGGAATCGGAAGTTTTGACTATTCCTTACGATTATGACAAATGTGGGGGAGAAATATTGGCTCCGGGAGACTATGTCAGAGTCAGGGTTACCTATGAAGATACCGATAACTCGCCATCTGAAGCCACAGATATGAACCCCTATTTTAATACATCTTCATTAAACAAGAAGAAATATGTTACCGAAGTTCTCTTTGACAGGATACTGGTTAAGGATATGTTAAATTCCAAGGGACAATCCATCAGTGAAATTTTAAAGGAAGTGTCAAGGTTAGGAGAAGAGGAAAGAAAGGCTGTTATGGAAAGTAAAGAATTTATGCAAAATGTGCAGGCAAAATCTTTGGTCTTTGAAGCTACTCCGGAACAGGTAGATAAGTATACCAAGTCAAATTCCCATGGCACTTTTACTTTTACCATACTAAGCAGAATGGATAATACAAATTTCATAGAGCAAATGTCTACCATCGACAAGGAGGTAAAGGGATGGACCAACAACGGGAAAGAGTAGATATAAAGGAGATACTGGAGAAACTGTCACCCAGGGATAAGATATACAGTGCAATTGAAACCAATAAAATTATTGACAATGTAATAGCTTTCTTTCCGGCTGGAGACTCGGCCGATTGCTCCATATTGATAACAAACCTTGCCGCAGCAATAGCAAAAAAAACTTGGAATGTATGTATTATCGATTTTAAAGTTTTTTATCCCAATATATATAAGCTGCTGGACTGCGAAGCCATGCCGAAGGGCAGGGGGCTGATAAAACTTTTGAGAAGTGACAAAATTGATTTCCGCGAAGAAATCAGTGACACCAAGTATAAAAATTTATATTTGATTTCCCCAAGCCCTATGGACTATTTGGAAGAGTATTTTGACTTTCAGTTCGAAGATATTGAGCGGGTTATCAATGCCACGAAGGAAATGTTTGATTTGGTTTTGATAGATGTTCCCAATATTCCTCCGCTGGAGTTTTGTGTAGGAGCTATAAAATACTGCAACGTCGGCTTTTGTGTATGGAGTGAAAGAATAGACTGTCCTCAGAATACCCAAAGATTTTTGAGTTTTATAAGTTCTATCGGTATTAGCTCGTCAAAAATCGCCAACGTAATCCTTAACAATGTGCAGGGCTTTGAATATGACAAGCAAATTATCAGTGAAATGGGAATGAAGTATATTGGAGAAGTACCCTTTGTACCGGCGGTTATAAACTATTCCCTTGACGGTCGTGTTTACTATGTGGACAGTATCATTTTGGACAAGAGATATCAAAGGGCTATGGACCGCCTGGTTAATCTGATGGTCAAATGAGAAAAGGTTTATGACAGGGGTGTATGAATATGCTTACCAGAAGTGCTGTCAGTGAACTGCAAAAAAAAGCAAGATATATACACAAGGTGGAAAATGTACAAAGCAAGCTTACAATGATGACCTTTGAAGAAGCATTGAAGCAATGTCAGCAGTATATAAGCAAAGTGGCATCCAATTTTTACAGAAGAATTGACGACCCCAAAAAGAAAAGGGAAATGACCGAGCGATATATTATTGATTATGTGGAAACACAGAAACCCGATGTTGAGGGTTATGAAAACTTAAGTGATTTAAGGAATGCCCTTATTGATGAAATAACCCATTACGGGCCTATTACCGATGCAATGGAAGATCCTGAGATAGATGAAATAAGAGCCAATGGCCCTCATCAAATCTTTGTCGAACGATATGGAAAAACTGAACAGTGGGACAAGTGCTTTACCGACAGGGAGCATATGGAAAGAATTATTGCTAAGCTAATCGGTGTGTCAAAAGTTAGATTGACTCCCAGAACCCCCATGGTCAATGCCCGTACCATTGAAGGATACAGGGTAAATGCAACTCATGCCGATATTTCACCTTATGGAAATCCCGCTTTCGTAATTAGAAAATTTAAAAAAACCACTATGTCACCGGATAAGATGATAAGGGATGAGTCTTTTTCGGTAAATATGTTTAAACTTTTGTCTTTAATTCCAAGGGCAAATTTGTCCTGGATGACAGTGGGACCTACAGGAAGCGGTAAAACCACTTTAAATGAAGTACTTATAAAGCAAATAGATCCGCTGTGCAGGATTATAACCATAGAAAATCCTTCAGAGCTTAGATTGCTTCGCTATAGAAACAATGATCCCAATGACAAGGTAATTAATGATGTTTTGCAATATGAATCGGTACCCGATGATGACGACAGCAGCCCGGCAACTATGGAAAATCTTTTGATAAATGCCATGAGACAGTCACCCCATTGGATAGGACCGGGTGAGTTGAGGTCTCCGGGAGAATTTGCCACTGCACTGCGAGCTGCACAAACCGGGCATTACTTTTTTACTACACTGCATGCTGAAGGGGATAAAGAAGCAATTTACCGATTCCTTACTGCTTACCTTATTCAATCGGATGAGCCTGCAGAACTGGCTCTTAGAAATATCTGTTCGGCAGTTAAATTTGTAATATTTCAGGAGAAACTGGCCGACGGAACCCGTAAAGTAACCTCTATATCGGAAATTATCGGATCGGAGGGACTTACTCCTATTGTAAATAAAATATATGAATTTGAGTGTATAGACGTGGAAGATGACCCTGAAACCGGAAAAGTAAAAAGAATTATAGGCAGGCACAAAAGGGTGGGATGTATTTCTGAAAAACTGCAGCAAAGGATGCTTAAGTCGGGAATCAAACGCAGCAAGTTTGAATTCCTGACAAAGCCGGTAGACCCTAACGAAGAGGAGGTTTACGACACCGATGGATTTAAATTTACTTTTTAGTATCGGTTTAGGGTTGGTTGCTCTGGTAACTTTGAACATTGTTTTAGATTTACAAATGGGAAGCTATGTAAAATATGCTCTTATTGGAATGGTTGACAGCCTTGCCAACCGCAATACACGGGCGTATGTCAAAAGAATTAAGAAAAGCAAGATAGTAAGGCAAAAAGAAGGCCTTATAGCCAAGTACAACAACATAGTGGAAAACCTTATTTTTGATTTTAATCTACCGCTGACCTTGGAAGGCTTTAACTCCTTTATATGCATTGTTTTTGCCATAATGGTGCTGCTTGTGGTATTGTTCTTAAAAAATATTACTCTTTCGGCCTTTGTTTCAATATCAATTCTGGTGGGAGCTATCACTTTTTTCACTATGCAGTCGAGGCAAATAAAGTCGGCAAAGATAGAACATATAATGGATGCAGAAGATATATTGTGTCCTTTGGCCAGAGAAGGAGTTCTTGTTGCAATAAAAAAGGTTCTTGAATCGGATGAATATCTTCACCACAGTATCCGGCCGTATTTTGTACAATTTGTAGAAAACTACGAAAATCACGGCTATTCCTTCCGAAGAGCCATGGAAGTGCTTAACAAGCAATTGGGACCAAAGTTTGACAACTTTGCCAAAAAGGCAATCATCTTTGAATACAATGAGAGAAAGGGAATGGCCGATGTATTTTTAGACATTGTGGATGAAAATGCCGCGTTAAGGGAAATAAACGCAAGGAAAAACAGAATCTTTAAAAAAATGAACATGGATTTCTTAATAAAGACAAGCCTTATAGTTATATTTATTATGTACAGTATGACAATAAAGGAAATTAGGGATTTTTTGATTAACAACGATCTCGGTAGATTTGTCAATACTTTAGCCATTGTCAGCATATGCCTCGGATTTGCAAGATGTCAGGCCCTGCAGGGGGATATAGGCAAGTTTGGAGGTGATAAATAATGGTTATATTTGCAAAATTTCTAAGTCTTCTTGCCATTATATACCTGGTAAGTGTAATGATTTACCCTGCCTTTAAACCCATGCCCAACAAGAGAAAAAAGCGTTCCCGGGAGTTTCTTAACGTTTCCAAAAAACAGGCCAAGATGGAAAAGTATCTGTACTTTAAAGACATCATTCTGAGGAAATTGTCCAACAAACTGTTTTTTAACGAGGTAAAGCGTGAACAGTTGAATTTTATGATAAACAGTCTGGATTTAAAAATCACCCCGGAAGAAATAAGGCTTAAGCAGTTTTTATATTCTCTTGCGGGATTGCTGATTTCGCTGGTTATGATGAAAATAATGCCTATGTTTGGCTATGCCTGCTTGATTTTTGTTGTTTTGGGATGGCTCTATCCCATTGACGAACTGGAAAGAAGAGTGGAACAAAAGGATAAGAACATACTTAGAGATTTTCCGGCGTTTTACAGCATGGTGTACTATCAGTATTCCAGATCGATAAATATTTATCTGGCTGATGTAATAAAGGATTTTTTACCCAATGCCAATCCGGATATGGCAGACGAGTTGGGAGTACTTCTTGACAATATCGAGTACGGAGAAGAGTATGCTTTAAAGCAATTGAAAAAGAGAGTGCCATTAAGACATATAATCAAATTTTGTGACATTCTTGAGACAAGACTTAAAGGATATGACAATACATCCCAAATGGCATATCTGAAAAATGAGTTGTATGATCTCAGAGTTGCTGCACTGGAAGAGGAATTGAACCGCAGAAAAGCCAGTAATGAAAGAACTCAGTTTGTATTAATTGTAGTTTTGTTGGTGTATATTGTAATTTATTATTACTTTGAGTTTGTTGGTGCCATTAAATTGTTTGGATAGGCCAAACTTAAACATTATAAATTGGTTGTTGTTTTATGGAAAATCCAAACGCAAAGAAAACAATAATTTAGGAGGTTTTACTATGAAAAAGAGGATAAGCCTTCGTTCCTTTGCAGCTAAATTAAAAGACAACCGCGGTGAATTCGGCATAAAGCAAATAGCCGGCACAGTTGCCATTGTAATTGTCATAGGCCTTATTGTGCAATTTATGGCTGGAGGATGGCTGACTGATAGAGTCCAGGATGTATGGACTTGGTTGTGGGAGGATGTAATAAAGAGTTGGTTTTAATATGGTTATGAGCAGCATGAATTTTGCGGCAAAAGGGTTGCTGAAGATATGTGGTTAAGAATTAACAAAGATTTTCAGCGCCCTTGTTATGTTTTTTAAAATAATCAAAAGAAAAGACATATGGTAAGAAAAGATTCTTGTCTATATTGTCAGTAGCAAATAAGGAGAGAAGAAAAAATGGCTGGGTTTGCTAAAGTTATATTGACAGCTATATTGGTTGTCACGGTTTTTGTTGTATTTACAAATTTTGTTCTATTTTTTCCCTGGTATATGACTTTGGCTTATGAAACTTACAATTTGGCAACGGTAGCAGCAAATTACAATTACCTTCCCAGGGATGAAAAAGAATTTGTTTTGAATAATTTGAAAAGCAAGCCTATATTCAAGGAATGTCCCGATAAAATAAAAATAAGTTCAGACCACGAAGGTGAATACTCTTATGACTATTATAAAGATTTGGACAATTCATTGAAGCCGTATGTGCAAAGGGGAGAGACTTTTTATGTGGAAATCCGGGCGGCATTTCCCTTTAAAATAGAGCTGGCAGGTGCAGAGAGGTGTATTGAATATGAAATTTCGTTTCGCCTTCCTGTAACAGGTATCAGATACTACAAAGACTTGGAGTAACGGTGGTTGTATGAGAGGCATTGCATA
Source organism: Acetivibrio clariflavus DSM 19732 (assembly GCF_000237085.1). Lineage (GTDB taxonomy): Bacteria > Bacillota > Clostridia > Acetivibrionales > Acetivibrionaceae > Acetivibrio > Acetivibrio clariflavus. The sequence goes on along the minus strand of NC_016627.1, from coordinate 3,651,261 downwards.
TACTATTCTATTGGTGGTGGCATCAACTATAATACTAGGTCCTTTGGTTGAATGTTTTCAACTTATGACAGAAAAGGCCAGAATAGATTCCGCCATAAATAATTGCGGGAAGCTGGCAATTATGACTTCATCAAGGGATGAAGCTGCAAGGGACTTGGAAGCGGAAATAGACTTGGAAAAGTTTATGGATTCTTTTAGTACTTCTTTTGCAGCCAGCCTGAATCTAAGAATTGAAAATAGTATTACAACGGATTTGACTGATGAGAAATCAAGTATAGTCCATTTTAAATCCAATGACGGCAGATATAATGATTTTACAGTCAACCTGACCGTAAATAAAGACAGACCGGATATTTGTGAGGTTTTGGTGACGTCAAAGTATAAATTTAAAACAAAACATCTGGCCTTTGTGGAGGAACATGTGCCGACTTTTACTGATTTTAATCTTGAAAGGAAGGGTCGGTTTGTGCTTGAGCAAACTAACTGATTATAATTTATGTGTTAGGCAAAACAAAGCAGTTAAAATGCTTAAATAGGTTTGTTTTGTCGAAAGTTTGTCCTTTAAGGTCTTTAAAAAAGAGATAACTATGTGGTAGAATATAATCATACAATTTTTGATGGAGGTTGGTTTAATGAAGAAAAGGGTAATAGTAAGTGCTTTTGCATTATTGATGTTACTTTCTCTTACTGCCTGTGAGAAAAAAGGGCAGAATGAACCGAGACAGACGGACCCCGGCATAAATTTTAACGGACAAGTAATGTCTGAGCCTGTGACAACTTCAGAAAATGAAATTTATGGAAGATGGGAGGCGGAAAACGGCCCTGCCATTGAGATTAATGCCAATTCCGATGGTAAGTATACCTATTATTTAGATAAAAATAATACTTCAGATAATTATTATAAAGGTCCGTTTGAAATTAGTTCCGGTCCTAAAGCCATAGTTGATTTAAGTTTGTCTGCCCAGGAATATCTTGAAAAGTATGACTCATATGCCGGCGGTTTAAAAAATGCCTTTGCATTAAAACTGCAATATGAAACTTTTCAATCGGAAGGTACCGATAAGAGTGATACTTTAAATAAATCCGAGTATATGAATTTCTTGTTTTTGCTTTCAGAAGACAATGCGGATAAGGCATTGTTGGTGAATATGAATGATTCTACTTCCACTGAATTGACCAGAGTAAAATAGTAAATTTTTAGTTTAATTTAAAAATTAAAAGTTTTATAATGAAACATTCACAAAAAAGAAGTGGCTTGTACTGCTTCTTTTTTTAATTGTGCAGCAGTTTTTGAAAGCGAGAATTTCAGCAATATATGTTTAAATAAATATGGTATTTTCCGATACATTTAGAAGAAAGCAATATATCGCTTATTAGTTATTTATGTTGGTTCTAAAGGCACATGCTGTGTAGTTTTGGATGAAATTTATGTAAGTGGGGGAATAGGTTGATGAATTTTGGAATTCATTATACCACCGGAAATCAAAAGGAAGACCAACAGTTAAAAAATGATCCGTTTACATACTTGGAAAAAGATAAAAACAATAATTGTGAAGAAGTGTATACTGAAGGGAATAACGATGAAGATTTCGTTAGAAAAAAGACCATGGAAAATGTATTGGATTTAAAGAAAAAACTTAAGAGGTACGGAATTTCTTTTCGCGACCTTTTGACTTGTGCCCCAAAGAACGATGATACAATATATATGTGTATAAAGACTGCTAAAGGGATAGCAGCGAATGAGCGGATTTTGGAAGAAATCGAGAAAAAGAAAAAACTACCCGTTCAAGAGATTTTAAAAGCAGTAAATGTATTTCACGGTACACTGGAAAAGAACGGTACCTATATAATTGCGCTATGCTTAATTATAACAAGCGGTCTGGAAAGTTTAAACTTTTACATAAATGAAACCTATACCAAAAAAGAACCGAATCGAAATGTGGGTACTGTTTTGGAATCGGCATCGGATGGTGTTATTGTGATGACCGGAGATTGCAATTTTCTTTTACTGAGAAAGAGAAAAGGAATGTTTTTGGGGCAGCAGATAAAATTTGCAAACTGGGAGGTAAAAAGATATAATCGAAGTATCGCAAGAAAAGTATTTGCAGGTGTGGCTGTATCATGTGCAGCTGTGTTAATGCTGTTTTTCAGTCGAAATCTTATATATAATCCTTCTGATGACAGGGTTTATGCCTTTGTTGATATTGATATAAATCCCAGTTTGGGGTTATCTATAGACAAAAATAACCTGGTTGTAGATGTTAATACAATAAATGGAGATGCGGATGTACTTCTAATGGATAATGATTTAAGGGGACTGCCGGTAAATGATGCAATTGAAATGATTTTTGAATTTGCCCATGACAGAGGTTTTGTATACGAGGATAGAGAAAATCTGGTTTTAATTTCCTTGGGTTTAAATCCTGATGTTGATGAGGAAGGCGATGAAGAGGAAAAATTTATTCAGCTTTTTAATCAGATTGAGTTGGAGATAAAGGGAGATGAAGTTATTGTACCGCTAGTGATTGCTGTGCCTCAAGATACTGTAAAGTCTGCAAAGAGAAACAACTTGTCAATAGGAAGACAGTATATTTATGAAAACTCGCAAAAGTTTGACTTTGGAGAGATAAGAGGAGGTTCCATAGAGGATTTGGTATTTGAAAGTGAAATTTTTGACGAAAGCAGTTAAGTAATTTTTACTATGACTTTGAATCATAAAAATAATATTGTATTATTCTTTAAACAGGATAACTGAATTTATGCTTATCAGTTTGGAAATACCGGAGGTAAGGAGTATGGGAGGATATTTAAAAAGGCATGAACAGTTTGTGAATGAAGCATTGGAGAAAAAAGAAGATGTGGATTGGGAATGGCTGAAAGAATACCATAAAACCCAGATACAGTTTCTTCAGCATGAGAGGCTTATACATTTGTTGGTTACCTTAGCCTTTGCTCTCTTTTTCCTGGCTACGGTTCTGTTTGCGACATCTTTTGAAAAACCTGTTATTTTACTGGTAAGTCTTTTGGTTTTAGTTCTCTTGGTTCCATATATAGCTCATTATTACAAATTGGAAAATGGAGTTCAGAGATGGTATGAATTATATAATAAAATAGACGAAATTTGCAGAAAAAAAGAATAAATGGTGGCTTCATTTTTTAGCGCCTTTTATTTTTATTCGGATTTTAGTTTATCAGGATAAAGAATTTTACGCACTTTTTCCATGTGGTATTTGTCAGCGGGAGGCGTGTCACAGAGTTTATACTCGAGATTCAGATTCTTCCATTTGTATTCGCCCATTTTATGAAAGGGCAGAATTTCAATTTTTTCAACATTGATAAGGCTTTCAATGAATTCTCTTAATTTTATAATATCCGGTTTAAAATCGGTTAGTCCGGGAACTACTACATATCTTAACCACACCGGAATTTTTCTTTTGTTTAAATGCTGCGCAAATTCAAGAACCTTTTCATTTGAAAATCCCGTCAAAGATTCATGCTTTTCACTGTCAATATGTTTTATATCCAGAAGCACAAGGTCGGTATAGTCCAATAAAGTATTTACGGCATGAGAGTTACTGTCTGTAAAGCCATTGGTATCAATAGCTGTGTGAATACCTTCCTGTTTGCATTTTTTGAAAAGCTCGGTAATAAATTCGGGCTGGGCAAGCGGTTCTCCACCCGAGACAGTTATACCTCCGCCCGAGTTTTTAAAATAGGGAAGGTACCTTTTGACTTTGTTCAACACTTCATCAGCGGAATACCAGGTACCGCCATCGAAATTCCATGTGTCGGGGTTATGGCAATAAAGACAGCGGAAAGGACAGCCCTGCATAAAGACTACAAATCTTATGCCCGGGCCATCGACAGTGCCGAAGGATTCAAAGGAATGTATTTTGCCTTTTACAGTCATACAATCACCTTTTTATATTACATCGTGGAAGGTTCGGGCCATAACCTCAAGCTGTTGCTGGCGTGTAAGCCTTATGAAATTAACGGCATAGCCTGAAACTCTTACAGTCAGCTGCGGATAGCTGTAAGGGTCTTCCATTGCTTTTTCCAATACGGATCTTTCTAAAACATTAATATTTACATGGTGTCCGCCCTGGGAAAAGTAACCGTCTAAAAGGGCCACGAGGTTGTTCAGCCTGTCCTCTGTTTCTTTTCCGAGGGAGCGGGGAACTAAAGACAGAGTCAGTGAAATTCCGTCTTTACAATACTCATAAGGTATCTTTGCCAAAGAGTTAAGCACGGCCAGCGCTCCCATTTTATCTCTTCCATGCATTGGATTGGCTCCCGGTGCAAAAGGTTCGCCTTTTTTTCTGCCGTCGGGAGTTGAGCCGGTTTTTTTGCCATAAACAACATTGGATGTGATGGTGAGTATTGAAAGAGTGTGTGTGGCATTTCTATAGGTTTCGTGTTCTTTCAGATCATTGTAGAATTCTTTAACAATAGATACGGCAATACTGTCAACTCTGTCATCGTCATTTCCGAACTGAGGATAATCTCCCTCAATTTCAAAATCGGAAATCAAACCCATTTCATTACGGATAACTCTTACCTTGGAATACTTCATGGCACTGAAAGAGTCCACCAACACCGAAAAACCTGCTATGCCAAAAGCCATAAGCCTGTTGACGTCAGTGTCATGAAGAGCCATCATAAGCCTTTCGTAGGCATATTTATCATGCATATAATGAATTACATTCATTGTGTTTACATAAAGCCCGGTAAGCCATTTTTGCATTTGTTTGAACCGGTTCATAACCTTATCGTAATCGAGATATTCATCGGTATAGGGTTCAAATTCCGGTGCCACCTGTTCACCGGATATTTCATCCTTCCCGCCGTTTAAAGAAAGCAGCAGAAGCTTTGGCAGGTTGCAACGGGCACCAAAAAACTGCATATCTTTTCCTATACGCATTGCCGATACACAGCAGGATATACCGTAATCATCGTGAAAATGTTGACTCATAAGGTCATCATTCTCGTATTGAATGGCACTGGTGAGTGTGGATACTTTTGCACAAAATCTTTTGAAGTTAGTAGGCAGCTTTTCCGACCAGAGGACAGTTATATTAGGCTCTGGAGAAGGCCCTAAGTTAAAAAGCGTCTGAAGCAGTCGGAAGGAGGTTTTGGTTACCATGTGCCTGCCGTCTTTACACATGCCGCCTATGGATTCGGTAATCCAAACGGGGTCTCCGGCAAAGAGTTCATTGTACTCGGGAGTTCTTAAATGGCGGATAAATCTCAGTTTGATTATAAACTGGTCAATCAGCTCCTGAGCTTCAACTTCTGTAATTATACCGGCTTTAAGGTCTCTTTCAATGTATATGTCAATAAAAGCGGAAACTCTTCCTAAAGAATTAGCTGCACCGTTGGTTTCTTTCATTGCCGCAAGGAAGGCAAGATAAATCCATTGTACAGCTTCCAATGCGTTTTTGGCAGGCTTTGATAAATCAAAACCGTAAGTTTTGCCCATTTCAACCAGTTCGCTCAGTGCATTGATTTGTTCGGCCAATTCTTCTCTTAAGCGTATATTGGATTCATTCATAGGAGCATTTGAAAGAGCGTTCAGGTCTTTCTTCTTTTCTTCAATGAGTATATCTACGCCATAGAGAGCAACACGCCTGTAGTCACCAATGATTCTTCCGCGGCCATAGGCATCGGGAAGGCCTGTTATTACGCCGGAGTGCCTTGCTTTTCGCATTTCCGGTGTATAGACACTGAACACTCCGTCATTATGGGTTTTGCGATAGTTTTCAAATATATTTTCAATTTCCGGTGACAGTTTATAGCCATATTTTTCACAAGCCTGCTTGGCCATTCTGATCCCACCGTAAGGTATAACAGCTCTTTTAAGAGGCTCATCGGTTTGAAGACCTTTAATAACTTCATTTTCTTCATCTATATAACCCGGTGCGTGGCTTGTAATACTCGATACGGTTTGGGTGTCAATATTTAATACACCGCCTTTGTTATACTCATCGTTTAGGAGTTTCTTGCACTTTTCCCACAGTTTTTTTGTTCTGTTACTTGGACCTGCAAGAAATTCTTCAGTTCCGTCATAGGGGATGTAATTGTTCACTATAAAATCCCTGACATCTATGCTGTCTTGCCATTTACCCGGTACAAATCCGTTCCAAGCTTGATTTTTCATAATATTACCTCCTTCGTCGTGGTTTTTGTCCCTTCGCGCGAAAGATGCAAAACAAAAACCGCCTGAGTATACATAAGTTACCCAGGCGGTCGGCAAAATTAAGAATCATACTCCCTGTGGTTATAATCCACTTCCGCCAGTCATATGATTCCTGTTAACGATATATTGTCAAAGAATCAAATTAATCAGATTGATTCACTTATATTTCTAGTATAAACCTTTCATGCTTATTTGTCAACTATATGCCTGTCAAAATAAAAGGGACATGTTTCATGCCCCTTTATTTTGCATATATCGATTTTCTCAAATTTTAATTATTTTGTAGCAAGAACTTTCTTTAATTTTGCAAATCTTGGAAGCCCGTCTTCCAATACAGGTTTGGATTCACCTTGAATCAAAGGAAGTGCATATTTAATGAAGTCTTCTGTCAAGCCGTTGCCTTCCTTATTGATCCATTCTAATGGAATTTTCTTTTCGGTATTAGCAACGTCTGTAAGGTTAATGAGCTTGATGTTGCACTTGTATTCAGGTCCTTCCGGTCTTTCGAAAGCGACCATGTAGTCTGTTTTACCTTCAACAGCATTTCTAACAGCCATTTGTCCAGCCATATATGCTTCGTTAACGTCTGTCAATGAAGCAATATGAGCTGCACATCTTTGAAGCAGGCTGAACTCGATTCCTCTTACTTTTGTGCCCAGTCTTTCTTTTACGATGTTTGCAAGTATTGATGCGGCACCACCCAATTGAGCATGACCGAAGGAATCTTTTGCAAGAGTTGCACCCATTTCGGCAATATATCTGCCTTGTTCATCTTTACAACCTTCAGATACGGCAACGATAACTTTACCGTTTGCTTTATATACTCTGTTTACATCATCGAGGAACTTTTCAATGCTGAAAGGAATTTCCGGCAAATAAATCAGGTCAGGACCGTTTCCTTTATATGCAGCCAAAGCGGATGCTGCTGTAAGCCAACCTGCATTTCTACCCATTACTTCCAAAATTGTTACCATTCCGGTATCGTAAACTCTTGCATCGTGGTAAACTTCCATAAAGGAAGTAGCTATGTATTTTGCAGCACTACCATAACCTGGACAGTGGTCTGTTCCCCAAAGATCGTTATCTATTGTCTTTGGAACACCCATAATTCTACACTCGTAACCAACTTTCTGCATATACTTGCTTACTTTGTTGCAAGTATCCATTGAGTCGTTTCCGCCATTGTAGAAGAAATACCTTATGTTGTATTTCTTGAATACTTCCAGAAGTCTCTTGTAATCTGTTTCATCTTCATCAGCATTTTTGAGTTTGTATCTGACTGAACCGAGAGCGGATGATGGTGTAGTTTTCAAAAGTTCCAATTCATAAGGGTCTTCCTTGCTCATATCATAGAATTTTTCTTCTAAAACACCTTTAATTCCGTGTGCTGCACCATAAACAGCTGTAATACATTCTTGTTTCAATGCTTCCTGAATAACTCCGGCAGCACTTGCATTAATAACTGATGTTGGGCCTCCGGATTGGCCGAACATACATGCTCCTTCTAAACGACTCATACAATAACCTCCTTGAAAATATATAAATAAGTTATCAAGTATACCATCATAAACATATATATTGCCTATATGTTTAACAAAATCAACTAAAAATATAACATAATTATGTTTAAATTGCAATTGGACTTGACAAAATATTATCAATTAATTTTTATTAATACTTGATTTTCGATTTGAATCTGGTAAAATTATTATGATAAAATTTAGGAATACTAAAAAATGTTACTTTGGACGTATCATCACATAAAGCCTTACATATACTTATTGGGCAGATGCAAATCCAAAGCGATATTTCAATTATTTCTAAAATAATTGGTTATTACAACTAAATTCAATATAAGGAGTGGAAAATATGCCATTAGTTACATCGAAAGAAATGTTTAAAAAAGCCTATGAAGGCGGGTATGCTATTGGTGCATTCAATGTTAACAACATGGAGATAATTCAGGGAATAACTGAAGCTGCAAAGGAAGTTAATGCTCCATTAATTCTTCAAGTTTCAGCAGGTGCCAGAAAGTATGCAAATCACACTTATTTAATGAAACTTATAGAAGCAGCGGAAATTGAGACAGGGCTTCCAATCTGCGTTCACCTTGACCACGGTGATTCCTTTGAACTTTGTAAATCATGTATAGACGGTGGATTCACATCAGTTATGATAGACGGTTCACACCTTCCTTTCGAAGAAAACATCAAATTGACAAAACAAGTTGTTGATTATGCACACGATAAAGGTGTTGTTGTTGAAGGTGAGCTCGGAAGACTTGCAGGTATAGAGGATGCAGTTAATGTATCTGAAGAAGATGCTGCTTTCACAGATCCTGATGAAGCTGAAGAGTTTGTTAAGAGGACAGGGGTTGACTCTTTGGCAATAGCAATAGGTACAAGCCATGGAGCGTACAAATTCAAGGGAGAAGCTAAATTAAGATTTGATATTTTGGAAGAAATTCAAAAGAGACTTCCGGGATTCCCAATTGTATTACACGGTGCATCATCGGTTATGCCTGAATATGTTGAAATGATCAACAATAACGGCGGTCAAATGCCGGGAGCAAAAGGTGTTCCTGAGGATATGTTAAGACAGGCAGCAAAAATGGCAGTATGTAAGATAAACATTGACTCTGACTTAAGGCTTGCTGTAACAGGAACTATCAGGAAATATTTCAATGAGAATCCTTCACACTTCGATCCGAGACAATATCTTGGACCGGCTAGAAGTGCTATAAAAGAAATTGTTAAACATAAAATTATCAACGTATTGGGTTGTGACGGAAAGGCTTAATATTATCTCAAATATAGAGCAAAAGGTGGGGGATACCTCACCTTTTGCTGCTATATAGATAGGGGTTTGCGGCTATGGAGAACAACGGTTCTATCGGTAATGAAAACAAGAGCAATGTCAAAAAGGAAATAATAAGCTGGATAAAATATATTTTATCGGCATTAATAATATCTTTTTTGTTAACAAAATTTGTAATTTTAAATGCCTATATACCCACCGGGTCTATGGAAGATACTATTATGCCAGGGGACAGAGTATTTGCCAGCAGGATTCATTATTTTTTTACAGAGCCCAAGAGAGGGGATATTATAGTTTTCAAATATCCTGATGATGAGAGTATAAATTATGTAAAAAGGGTAATAGGATTGCCCGGTGAGAAGGTTGAGATAAGAAATGGTGAAGTGTATATTAATGATGTAAAGCTGGATGAGCCATATATTAAAGAAGAAATGAGCAAAGAAGATTTAGGGCCCTATCAAGTACCGGAGGACAGTTATTTCGTGATGGGGGATAATAGAAATAACTCAAATGACTCAAGACGTTGGCTTACAACTAATTATGTACACAAGAGCAAGATTTTGGGTAAGGTTGCTTTTCAATATTTTCCGAAGTTCAAATGGTTATGGTAAAATAATTTTCAAAGGTTATTGAAATAAATAATTGAATAAATTTATAGGATTAAAAAACTCTATTGCCATATGGCGGTAGAGTTTTTTGTGCTTTTTATTTCCCATTATCCTGGATTGATAACAGTTGGTATAATCCTTTAAATATAAGTTAATAATACCTTTTGAGGTGTTTTTTATGTCAAAAAGAGTTGGAATACCCAGAGCTCTGTTTTATTATCATTATTTTTCTCTGTGGAAAACATTTTTTGAGGAACTGGGAGCAGAAGTTGTAGTTTCAGGGAATACGACAAAAAAAACAATGGACGAAGGTTCAAAGACTTGTGTCGATGAAGCTTGTCTTCCAATAAAGATATTTTTCGGACATGTTATTGAACTTAAGGATAAAGTAGATTTTTTGTTTATACCGAGGTTTACCAGTGTTTCTAAAGGAGAATACATCTGCCCGAAATTTGGTGGGCTTCCCGACATGATTAAAAATACCGTTGATAATTTGCCTGAAATTATCGATGTGGATGTTGATTTGTGGAAAAAGGGAAGTAATCCGCTTGTTTCAGCCTTTGAAGTGGGAAGCTATTTTACCCGGGAGAGAAGAATGATCATGAAAGCCTATCGCAAAGCCATGGAAAGTTTCAGGGAATTCAGGACTGAAGTAAAGAAAGGCATACTTCCTGAGGATATTTTGAGTAAAAAATTGAGATTGATAAAAAAAAGTGACGGTCCAAGGCTTAACATTGCTGTTATAGGCCATGGCTACAATGTGTATGATAGCTATGCAAACATGGATATGGTGAATAAATTGAAAAATAAAGGTGTAAATGTGTTAACCATAGATATGGTGGATAGCAGTGTAATAAAAGAGAAAGTGAAGACCTTATCAAAGAGGATGTTTTGGAATTACGGAACCAGAGCCATAGGCAGTGCTCTGCATTTTTTGGACAGAAAGGACATAGACGGGATTATTTATTTAATGAGTTTTGGATGTGGAATAGATTCTTTTGTAGCAGACCTGATTGAGAGAAGAGTGAGAAGGAAAAAAGATTTGCCCTTTATTGTTCTTACCATTGATGAACATTCGGGTGAAGCAGGAATGGATACAAGAATTGAAGCTTTTATAGACATGATAAGATGGAGGAGTAAAAGTGAAAGTAACATTTCCGCACATGGGTAATACATTTATAACGGCTAAGGCTTTACTGGATGATGTTGGACTGGAATATGTAATACCGCCGTATAACAATAAGAGAACTTTGGAGATTGGCACCAAGTATGCACCGGAAATGGCATGTATTCCTTTGAAAATTAATCTGGGCAATTATATAGAAGCCCGTGAGTTGGGGGCAGATACCATATTGATAACCGGAGGCCGGGGACCATGCAGATTTGGGTACTATTGTGAGATGAGCAGGGAAATACTTGCCGATACCGATTACAATATGGATGTGATTACTATTGATGGCCCCAACGGTGACATAAAAAAGTTTTTGGAAAAAATTAAGAAACTGGCCGGCGGCTTTAATATTTACAAGATTCTAAAAGTTATAAAAAATACTACAATTGTTGCCAAAAGAGTTGATGAGCTGGAAAAGCTGACTTTCAGAATACGACCCAGAGAACTGAAAAAAGGTGCTACCGACAGTATTTATAAAGATTTTTTAAATAAAGTAAAGGATGTAAAAGGATCAAAAGGCATTCTAAAACTTATAGAAGAGACAGAGAGAAAGCTTTTGGAGATTGAAACAGATAAGGATTTTGTTCCTTTGAAAGTCGGAATAGTAGGTGAAATTTATACAACCATTGATCCCTTTGCAAACTTTTATATAGAATCAAAACTTGGAAGTATGGGTATTGAAGTGGACAGGTATGTCACCATAAGTGGCTGGATCATTGAGCATATGCTTAAAAATATTCTGCCTGCAAAAAAGGATCTTGATTTCAGTGAGGCTGCCAAACCGTATTTAGGCAGAATGATTGGCGGACATGCCCAGGAAACCGTAGGAAACGCTGTTCTATATGCAAAAAAGGGCTATGACGGTGTTATTCAAATATATCCTCTGACCTGTATGCCGGAAATTGTTGCTCAAAGCATATTGCCCTCTATAGAAAGGGATTATGATATACCCATTCTTACTCTGATTATTGACGAAATGACCGGTGAAGCGGGTTATATGACTAGAATTGAAGCTTTTGTAGATTTGCTTAACAAGAGAAGGGAGAGATTGGAAAATGGGAAAAACATCGCTTTATCTTGGAGTTGACGTAGGTTCAGTAAGTACAAACTTAGTGCTTATAAATGATGAAAACGAGGTAGTTGAGAAGCTTTATTTAAGGACAAGCGGCCAGCCTATTAATGCTTTGCGAACAGGCATGAAAATGCTTTCGGAAAAATACGGGCGAAACACGGTAATAAGGGGAGTAGGTACAACGGGAAGTGGAAGACAGCTGGCCAGTGTTATTATCGGTGCTGATATAATAAAAAATGAAATTACCACTCATGCCGTCGCGGCTCAAATGCTTGTCCCCGATGTCAGAACCATTCTTGAAATTGGGGGACAGGATTCAAAGATTATAATACTTAAAAACGGAGTTGTATATGATTTTGGAATGAACACCGTTTGTGCAGCAGGAACCGGTTCTTTTTTGGACAGACAGGCGGCAAGACTTGAAATTCCAATTGAAGAATTCGGGTCTTATGCACTAAAGTCAAAGTCACCGGTAAGAATAGCCGGAAGATGTGCTGTTTTTGCCGAGTCGGATATGATTCATAAACAACAGACAGGACACAGTATTGAGGATATAATAAACGGTCTGTGTGAGGCTTTGGTAAGGAATTTTCTAAACAACCTTGCCAAAGGAAAGGATTTGGAAGACACCATTGTGTTCCAGGGTGGTGTGGCGGCTAATGTTGGAATTGTTGCTGCTTTTGAAAGAGCTATAGGTAAAAAGATAGTAATTCCCAAATACTACGATGTAATGGGTGCTTATGGTGCAGCATTAATTGCCAAGGAGAAAATGGAGAAGGGATCTCAACCTTCGAATTTCTATGGGTTTGAAGTGGCAGAAAATGAGTATAAAGCAAAAAGTATCGAATGTAATGACTGTTCAAACCTATGTGAAGTGATTGAGATTACTTCCAATGATGAGGCCCTTGCCCGTTGGGGCGATCGATGCGGTAAGTGGTCATCCGGCATTAAAAAGGAGAGTGTCGGATAGAACTATAGAGTTCAGATATATAAAAAAACCCGGTGAGAAGTATTTCACCGGGTTTTTGTCTAAATAAATGTCAGTATTCCAAATCGAAAATTCAAACAATAGTATTTTGTCAAGAAGAACTTTAATTGATTTGTAAATAATCTAAGTAAGCATCCCAAGTTCCGTTATCACTTGTTACAATGAGTTCTACTGTCTGATTTCCGGTACCATGGCTCACGTTTTGTATGGTGTACACTGCAGGGTAACTTCCGCCATAATAGAAGGTTCCTTTATACTGTCCGCCGATTCTTAAATCTACTCTGGCCATGTTTTGATTATTTGAGCAACCGCGAAGTGAGAAAGTACTGGTGCTCGATGTAAAGTTATGAGTAAACTTGACGGAATCATTGTTGGCATATAAAGCTACACCCGAGAACGGACTGCTGATATTACCTGTGTATTGGCCGCTCTTAATCATATTTTCACATTGTATAATAACAGGTCCGCTGTTATTGTTGCCAGGGTTATCAACAGGTTTATTATCAACAGGTTTGTCGTTATTGTTGTCGGCAGTACCGAATACGAAGGAGTCTATATTTACAGGTCCATTGAAGCACAGGTATAGATCTTTAACACCGGATGCACCGCTGACGGTAGTGGTTAATTCTTTGTAAGAATCCCATCCTCCGGTAGAAGTTACATTTAATGAACCTATAAGTGTACCTGTCGAGCTGCCCAATCTTAACTGGATGGTTGTGGTGGAGTTGCCGCCATAGGCAACACGAGCTTTGAAGGAAGCAGCACCTGAACCGAAGTTAACATTTTTAAATTCGAGGTAATTTCCGTTTTCAATGTATCCTACACCGCTTCCGCCATTGCCGGTTCCGATTATTTGCACTGTTGAGGAATTGGTGCTATTGTATTTTTCTGCTTCCAATGCAGTAAAGGCGCTTTGTTCTGCCGGAGCTGGACCTGGGTTGCCGTTGTTGCCGCCGTTGTTACCGCCGGTGTTACCGGAGCCTTGTCCGCCGATGGTAATGTTCATTTTTGTCATTTCAGCCCTACCGCTGCTCTGATAACCTTCAACAACCATGGAAACTTCATAGAGTTTACCCATTCTCATGCCTCTTGCTTCCCAAGCTTTAAAGTGTTCATGGACAGATATGGTACCGCTTGTACGTTTTACAGTACGAACACTCCAATACTGCTGGAAGGTTTTGTCGCCCTCAATGGAAGGTTGATTATATCTGGTGGTCTCATAAATTTCATATGTACCGCCATCTACATTAATGTAGCCTTTTGGACTATTGCTTCCTGGTGGCTTCCAGGTACCGTAGCTCTCAATGATGTAATATTCTACAAGCGGATTTTGGGTCCATCCGTATACCGAAAGGTATGAGTTTCCGTTTGGCTGATAATTACAAGCGTAATCAATTATTATGTTTCCGTATTGCTGATATGTTTGAGTCGATCCGAGTTTTTTACCGGTTCGGAATAAGATATTATTGATATTACTCCAGGAACAGGTAAAACTTCCGCCACCGGTGAGAGTCATTGTTCCATTACCGTAGTCTTTCCAGTATTCGTAGTCATAGCCGTCATAATTTCCGGTAGCATTTGATGTGAGCGTTATTGCTGCATTTACACTGGCAGGGAACAAACTTAGTACGAAGATTAAGCACACGACGGTTGAAAAAATTAGCTTTGATCTTTGTTTCATCGAACATTCTCCTTCCCTTTTTTAAGTTAGCTTTGTAGTTTGTTTTTATTTTTTGTTTAAGTTATGTCCCTCTATAGCAAATTGAAAATAACAATCTTTATTCCGATTATTGCAATATAAAAAATTGCAACATTCATAATCCCTTAAAAGAGGTTTGATTTAAGAGCATTAATGAACAAGCAGTCTTATGAAGTACATATTATAAGACAATATTCAGAAAAATAAATTTCATTTGATTATCTTTAGTGGAATTTACTGATTATGATTGCAATATATAAGAGAGGTATAGTTGATAAGAATAAAAATTTTAAATATTATAAAATTTATTTGGCTTAAACTTTGGCAATAACCCAGTTGATGACATAGAAAGTCGCAAAATTCCGTAAATGCTAGTAACGACCGGTTGAAACGTATAAAAAAATTAATAATTGTAAACTTTTAAAAGAATAATGTTAACAGCTAAAACATTGCAGATATGATGGGTAATTGTCTGTACGCATTTGAAATTTTATTTTGTCATTTTAGACGCTGAGCAAAAAATGTATCTATTAATATCGTAATACATGCATAGTGTCTTTGTCAATATTAAAGATATATATATGTTTTGATGCTAAAATTGGAAAACTAACTGATCTTTATATAAAAAATAAGTGTTCTAAATACTTTAAGAATTTCAGAAGTAATAAGGATTATTGCTGTTACTGATTGGCGGATTTGAAAATAACGGCCTAACCAGTAACAGCGTACTAAATGAAATCTTTAAGTTTCATAACATTTAATAGCGATTAATCGCAATTCAGCATAGAATCGTAGAAATTTGTGTAGTCGCTGCGATTTTCAGCTATGAAACTTATAGCAGTTCTGGGATGTTGATTAAACTGCCCGGTGATCATGTAAGGTATATCGAATCCCCAGCTTAATTCGCTTCTTAAAGCCGGGATATGTTTTTCTATACATTCCAAAATTGGTCTCAGATGATATTTGGGATTCTTCAAAAAGCCCAGAATCAATTCCATGGGACAGTTTCCGGCACCACGGCCAAGGCCTGCAATAGTTGCGTCGACATAACTTGTTCCAAGGATTATGGCTTCAATGGTATTTGCATAGGCTAGCTGCTGGTTGTTGTGGGCATGTATACCCAGTTTTTTGCCCGATTCCTGAGCATACCTGAGATATTTTGCAGTAAGATATTGGATATCCTCCGAGTAAAGGGAACCAAAACTGTCAACAATATAAATAACATCCACTTCGGTCTTTGACAGAATTTCCAAAGCTTCGTCCAAATCCCGTTCTCTTAGCTGCGATACAGCCATGATATTTATAGTGGTTTCATAGCCTTTGTCATGGGCATCTTTTATCATGTCAACGGCTGTAGGTATTTGATGTACATAAGTTGCTACTCTAATCATGTCAATTATGCTTTCGCTCTTTGGAGGTATATCCTCACGATAGTCGGTACGTTCAGCATCAGCCATGACAGAAAGTTTAAGAGGAGAATCATTGTCCCCTATTACTCTTCTTATATCTTCTTCATCACAGAACTTCCATATTCCGAATTCATCTTTTGAAGCTATTTTTTTTGAGGCCTTGTAACCAAGTTCCATGTAATCGACACCGGCATCAATACATGCTTTGTAAACAGCCTTAACAAAATCATCGCTGAATTTGAATTTGTTAATCAGGCCGCCGTCCCTGATGGTGCAGTCTAAAACTTTAACATCAGGCCTGTAGGTCATCCATGTCCCTTTTTTTGGAATTACTTTGTTTGTTGTTTCCGTTTGATTCATTTTAACCATCCTTTCAAATCCTATCAATGTTGCATATTACATTACTAAAGGCAGCAAAATATTAAGGTGGATTTTGCTATGCTTAAAAAAGCTTCAAAAGCTGAAATCTTTACAGGCACAGGAAAAAATAACCACCTAAAATTCTAATCCTTACGTAATGGAAATTAAGCCAATTACGAAGTACCAGAACATTTTGCAGTCCTTAAGTAATGTTTTAAATTGTGGGTCGGTATTGATGGAAACGGAGAACAAACATCATAAATGAATTGAATTGTTTGCATGCTTTTTTACCTCTACCGTTCCTACCATACTACCATTCTACATATCTTATTTTATCAAAAAATTTACAAAATGCAAAATAATTTTTGTTTTTTTTCTGGATACCTGGCTTAGTCCAATATAAAATAGAGTTGAAGACAGCAATAATACCAATAGAAAGTAAGGAGCTGACTGATACAAAATGAGACAATATTTTGTTGACCTCCATGTTCATATAGGAAGGTCTTCAAGCGGAAATGAAGTTAAAAGAGCTACTTCCGGAAATCTTACTTTTGAAAATATAGCTTATGACGCTTTTTATCGAAAAGGTATAAATGTAATTGGTGTTGTGGACGCAATATCGCCTTATGTTCTTGAAGATATCGAAGAACTTGTCGATAGGGGGGAATTGCGTGAGATAAAAAAGGGAGGAATGGAATACAGAGAGGGTCTGACTATACTGCTTGGCGCCGAAATAGAAACTCATGAAGATAAGGGGGGCAGTGCCCATTCTCTGTGCTTTTTTCCCACATTAAAGGAAATTAAAAATTTTTCCGGAGAAATGAGTAAGCATGTAAAAAACATGCAACTGTGTTCTTCTATAAGCAGACTTAGTGCCCAGGAACTGTTTGATATTGTAGACAGCCATGGCGGTATTCTGATACCTGCCCATGTTTTTACTCCCCATAAAAGCTTTTATGGGAATTGCTGTGACAGTTTACTGGAAGTCTTTAGCCATGACAGTTTTGAAAAAATTCCTGCCGTTGAATTGGGGCTTAGTGCAGATTCTATGATGGCAAGCCAGCTTAGTGAACTTGATGGAAAAGGATTTATCAGTAATTCCGATGCCCATTCCCTTATAAAAATGGGACGTGAGTACAATATTTTCAGAATGGAGGATACCAGCTATGAGGAAGTGCTGAAAGCCCTCAAGGGAGCTGACGGGAGAAAGATACAGGCAAACTATGGCTTAGATCCTAAGCTGGGGAAATACCATAGAACTTACTGCCTTGTTTGCGACAGAGTTGTTGAAGGTCAACCGCCTATACTAAAGTGCCCGGTTTCCGACAGGCATCGCGTTGTTGTGGGAGTGAGGGACAGGCTTGAGGTTATAAAAGACAGGGAAGAAGCTAAGATGGAAGGGCGGCCGCCGTACAATTATCAAATACCGCTGGACTTCCTCCCCGGGGTTGGCCCTAAAACCATAGACAAGCTTATAAAACATTTTGGCAGTGAGATGAAAATCCTGCATGAAACAACCTTTGATGAATTGACTAAAGTTGTTAAGGAAGATGTGGCAGAGAATATTATTATGGCGAGGAAGGGAATGCTCTACATAAAAGAAGGTGGGGGAGGAGTTTACGGGAAAATTGAGAAGTAAGGATGAGAGCTGTCTTAATGCGCTATGCAATTATTTCATAACAAGTAAAAAGAGTGCTGCCGACTATTTTAAAGCAAACATGGCAGCACTCTTTAAAAGCCACATTACTTATTGAACTATCCAACGGATTAATCCTAAGTCAAACGGATTTATCAGATCCGGATGATAAGGGATTACTCTAAAGGTATAACCGTATTCTCCGCCTTCAAACAATTTGATATTTGCCGAATAGATGTAAGTACCTTCATCGGTCTTTCCATCCAGATGCATATCAATTATTTCCGGACTTTCAATTAAATTATCTTTGCCTATTCCGCCATAATATATTTGCACTTTGACACTTGAAGGATCCAGACCGCCCAAATAAACGGTGGCACTTATTTTGATGTTTTCACCGGATGAAGAGTTCATCTCCTTCAATTGATTGGCTGTTTTATCAGCTAATATCTGCACCTGAGGCCAGAGTTTTTCCACATGTGTCTTCCAATTGGACAGATTTACAGAGAATTGATAGTTGCTGGCCAAGTCTTTGTCGACCCTGTCCATGGAAGTCAAATAGTATTTGGTGGTGTATTCCTGAACCATTCTATGGGTACTGAATAATGCTGCATTGGATTTTATCGACTCTTTCATAATTGCTACCCATTTTTCTGGAATTCCCTTTTCATTGCGATCAAAGAAAAGGGGTAGAATTTCTTTTTCAAGGGTATTGTAAATAGATTCGCTGTCAGCATTGTCCTGATAGTGTTCATTATCATAGAAAGTGTCATCGCCGATGCACCAACCGTTTTTGCCGTTGTAACCTTCACACCACCAGCCGTCCAGTACGCTGAAGTTTATAATACCGTTTATACAAACTTTCTGACCGCTTGTACCGCTGGCTTCAAGTGGTCTTCTGGGGTTGTTGAGCCAGATATCCACACCTTGTACCATATTTCTGGCAAGAGTCATATTATAATTTTCAACCAGGATGACTTTTCCCACAAATCCTTCCTGCTTTGCAATATCATTAATATGCTTGATAATTTCATGGGCCGGTCCGTCGGCAGGATGAGCTTTACCGGCAAAAATTATCTGCATGGGTTTTTCCGGGTCATTAAGCAATTTTTGAATTCTTGCTAAATTTCTAAATATCAGATTGGCTCTTTTATAGGTTGCAAACCTTCTTGCAAAGCCTATTGTAAGAGCGTTTGAGTCAAGCAATGTATCGACTTCCTTGATTCTTTCAATAGATTCGCCGTTTGCAGCCCGTTGCTGTTTTAGTTTTTCCCTTATATATCCAATCATTTTAGTCTTCAAAACACAGTGAGTTTTCCAAAGTTCCTCATCGGGAATTTTATCCACAGCTTCCCATACTTTCGGATCGTGTAAGTTTTCATGCCAATTTTGTTCAAAATACTTGTCATATAAGAACTTGATACTTGGAGATAACCAAGTAAGGGTATGGATACCGTTGGTAATGTGACCGATTGGAACTTCATCTTCAGGGATGCTGGGCCATACATTTTTGAATATGTTCCTCGATACTGCACCGTGAAGTTCACTAACTCCGTTTTTCTGGCCTGCAAGAGTCAATGCAAGAACAGTCATGTTAAAGTTCTGATGATCTCCAATCTTCAAGCCGAGATCAAGAAATTCATGGCGGTTTATTCCCAATGACGGCCAGTAATTGCCAAAGTAACGGTCTATCATTTCAAGAGGGAAAACGTCATTTCCTGCAGGGACCGGTGTATGGGTTGTAAATATCAATGAAGAGGAAACAACTTCTTTGGCATGGTTAAAGGGCAATTTTTTGTCCTGTACAAGTTTTCTTATCAATTCCAGGCCTAAAAATGCGGAGTGTCCTTCATTCATATGATATACAGTAGCTTTAATGTTTAAAGCATCAAGCACTCTTGCCCCGCCTATACCAAGGAAAATTTCCTGTTGTATTCTTGTTTCCTGGTTTCCGCCGTACAGTCTTGCAGTAAGCATCCTGTCATGGGGACTGTTTTGTTCAAAATCAGTGTCCATTAAGTATAAATTGACACGTCCAATCTGTACTTGCCAAACCCTTGCATACACAACTCTACCGGGAAGTTCCACGCTTATTACTGCCTGTTCTCCGTTCTGGTTAAGGGCGGGTTTTACCGGAAGATTGGAAATATTAAGGTCATTATATATGGTTTCCTGCCAACCTTCGCTGTTTATATGCTGACTGAAATACCCCTGTTTATAGAAGAGTCCAATGGCAGTAAAAGGTATTCCAAGATCGCTTGCCGATTTGCAATGGTCTCCGGAAAGAACACCTAAGCCGCCCGAATATATTGGCAGAACTTCATTAAGGCCATACTCGGCAGAGAAATATGCAATCATATGGTCTTTTTTGTCTGGATAATTTCTGGAAAACCAAGTATCCGTTTCTTGCATATATGAGTCAAATTTTTGTACAACTTTGGTATACCTTTCCATGTAATCGGGGTCATTTACTTTTGCTTCCAGTTTTTTCTGGCTTACTTCTTTCAAAAACCTTACAGGATTTTTTTCGACTTTTTCCCATAAAGCAAGGTCGATTTCCCTATATAAGTCAATTGCATCGGAATTCCAGGACCACCATAGATTATAGGCAATGTCCTTTAATCTTGACAATTCCTCTGGTATTACTGCTGTTACGTTTATTTTTCCAAATAAATACATAGGCACCCTCCATTTGATTATATGCTATATTTTATCCTTTTTTTAATAATAAATAACAAAATTATTTTATTACGTT
This sequence comes from Acetivibrio clariflavus DSM 19732, assembly GCF_000237085.1. Taxonomy (GTDB): domain Bacteria; phylum Bacillota; class Clostridia; order Acetivibrionales; family Acetivibrionaceae; genus Acetivibrio; species Acetivibrio clariflavus. The sequence goes on along the minus strand of NC_016627.1, from coordinate 3,630,550 downwards.
GCTGCTGAAAAAATTGCTATATTTTTTATTTGCTCCAGACCCGATTACAAAAATTTGCGATACTTGATTTATAAGCACCTGTTAAAGGACTAAAAAGACTGTTCTATAAAAAATAACAAATCTCTTTAGTTCCTTTTTGGTAACGGAAAAAGGAGGTTAATATGTTTTTGTACAAACAGCTGTAACAATAACCAGATAAAAGTATTTCCCAACATTTTAATTGATATTGTATTTTACTAATTTTTATTATTAATATTTCATAATGCTAAAAATCAATAAACAGAATTTAAAAATTGTAAAAACATGGATAATTTTTGGATAAGATTACCTAGATTCTTATCAAAAATAATATCATAAAATTTATCTAATTGGTAGTAGTTTTTTTAAAATTTTATTATTTTTATATTTTTTTGTTTATTTTTTTCTGCCAAAATACATTTTATATCTAAGATTTTAAAGTATTTTATGGAAATTAAAAATTTAGTTTACTTAAAAATTTTATGAAAAAAATTATCGGCATAATTTATTATTATTTTTATAAATCGGTTTATATTCATGTTGAACCTGGAAGGTTTACCTTGTATAGGCTGAATCCGTTATGCTCGTCTTTTATCCTGCAGGATTTTCCTTTAGAAATTATGTAAATCAGCAGTATCATATCACCAATGGAACCGGCTGAGTTAATTAATACTGCCAATACCAGAAATGGCACGTAATCGGTAAAAAGGCCGGATGCAATAAAAAGTATTACAGGGATGCAGAATAAAGGAAATAACATGATTATGCTTATTTGGATAGGCGTAAACAAATTTCCTGAGATATCGGTAATGTATATGCTAAAATGCCTGTATCCAATCTTTAATTTTGCACCAAACATTTTATATGCGATAGCATGCATAGCTTCGTGTATGAACACAATTACTATTGGGATGGACAGTGAAATCAACATATTGTTCTTTACCAGTATGAAAAGCCTGTCCGGAGTAAAACCAAACAATATCAATCCTAAAGTGAAAATTAATATTGACAGAATGTTAAATATTAAAGAATTTTTTTTGTTTAGTTTAAATTCTGCAACTTTAACCATAGGCATATAATTCCTTTTCATTTGATTACAATACCTATAGTTGGCAAAAATAATGAAAATTATACGTTTTGTGAGGATTTTAATATAGTTTGTACAGGTTTTATGAGAGGAAGATACCGATTATTTGAGAGCTGTCAGTGAGATGAAAATATTACTATACTAAAATTAAGTATTTTGAAAAAAATAAGACTATGGTGAAAAGATTTGTTATTTATGGATTTGTAGGGTGGATAATAGAAATATTCTGGACTGGAATGCATTCTTTGATAACAGGTGATCTTACCCTGCAAGGATATACAAATCTCTGGATGTTTTTCATATATGGCTGTGCTGTGTTTCTAGAACCCATTCATGATATACTGAGTAATTGGAGGTGGATGATTAGAGGACTTTTGTGGGTTGTGATTATATGGGGTATAGAATATACAAGCGGTTTAATTTTATATAATCTGTTAGGCGTGTACCCCTGGTATTATACAGGTCCATTTGCAATTGACAACCTGGTGAGAATTGATTATGCACCTGCGTGGTTTGTAGCCGGTTTGCTGTTTGAACGATTGCATAATGCCTTGGATGCTATGGAAATAACTTGACAAACTTTTATTTTTTACTTATTTATATAGCTATGGTTGAGTTAGACCATAGCTAATTATTACTCTTTATTGAAAAAATTTAAAAAATAATATTGAAATTTAAAAAATTTCCAGCTATAATTGTCCTATACCCATACCGAGTATAGGAGGGACGATTATGGAAAGCAATGTTCCGGATATAGAGCAAATTGTGTCTAAAGAGGAGGTCCTTAAAAGATTAAGAAGAATTGAGGGACAAATAAAAGGGATACAAAAAATGATTGAAGAGGAGAAACAGTGTGCCGACATTCTTACCCAGGTGGCAGCTGCAAGAGCTGCAATAAACAAAGTTGGAAGTCTGATTCTTCAAAGATATTCGAAAACCTGTCTGCAAAATATTTTAAAGAAGGAAAGGGAAGAAGTGGTTATTGAAGAACTGCTTGATACAATTCAAAAATTCCTGAGATTTGTAGATTAATGTTTCCTTAGTTGTAATGTGGGTAGATATAAACTTAAGAACTTGCAATAATATTAATTATAACCTTTATGGCTGAAAGAACGGAGTGTTAATTTTTGAAACAACAGCTGTAAAGGGCACAAACAGTTTAAATATGATTTGTTTGTAATGTAAATATATATATTTGAACGGTTTAATGCAAATATAACAAGAGGAAAATAATAACTGGTTAGGAGGATTAATTATGGCAAGTGAAAAAGTAGTAATTATTAATAAGAATAATTTTGAAGAGGAAGTTCTGAAATCCGATAAGGCGGTTTTGGTAGACTTTTGGGCTCCATGGTGCGGTCCCTGCAGAGCTGTAGGACCAATAGTGGATGAGCTGGCGGATGAGTATGAAGGAAGAGCTAAAATATCAAAGTTAAATGTAGATGATGAAGGAGAACTGGCTGCAAAGTTTAGAGTGATGAGTATTCCTACAATTATGATATTTAAGAACGGTGAGGTGGTTGAAAAAGTTATCGGGGCAAGATCTAAATCCGAACTGATTTCTCTGTTAGACAAGCATATAGACTGATTATGTTTGTGATATCGGAAATCTGACCATTAAACATATTTGAAAAATGAAACTGCTTTCGGTTATAATAAAATAAAAAACCGTAATGCAGTTTTGTTTTGTTTAGACCTGTATGTTTTTTTTGAAAAAAGGAGGAATTTGATAAATAATATTGAATATATAAATTGAGAATTATAAGGTTGTCATTTTACAAACCTTAATAATTTTTTTATAAAAAAATAGGAGGAAACCAAAATGGCTGGAGAAAAAAGATTTGGAACGTCTCTTTTTGGTTTTAAGAAATCAGATGTTAATTCTTACATTGAAAAAATTCTTAGAGAATTTGATGATAAACTTAAGGATAAAGAAAATGAAATTGCAGAATTGAAAAATCAGTGCAGGGAATTTCGCATTAAATACGAAGATATTGCCAGAAAGACAGAACGGGCAAGTGAGGACAGGGCAAAAATTGCTGATGTTCTTATAAAAGCTCAGGAAAAAGCTGAAGCAATAATTGAGGAAGCAAAGAATCAATCTGTGGAAGAAAGAAAGAAACTTTCCGCTTTAACTGAAAAAGAAAGGGAAAAATTGGTAGATATTAAACAAGAAATTAAATCGCTAAAGCAGGATATTACAAGAGTTCTTAAAAAATATGAGGAAGAACTGGACAAGGTACTTGATGCTGCTGAGGAAATATCTGTTGCTTATGACAATAAAGATAACAATTTGGAAAAGAGCGCAGATGAAGAGGCTGTAGATATCATTTCTGAGTTTATCGAAGGATTTGCAAATAAGATTTCATCATCTGATGATATGTAAAAATGCTTAAATTTTTAAAACAAGTACCAGCCGTTCTTGTGGAAACCTTCTACAGTATCCTTAATTAATAAACCAATGCCTGTGTAATTATAAATAAATTAAAATTTAAATTGGTGTAAAATTTTGTGAGATATCTATAAAAATTAAAAATTATGTTGTATTGCAATATTTTATTTAGTATAATTATTGCTAATAATTCGGTATGAAAATCCATAACGCCATATTATGGCATTGGATTGAAATTAGAGGATAGCATTCCTTTACGTTATAAAATTCCAGTATTAATTTGAATTTTACCGGTTTAAAATTAATACTGAATTGAGAAACACCGCTTTGGTGTAAAGCAGGCTGATAGCGCAAATGCTTCTTCGTCCCTTCAGGGGATGAAGGAGTTTTTTATATATTTTTCTATTAATTATGTTATAGTTATTGTTATATAAGTATACCAAGTAAGTTATAAATATTATATTATAAATATATTATAGGTTATCGAGGAGGGGCTTTGGTTATGGAAGAAATTTTAGAGATTTTAGAAAAGAATAGCAGAGCGACATGTGAAGAAATAGCGGTTATGCTGAATAAAAGTGTTGAAGAAGTCAGGCAGGCAATAAAGAAATACGAAGATGAAGGTGTTATTTTAGGATATACATCAATGATAAACTGGGAAAAGACTTCAAAAGAAAGTGTAGTGGCATTAATAGAGGTAAAAGTTACTCCTCAGAGGGGACAGGGGTTTGATAAGGTTGCAGAACGTATATATAAATTCCCTGAGGTAAAGGCATGTTATTTGATGTCCGGAGGATTTGACTTGACCGTTATTGTTGAAGGAAAAACGATGAAAGAAGTGGCTTTGTTTGTTGCGGAAAAATTATCTCCTTTAGAGTCAGTGCTTAGCACATCCACTCATTTTGTATTGAAAAAATATAAGGATCATGGAGTGGTATTTGAAAAAGATTACAAGGACGACAGGGAGGCAGTTATATTATGAATATAAGGGATATGTTGGTTCCGGCAGTCCGGGATTTGCCTCCTTCGGGAATCAGGAAATTTTTTGATTTGGTAAATGAAATGAAAGATGCCATATCTTTGAGTATTGGAGAGCCGGATTTTGTTACGCCATGGCGTATAAGGGAGGCAGGTATATATTCACTGGAGAAGGGGCATACTCACTATTCTCCCAATTCAGGATTTATAGAACTTCGTGAGGAAATATGCCGGTATTTAAAGAGAAGATATAATTTGGATTACTGTCCCAAAACTCAGGTTATTGCCACGGTAGGCGGAAGTGAAGCTATTGACCTTGCTCTAAGAGCCCTTGTTGGGCCTGGAGATGAGGTAATACTTCCCGAACCTAGTTTTGTAGCTTACAAAGCTTGTATACGTTTGACAGGAGCTACACCGGTAATAGTTAATCTGAGAGCTGAAGACCAGTTCAAACTTACACCCGAGCTTTTGGAAGGGGCCATAACTCCAAAAACTAAAGTGCTTATTTTACCGTTTCCCAATAACCCTACCGGTGCAATAATGACAAAAGAAGACCTCGATAAGATTGTCGAGGTATTGAGAGATAAAGATATTATAGTACTTTCCGATGAAATATACTCGGAACTTACATATGAGAGTGAGCATGTCTCTATAGCAAGCTATCCTGAAATGAAGGATAAAACCATATATATAAACGGTTTTTCCAAGGCATATGCCATGACAGGATGGAGACTGGGGTATGCTTTAGGACATCCTGATTTAATTGCCGCAATGTATAAGATACACCAATACGCAATAATGTGTTCTCCTACAACTGCCCAGTATGCAGCTATAGAAGCATTGAAAAACGGCGATGAAGATGTTCAGGCTATGAGAAGAGAATATAACAGAAGAAGAAGAGTTGTGCTCGATGGAGTTAGAAATGCCGGGCTGGAATGTTTTGAACCTTTCGGTGCATTTTACATATTTCCGTCCATAAAATCTACCAATATGAGCTCCAATGAGTTCTGTGAGAATTTGCTGATGGAGGAAAAAGTGGCTGTTGTACCGGGAGTTGCCTTTGGTGATTGCGGTGAAGGTTTTGTAAGGGTTTGTTATTCAAATTCCATGGAAAATATAGTAGAGGCTTTAAAAAGGATAAAGAGGTTTGTGGAAAGACATAGGTGAGGAACAGAGAAATGTATAAAATGATAGCTATTGATCTTGATGGTACACTGTTAAATTCCAATAAGGAAATTTCGCAAGAGAATAAGAAATATATAAAATATGCTGTTGAAAAGGGAATAAAAGTCTTAATTTGCTCCGGTAGGATATATGCCGGGGCAAAAGTATTTGCCGAGCAGTTGGCTATAGAAGGACCGATGGTAGTTTGTAACGGTGCCATGATAAGAGATGTCAAAACCGATAAAGTGTATTATTCAAACATGCTTTCAAAGGAAGACTGTGTTAGGGTTGTAGACTTACTTAGCAAAGAGGGGATTTATTTTCATACCTATATTGATGATGTTATGTATGCTGAAAAGCTTGATTATGCTGCTTTGTATTATATGATAAAGAGTAAGGATTTAAGAAGTGATTTCCGTGTTGATGTAAAGGTGGTTGAATCGGTAAAGGATGTAATAATTAATAGCACTTACGAACCTGCCAAAATTGTTGTTATGTCGTCTGAATTGGAGGAGCTAAACAGAGTTAGAAGATATGTGGAGGATATCGATACTATTGAGGTGGTTAGCTCAAATTACGATAATTTTGAGATTTTGAACCGGGGTGTAAGCAAGGGTAAGGCTTTGGAAATTGTTTCCCAAGAGTTTAATATTGATCGTAAAGAGATTCTTGCCATTGGGGATAATGAGAATGACTGTTCAATGCTTGAGTATGCCGGATTTAGTGTAGCTATGGGAAATGCCGAAGATAAAGTGAAAAAAATTTGTGATTTTGTTGCACCTTCAAATGATGAAGACGGTGTGGCCTATGCCATAAAAAAATTCGTACTATAATTGATTATAGTACGAATTTTTTGGATTTATATAAAATTGTGCAGGATGACTAATAAATTGTAGCGCTACAGTTTATAGCTTGTAATTTATAAATCAAATTACAAGGAAAAATCTGTTCTGGTACTTAACTGAAGCTTCATATAGAGAACTATGAGATCATCCAGTTCCTGGCTGATAGCTAGGATTTCACAGCCATCACCGTGATCCATAACATTATGTAACTTTTCCCTAAGATTTTCAATTTTAGTCAAGGCATCGACCTCCACAAAAACTTTATTTGATTTTATAAAGCATGGCCACGCTTTTTATATATTTAAAACAAAAACTTGTATATTAGCAATTCTCTATGTTAAAATTAACTTAAAAATTATTCTAAAATATTTTTTAAAGAGCATTTCTATTACTTAATACTTTTATACATATTTTATAGCAACATTTTGTTGCTGTCAATAAAAAATACAAAAAATGTAATCAAAATGTTGCATTATTATCAATTTGCATGTAAAATAAACTAAAATTGATTTTTCGGGGTGGAAAAAATGTCTTTTGCGTCAATGCTTAAACAACTTAGAGAACAAAGTCGGTTATCCCAGAAAGATATAGCTGACTATTTAGGCATTACGCGCCAGGCAGTAGCTTCCTATGAACTTGCGAAAAGAGATCCTGATTATGAAATTCTCAAAAAGCTTGCCGATTATTTTGGAGTTTCCATTGATTATATCCTGGGAAGATCAAAATGCAGAGATGTAAATGCACTAACTGTGGGAAATAATATAGATTTGATAAGAGGTAATTTTACGTATCAAGAGTTGTCAAAGGATATCAGCGAGAAGGTAGGAGCATTAATATTTCCCGACATGTTGGAGAAATATGCAAAAGGAGAGAGAATGCCTTTTGTAGGTACTATTAAAATTCTTGCTAAATATGCACAGGTAAGAGATTCGTTTTTTTACCGTTATAATACCCCAGAAACCTATGAGAAAGAAAAAGAACTGTATCTTCGAGAGTTAAGCCAGCAAAAAGAGGCAGAAAAAGCTGAAGAGGCTTCAAATATATTGGATATGTTTGATGACGATATCAGAAGATGGATTGTCAAGGAAAGCAGTATTCCGTATATTAGATTGGCAAAAGAGATACAAGAGGCAGGACTTCCTGTGGAAGTACTAAAGCCGTTGGTGGAAAGCATAAAGAATAATAGCAAGACTTCCAATTAGAACATAAGTTTAATAATCTTATAAACATTATTTCCCGAATAAAAAATAAAGAAGGAAAGTAATAAAATAAAAATGGATTTTATTCTTTAATTAAAAAACTAAGGGATAAATATATGGGTAGACAGTTGCCTGTTATTGATATAAAATTATGAATAAAACTATTCAAGGAGTTGGTAAATTTGTTGGAATTGGAACAGTTAAAGTTGGAGATTGACGGATTTGAGGATGTTTTAAAGGAAATGGGGGCTTCTCTTTGACATCGCTAAAATAAGCAACGAAATCGAAGAGTTGGAACATAAAACATTGGAGCCGGATTTTTGGAATGATGTTGAGAATTCGCAAAAGATATTACAGAGAATTAAGACCTTGAAAGACAAGGTGGAAAGATATAATAAACTGACTCAGGAATGGGAAGATGTAAGAACCCTGTGCGAACTTGGAATGGAAGAAGAGGACGACAGTGTATTGTCCGAAGTTGAGGAGAGCTTTAAAAAGTTTAAAAAGGATTTTGAAACATTGAGATTGGAAACTTTACTGACAGGTCCCTATGACAAGAACAATGCTATATTGACGCTTCATGCTGGAGCGGGAGGGACTGAAGCACAGGATTGGGTTCAAATGTTACTTAGAATGTTTACCCGCTGGGCTGAGAAAAAAGGTTTTACAGTTAAAATTTTAGACATTCTTGATGGAGAAGAGGCCGGAATTAAAAGTGTTACTATTAATGTCATAGGTGAGAATGCCTATGGATATTTGAAGTCTGAAAAGGGAATACACAGACTTGTGCGCATTTCACCCTTTGATGCTTCGGGAAGGAGGCATACATCATTTGCTTCCTGCGATGTAATGCCGGAACTGAGCGATGATATTGAAATAAATATAAATCCGGAAGATTTAAAAATAGATACCTACCGTGCCAGCGGTGCAGGAGGTCAGCATATCAATAAAACAGAATCGGCAGTGAGAATTACACATATTCCCACTGGTATAGTTGTATCATGCCAAACCGAGCGGTCTCAATTTCAGAACAAGGATACCGCTATGAAGATGTTGAAAGCAAAGCTTCTCGAACTTAAGGAACGGGAGAAAAAGGAGAAGATAGAAGAATTGAAAGGTGTCCAGATGGAGATTGCCTGGGGAAGCCAAATAAGGTCTTATGTATTTTGCCCTTATACATTGGTCAAAGACCATAGGACGAATTATGAGCAAATAAACGTGGATGATGTTATGGATGGAGACTTGGATGGCTTTATAAACTCATATTTGATACATTGCAATTCAGCTTCCTGAACAAGTATTGAATAAGTTATTCTTTTGTTATAAAATGAGAAAGAGTAAAAAGCCACTTGCCGATAATGCAAGTGGCTTTTTGATGTGCTTCTGTTTTAAAGTAGCGATAGAATTAGATGTTATTTCTGTACAAGAATTCCCGAGAAGTATGGATCTTTTGAAAGAAAGACCAATTCTTTGTCGTAGTACATATATATTACTTCTTTTAACATATTATCGGTTTGAGAAGTTACTGTCACATCGAAGGAAAAGTTGTCAAGCTTGGCAGGCTGAAAACTTTCAACTTTCGAAGTTGGATCCATTAAGTAATAATGCTCTTCAATTTTTTCTTTCAACTCAGTACTTGAAATGTACTCTAATATTTTTACAGAGTCAGTTACTGGGTCAATTTCCAGATAAAAATGCCCGGATTGGCCGTCAAATTCTGCGTATATAGGGATAATGCGTTTTTCATAAAAATATTTGTTTCCGTTTTCGTTTGAATAGCTGTAGTTTTTAGGCAGATTGATTTGAACATCTGTTAAGTATTGATTGTCAAGGAAGGTTTTGCATATTTCCTTAACACTCTGGATATCCAGTTTTCTTACAAAGTCAATGGTATATCCTTTTTTTGATGGAGTGCAGAGTATGTAATAAGTTTTGATTTCCGGAGAAGAATAAGAGGTTTCTGAGTATTTTACAGTTATGGTCATATCATAACTGTTTATCGATAGGTCATGTATGTATTTATCTTTCAATAAATCCATCATCTTTTCTTTAGCTGATTTTTCAATATCGCTGGTCAGAACTCTTGATACTACTTGAATTGCCTTGTGATTATAGTCGAAATATATTCTGTATGCTCCGGATCTGGGGGTGTTGCTTACATAAACAAGAACATCTTTTTCGGATTCCAGATTTTTTGCAAAGCTTATAGTAGTAGGGTCACCGAAAACTTTTTTGAGAGAGTTTTCAATAAATACTATTTTTTCATTTTTTTCTTCGACAGCAGCAATATTAATTTGATCATCTTCTTTTTCTTCAATTTGAAAGCTTTTGGTCATGAATTCCAAAATATAATTAAGATCTCTGTCTGCCAAAACGCCGTCTTGGAATAAATATTCACTGGCGGAAATAAACAGGGAATTAATCTTGTTGTTTTTTACAAGGTCAATGGAATAACACATTTTGTACCGGTCACCGTCATCAATATAGTTGACCAGCTTGTATATTATTGTCACATCATTATTGGTTACAATACTGCTGTTTAACAATTTATAAGTCTTATTGGTATATGGTGTTATATAGTTTTTGAAATACTTTCCAAGGCTGGAATCGTAGCCTGTCAAGTATCGCAGCAGTTCTGTGGCAGTAAGTTTTGCAGTGTATTCCGATTCATTTATAATAATGCTTAAAGGACCTGAGAAATTGGGATTGGTAATTTCAATAAGGTCATAGTTAATATCCTGGGAACTGTCTTGAATACTCCAATTATCAGGATAAAATATGGAATATCCATTACGCTCGTTAAAAAACTTGACAAAAGATATGGTTCTGTTTATTTCTTTTTGGCTTTGCTGTGTTGTAAATTCAAAGGAAGCTACTATTTTTCGAAACTCGGTTAAGACATCTTCCGAAGGTTTTGACATCAGACTCTTTAGCTGTATTGTATATACCCGAATTCCATTGGATATATAATAATTGGTTATAAATTCTTTGGTGTAGTTATTTTCAAGTTCATATTCAAATACAGTGAAACTGTTGCCGTTAATATTTTCATCCTTTATGTTTTTAACGAAAATTTTGCTGCCGTAGTAAGATTTGAGAAAATTGATTTTATTCATAATTTTGTCGGGAGTTCCCACTAAGTGCTCTACGGTAACGGAAAAGGATGTGGTGTGGTTTATTTTAAAGCTGCGATAGCTGTGATTGTCAATGAAGTTATTTTGTAAATAGGGAATATAGTGGGAAGGATACTTAATATTGTAAAAGTTTAATGTATCCTCTAAAAGCTTATATTCTTTTTCATGGGCAGCAGGATTTGGATAAATTCCTCTGTTGGAAGCCTCTATTGAATCACGGTCATAGAGTACTTCGGGAATTTTTTCCTGATTTTCAAGATTGTCGATGGTGAGACCTTCAATTATTTGCATTATATTGCTGATATTACGGCTGTCAAGAGTACCTTTCGGCATTGAGAAACTCAGTGAGTAAATAGTTTCGTTTTCATAGGAAGGTATTGTTATGATTAAATTGGTATCTTCCGTGTTTATAAACTTGTTTGAACTTATAGTATTAAACAAAATGATGTTTGAATTCTGTCCATATAACTTTTCCGAATAATCCCGGATAATTTTTATATTGGATTCACTTAAGAGTTTGTCTGAGTTTCCAAAAAGAAACTCATTTTTGTAAGATTCCATGAGGGATCTGAAATAGCTTTGCTTATATTCAATTATCCTGTCAAATATGTAATTATCCGGTGAATCATAATCGGACAATAAAAATCTCATATTTTTGATAGTGGTTTTTGTTACCGGGTCACAAATTATTGAAGCTGAGAAGGTATTGTCTTCATTTACGATGGAAATAGAACTGACATCAAAATTGTCATAGGATTCATCCAGGGAAAGATAAAGATTCTCCGGAATTTTTAGGGTATAATAATATTTACTGTTAGCAAAAGATTCGATTTTGCTGTCTTTAGGGAAGAAATAAAGCAAATTGGCTTTTTTGTCATATTTTATGTTAACGTTGTAAAACTCTGATATAAAAGTAAAGGGAAGGTATACTGTTTGGTTGATAAGTTCAGGAAAATTGTGGGATATGGACGAGGCATCCACTATAGTGTAATCATAAGTTTTTATATCGTAATGTAAGGTGGAATCTGCTGTTTTTATAGTCAGTTCTTTTTTGGACATATCAATCTTACAGCTGGTACCGATAACAGCAGTGAGTTCCTTTGCATTGACAAAGTATTCATTACCTCTGACGATTATTTCCTGACTTAAATTGATAAACTTATTGTTATAAAATAATTTCAATTGATTTCCGGCATATACATTGATTGAAAATAGCACACATAACAGCAAAATAAGTGCTAATATAATGATTTTTTTCATTGAACACCGACCTCAATATGTAAAATATACTTCTATAATAATTTTTTTTTGTTTGTGATGCAGCTTATTTTGAATCTGCAATTTTTTCCGAATCTGCTTTTAGGTAGATTTTAATTTAAACAATAGATGCAAAAGATGCATATAACGTAATAATATCAGAAGAAAAAGCAGCATACAATAATTTTAAACGTATTGTAAAATAAGTGAAATACATGGGTAAAATGTGTTGTGTCTTTTATATACATTACAATACAATAATATACAATGTTGACATATTAATATTTTTCTATACAAAAAATTATATAGTATTGAGTTGTATACATAAAGTTTTGCTGAATACTGTATATAAGCTTCCGATTGTGGTATTATTAAAAAAGCATAAGACTTGGATTTGCGGGAGGTTTCTGCAATGAATGTTGGAATAATAGGTGCAGGAAGGCTGGGCAGCGCTTTTGCTGTTGCTTTGAATAAAATAGGAGCTTGTGTTGGCGGTATTTACAGCAGAAGTGAGGAATCGAGCAGATTACTTTGCCGGAAAGTCGGAATTGAGACGGAAAACAGTATGGAGGCTGCTGTTAGAAATTCTGACGCAATCCTTTTGGCAGTATCTGATAATCATATAGGCAATGTTGCTGCTGAAATTGCGTCTTGCATAAATAAAAAGTATATTGAAGGGAAAATTTTTCTGCATTTAAGCGGTGCTCTGACTTCGGAAATATTAAAACCTTTAGAGGATTTGGGTGCCTTTACCGGTTCTTTTCACCCAATACAGACTTTTGCTGACAGGGATAACGGCTGGAAAAAGCTTTTTAATTGTTTTTTTGGGTTTGAAGGATGCATTGAAGCAAAAAAATATGCTGAAGCAATAGTGGAAAAACTTGAAGGAAAACTTATATTAATTGAAAAAGAACAAAAAAATTTATATCATGCTGCTGCATGTATTATATCCAATTATACGGTTACCCTTTTTCATATTATGCATCAATTACTTGTAAAGGCCGGTATGGATGAAAATACAGCAGCTGATGCTTTCTTGCCGCTATTGAAAAACACTGTGGATAATATTGAAAAGTTAGGATATATAAATGCCCTGACAGGACCTATTTCCCGGGGTGACCATAAGGTTATTGAAAAACATATCGATTCTCTGCTAAAGGAAATTCCGGAGTATGAAGCAATATACAGGATGCTGGGGAAATATACCCTTGATGTGGCAGATAAAAGAGGCAGTATTTCCAACGAAGATAAGAAAAAATTAATTGAATTACTGGAAACATAGAATCTGTTATAATTTTGGGACGATACAGCATTGCAAGCAATGAAGAAGCAGAAAGTGGGGAAGGATTATGGATTCGGAATCTCTAAAAAAAATACTGGAAAATGTTAGAAGCGGAAAACTGAGTGTGGATGAAGCTTTAGCCGAACTTAAAAATTTGCCTTTTGAGGATTTGGGATTTGCAAAGGTGGACCACCATAGAAATATACGAAACGGCTATCCTGAGGTTATATACTGTGAAGGTAAAACCCTTGACCAAATTAAAAGGATTGTGGAAAAGTTGATGCAAAAGAACAACAATATAATGGCTACAAGAGCGTCGGTCGAGGTTTATGAAAGTATACGGCAGATAACTGATGATGCTGTTTATTATGAGGATGCAAGAATTGTTGTTGTCAAAAAAAGGGATATTGGGAAATCCTCCAAAATGATTGCGGTGGTTACCGCCGGGACTTCGGATATTCCTGTGGCCGAAGAAGCTGCCGTTACTTGTGAGACAATGGGACAGTGGGTTGAAAGAGTATATGACGTTGGAGTTGCAGGCATACACAGACTTTTTGCCAAAGCCGATGTTATTATGAAAGCCAATGTTATTATTGTGGTGGCCGGAATGGAAGGGGCTCTGGCAAGTGTAGTTAGCGGATTTGTGGACAGGCCCGTAATAGCCGTTCCTACCAGTGTAGGATATGGGGCAAATTTCGGAGGTTTGTCCGCATTGCTTACCATGCTCAACAGTTGTGCAGCAGGTATCGGAGTGGTAAACATTGATAACGGATTTGGAGCAGGATTTCTTGCAACATTGATAAATAAAGACTAGAGAGGATTTGAAGCTATGAGAGTATTGTATTTTGATTGTTTTTCCGGTATCAGCGGAGATATGGTACTAGGTGCTCTGATGGACCTTGGAGTTGATGAAGAGGCTTTCAGACGAGAATTGGCCAAACTGAATCTTTCGGGTTACAGTATTGTATTTGAAAAGAAGCTTAAAAACTCAATTTCAGTAACCGATGTAAATGTGATTCTGGAGGAAAATCACAACCACAATCACGGACATGGCCATGAGCATGAGCATGGGCACGGTCATAATGCCAGAAATCTCAACGATATTGAAAAAATTATAGATTCCAGTGATTTAAACAGTAATGTAAAACAGTTCAGCAAGAAGGTATTCAGGGAAATTGCAAAAGCTGAGGCAAAGGTGCATAACAAGCCGGTTGAAGAGATACATTTTCATGAGGTGGGTGCGATTGACTCTATAGTGGATATTGTCGGTGCAGCCATATGCATCGACCTGCTTAAAATAGACAGGGTTTATTCTTCACCTCTCCATGACGGGAAGGGTTTTGTGGATTGTCAGCACGGCAGGCTTCCCGTACCGGTACCTGCTGTTTTGGAAATGCTTGCAGAAAGCAATATACCCTATATTGTGGAGGATGTAAACACGGAAATGGTTACTCCTACAGGCATCGGTATTATAAAGTGCCTTGCCGGCGGATTCGGTAACATGCCGGTAATGTCCGTTGAAAGGGTTGGATACGGTGCAGGAAAAAGAGACACTGGACGTTTTAATGCCTTAAGGTGCATTATGGGAACTATGGACGAAGAAGTTAACGGGGATAGGGTAATTGTGCTGAATACCAATATTGACGATATGAATCCCGAAATACTGGGATTTGTATTGGATAAACTTTTTGAAGCCGGGGCGTTGGATGTATATTATACTCCTGTTTATATGAAAAAGAACCGGCCTGCTGTAGAACTTACCGTATTATGTAGTGAGGATAAGGAACAAACTGTTGTGGATATAATTTTAAAAGAGACTACAACTTTGGGGATAAGAAGAACCTTTGCCGAAAGATACAAAATGGACAGGGAGATTGTTAAAGTGAGTACTCGGTATGGTGATGTAAAGGTCAAAGTGTCAAAGTTTGGAGAATTCAAAAAATTTGCGCCGGAGTATGAGGATTGCAGAGAGATTGCCCTAAATAAAAACGTGCCTCTGTGGGAAGTGTATAATGAAGTATATAAGAAAGGAATTTAGTGTGCATTGGTAGACGAATGGAAGGAGAAAAATGTTATATAATAAATTTTCAGAATATTTAAAAAATAAATATGGTTCTAAAGTATATAAGCTTCCGCTGAATTTGCCCGTTACCTGTCCTAACAGGGACGGAAAATTAAGTGATAAAGGATGCAGTTTTTGCGGGGAAGAGGGCGCGGGATTTGAAAATCTTCCCAGTTTTATGAGTGTCAGTGAACAGCTTGGCAGAAATTCAAAGTATATAGGCGAAAACTATAAATCCCAGAAATTCATTGCCTATTTTCAGAACTACTCCAATACCTACCTTCCATTGGAGAATTTTAAAGGATATATACTTGAAGCTTGCAGGGACAATATTGTAGCCATATATATTTCCACGCGCCCTGACTGTGTTGCTTCTGAGTATTTGGAGTTTTTAAAGGAAGTAAAGCAAGAAAAGTCAGTGGACATAGTAATTGAACTTGGGCTTCAAACAGTAAATTACCATACTTTGAAGCAACTGAACCGTGGACACTTACTTGCTGAATTTATCGATGCGGTTTTAGCGGTAAGAAGCTTTGGGCTGGAAAGCTGTGCCCATTATATTCTGGATATTCCTATGGATTCTATGGAGGATGTCATTGAAGGTGCAAGAGTACTGTCAGCACTAAAAGTAAATCAGGTTAAATGCCATTCCCTGTATATTCTCAAAGGGACCGAGCTGGGCGACAGATATTTAAAGGGAGAGATTGTTCCTGTGACTTATGAAGAATATATTGAAAGGGCAATAACTTTTTTGGAATATCTTGACCCTGAAATAGTTATCCAGAGACTTATCGGGCGTGCACCTGAAGAAAGAAGCCTGTTTTGTAACTGGGGAATGAGTTGGTGGAAGCTGCAGGACTTGATTGAGAAAAAAATGACCGAGGAAGGAAGATACCAGGGAAAACGGTTTGATTATCTCAACGGCAGGGCACTTAGGCATTTATAAAATATTTTTGTTTGATAATGACCTTTCAAAAATGGAGAATTTCAATGCTTTTAAATTTCTTACTTGTTTGAAATGGCAATTGGAAAGTTTTTAAGGACAAGTTTATAAAATCAATACAAATTTTGTTTTGCAATAGATGATAAATTTAGATATAATTAAGAATCATATTTTTGTTGAAGGAGTTGTTATCTTGAATAACGAGTTGGTTTTAGTTCTTGATTTTGGCGGACAATACAATCAGCTTATAGCAAGAAGGGTTAGAGAAGCAAATGTATACTGTGAAGTAATACCTTATAATTCTTCTATAGATAGAATAAAGTCAATGAATCCTAAAGGCATAATTTTAACCGGAGGACCTGCATCAGTACTTGATAAAAATGCGCCGTTTTGCGACAAAGAGGTATTCTCTTTGGGTATACCGGTATTGGGCATATGCTATGGAATGCAGCTTATGACCTATATGTTGGGTGGAGACGTTAAGAAGGCCGATTCCCGTGAGTACGGCAAAGTTGATATTACCTTTGATGTATCGAGTACTTTGTTTAAAGGTATTGATAAGGAATCGACTTGCTGGATGAGTCATACATATTTTGTGGACAAGATGCCCGAAGGATTTGTTAAGACTGCCCATTCTGAGAATTGTCCCACTGCAGCGATGGAAAATACGCAAAAGAAGCTATACGGTGTTCAATTCCATCCCGAAGTTCTTCATACTCCAAGAGGAAGAGATATTTTAAATAATTTCCTTTTTGATATCTGTGGCTGTTCCGGTGACTGGAAGGTGTCATCCTTTGTAGAGCAGTCGATTCAGGATATAAGAAAAAGAGTTGGAGACAAAAAGGTTCTGTGTGCCTTGTCCGGAGGTGTTGACTCTTCCGTTGCGGCGGTTTTGATTCATAGGGCAGTGGGTAAACAGCTTACCTGTATTTTTGTTGACCATGGATTATTGAGAAAGTATGAAGCAGATCAGGTTGAAGAAATATTCAGAAATAAATTTGATATAAACTTAATAAGAGTTAATGCTGAAGAGAGATTTTTGAATAGGCTTGCCGGGGTTACAGACCCTGAAACAAAGAGAAAGATTATCGGAGAAGAATTTATTAGGGTATTTGAAGAAGAAGCTAAGAAAATAGGAACAGTTGATTTTCTTGTCCAGGGAACCATTTATCCCGATGTAATAGAGAGCGGTTTGGGTAATGCGGCTGTTATAAAGAGTCACCACAACGTTGGCGGACTTCCCGACCATGTTGACTTTAAGGAAATAATTGAGCCTTTGAGAAGTCTCTTTAAAGACGAAGTAAGACTTGTTGGAAAAGAGCTGGGAATCCCTGATGAAATAGTTATGAGACAGCCTTTCCCAGGTCCCGGTCTTGGAATAAGAATTATCGGTGAAATAACTAAGGAAAAGCTGGAAATATTAAGGGATACCGATTACATCTTCCGTGAGGAAATTGCAAAGGCAGGTTTGGATAAGGAGATTAATCAGTACTTTACGGTACTTACCGGTATGAGAAGTGTTGGAGTAATGGGCGATGAAAGAACCTATGACTACACTCTTGCTCTTCGTGCAGTTACCACTACCGACTTTATGACTGCCGACTGGGCTCGTATTCCCTATGATGTATTGGAGAAAGTATCTAACAGAATAGTAAACGAAGTTAAACATATAAACAGGATAGTGTACGATATTACATCCAAGCCTCCGGCAACCATTGAATGGGAATAATATGTCGGTTGAATATTAAAACCGGGTTTGATGCCATTTTGGCACAAAAGGTTAATATAATGGTATTTTACAACCCGTCTATTCTTAAATTTAAGAGTAGGCGGGTTTTTTGCAGTGTTTTTATCAGTATTTTGCTTATGAAGTCACTTTTTTATAGCTGTTATGTAACTGGGATTAATTTGGCTAACTTTTATGAAATCTGGATTATGCAGGGATTGCAATTGAAATTTGGTATGGATTACAGGATAATGATATAGTAGGGAAAAACTGTTGTTAAATAAATATTAATATATTAATCTGGAATTAGTCTGTGATATTGGCTTGAGCTAATGATGGTATCTTTTAGCTTCATTTCTGATGGGTAGATTTATCTTTTTTATTTGCAAATTTGGTTTTGAAAGGATTGGAGCTGTTGAAGGAAGGCAAAGAATAATCAGGGGGATTTTAAACATGAAAATAAAAAAAATACTGGCAGTAATCTTTATATTAGGTTTATGTATTTTTACAATAGGATTCAAAGTTTTTGATATTTTTGGTATTAACAATAAATATAAAAAATTATATTTACCAAGGCCGGAACAAGAGCTTCCCGAAGTTCAATATGAAATTAATGAAGACTTATTTGATAAACTTCAACAGGAAGCAATTGTATATAAATTTAAGACTGATAAAAATCATAAAGAAAATGCTTAACTATTAGCCAAAAAATCGGTTCTGATGGTGAACTGGAATATGACTCGGAAAACAAAAGATATTACAGCACAAATGGCACTATCGATTTTGTCTATGAAGAAGATACCGGATACTGGTCATTTAAAAATTTAAAGGCTTTTGGTTCGAAGGAGAAAAATAACGTACCTAATGATAAAGATGCAATTGAAATAGCTAAAAAAGCAATAAAAGAATACGGTCTATATGATGAAAGATTTTCTGAAATTGTTGCAGTTGATCAAACATCTGGGGATGAACAATCAAATGATTTGAAAGTACTGGTTAAAGACGTTTATTTCTATCCTACAGTAAATGGTATGCCTGTTTATGGAATATCAAGAATTATTATATCTGTAGGTCATGAAGGTGAAATAATTGGAATTAGTAAATACTATAAAGATTATGAGGAATATGAGAAAGTTAAGTTAAAAGATCCTAAAAAGGCATTCGAAGAGTTAAAAAGTGGTGGAGGATCAAACAACATAGATCCAGATGCTATAAAAGCTAAAATTAATCACCATTTTAAATTGCAAGTTTAATTGCCTTACAAAATCTTACAGAACCCTGTTTTAAGCGACCACAATCTTTGCCATTTCATTCGCAGTTCGATAACCAAATATTCTCCTTGGGTAATTGTTCATCCAGTGCTCAATCCTTTTTATCTCTTTCTCCGTTAGTTTCCCTATATCCGTCCCTTTAGGAATAAATCGTCGAATCAGCTTATTAGCGTTTTCATTCGACCCTCGTTCCCATGAACTGTATGGATGTGCATAATATATCTTTAACCTCATCTTACCAGGAACAAGCACTGATGCCTCAAGCCCTTTGCTGTCCAGAAACTCTGTTCCATTATCTACTGTGACCGTTTTAAACAGTTTGGTAAACTTCTTCCCATACTTCCTTTCCAGTTTGTCTATCTCTTTCTTTACCGATGCCTGGCTTTTATCCGGCATCTTACGTATTATCTCCTGCCTCGTACTCCGTTCCGTCAGTACCAACAATGCTGCTCCCTTTTCTCCGCCTTTGCCAACTATACAATCCATCTCCCAATGCCCATATTCTCCTCTTTCTTCTATATGTGCCGGCCTTTCTTCTATGCTTGTCCCCCTCAAATTCTTTAATGCTATCCTTACTCTTCGGTATTTCCTCTTCTTCTTGTTCCGCTTTACCGGAAGGTCTTTGTTGCTTATATTAGCAAATATCCCTTTGTCTATGTAGTTGTATAGCGTCTTTGTGCAGATCATGGCTCTGAACCTTAACCCTTTGGCTTTTATCTCTCCTATCACCGCGTCCGGCGAATATTTGTCCTCTTTTATCCTCTTCTCTATGTAATTGGCTAGTTCATGGTCATGCCCGATCTTTAAACCCGCTCCTTTATTTGATGACGCCTCTTCATATCTTCGTTGTCCTACGTCTGCACAGTACTTCACTGAATAGGTCAGATCGCTGTTTAGCAACCTCACGCTGCCACGAGCTATTTCCCGTTCTATAGTCCGTCTGTCCCTTCCCATTACTTTGGCTATTTCCTTTGGTTTCTTACCTTCTTTCAATAATATTTCAATTTGATACCGTTCCCTCACATCCAGGTGTTTAAAACTTCTTCGTTTAGTGGTATTATTAAGGTGACTCATTTCGGACCCTCCAATATGTTTTGGTTTTGTCACTTAAAACATTATCAGAGGTTCTGATTTGAGTCACTTCTTTTTTATCATGTTTGGGCAATTAATTTTACAACTTACCCACCTATATCAGAATTAATTTCAAAATTGCGGTACGCAATCAGAGAAAGTACCTTTACATTATCTGCATCATATCCTGCATTTTTGACATTTTATCAGAGATTTTAGGCGTCTTATCCCAAATTTATTACAGGAATGGAGATATACCTTAGAATATGAAATGTAATAAAAATAAATTTAGGGAGGTATGAAAAATGGCTATGACAGATAGGGATTTATGGGACAAGTATGTAACTCAGCTAACCAACTATGTGACAGGAGGCCAATTTGACAAAGAGAATCAGGTAATATGTTTTGCCAGTAATACTCTTATGGTCGATTTGGCAAATAAGGATTCAAAAGTTTCAAACTACAATATTTACAACATTGGAAACTTAATTCTTAAATGCAGTCCTGCTTATACTCCACATAGCGATCTTATCGGTGCATACAGCAGCTTCCTGAATTATATTGATCTGGGTGGTGAGTATAATCCGAATTTAGACAGTCAGATTAACATAGCCGCCGGAAAATTGACAGAAGCCAGTCAAAACTTTCAAAAACAGTGTTCTCAAACAATACAAGATTGGAAAAATATGAAAGAGGCCATGCCGAATCTTGATTGGCCAACATACATACAGCAATTCGGATCAATTTACACTGAAGCAAAGGCTTACATGGATTCGTGTCAAACGGAATACAACAACCTCGTGAGAAAGAAATCCGGTAGCGATTATCAAGCACTTTTAAATGCTCAGTCGAGAGTGGGCTTTACCGGTGGCGCCCGTGACATAATAAATAAAAATCCATATAATATGTGGGCAAGAGTTGGAACAGAAGCTCCTCTTGGATGTGTAACCACTCTGCCTGGACAAACATTAGCTGAACCTGATTCTTCCTATGTTGACATATTGGTACCCGGTTATAACTTGAATGCTTTTTCGACGGCATATATGGAGTGGCAGGCTAAAAGCAGCAGGGGCATTGTAGATGTCGGTCCTTTGGAAATATCCGGATCGTCTGAGACTTTAAATTATAGTGAATTTGGTTGGAATACTTCAGTTAACGGTTCATATTTTGGAAAGTTCTTCTCGATATTTGGATCACTGGAAGCATCCGGCAAGGAAATAAAATCAGACTGGCAGCCTACAAACTTTAGTTTAAAGATATATTACACAGGCCTGCAAACATTTAAAATTGAACCTTTATTATGGTTCCAGCAGAGTTTTATTGAAAATTACAAAGATAAGCTCTTTAAGAATGCTCCGAATTTCTTCGGTAAGGATGGATCTTTAAGTCTGTTACCCTATGAAATTATAGTAGGATTTGAACCTAGGATTGAGTTGACTTTAAACAATAGCGATTATAAAGAGTTAAAAAGTGCATTTAATGCAAGTGCTTCATTATCTATAGGACCGTTTAGGATTGGTAAAGCAAATGTATCTACATATGGTTCAAAGGAAGATGTTAAGTTTTATGATGAGAGCAACACATTAACAGTTGGACCAATTAAATCACAATTACCGCTGCTTTTGGGAGTTATATGTTCAAAGTTGTAATCTCCGCCAATAAGTTAATCTTTTGTGCTAGCTAATAGTTTAAAATAAAGGAACATTATTACGAATTAATTATAGTAATCTTAATAAAAGAAAGTTACAGGATTGTAGCCTTGATAAGTTTCAGTTTTGGAAGGGCATTTTCCATTGGTAGCTCCATAACCTTTAATAGCTTTATGGAATTTTGCTCTTCCAAACTTATATACCGGTATAGGTATACTATCTCTTCTTACAAAAATCAAACCAAGCTTTTCCCGAGCCAATAGTGAATAATTCACCCAACAATAATTATGGTAATCATTTAACTATTGCTCCATATCAAATTGTTGATATTACAACGATTTGAAATATTTAACTGTAAATAAAGCTAGCACATCAAATTAATTTACTAAAATAAAGGGGGATTTCAGGGTGAACGGAGATTTTCATTTTTTTGGAACAGGTACAGCAGCTTTAGCTGCAGGACTAAGTGTTGAAGAGGCAACAATAGTTGCCAATGCCGCTGAATTTGTCGATTATTTTATAGGAGATTATTATTGGTCTTATTGGCAAATTGTAGCAGATGAAAGTTGGCAGCCAAAAGTACTTTTTAAAATAAAGTATCCTCAATTGACTGCCCAATCTACTATTGCTTGCTCCATTGATTATTATCCCGATTATTGGCTTGCATTTCATTTTCCTCCTGGCAATAAACAGCCTGTAGCAAAACCGTACTCCGGTGCAATGGCAGATTTGCAAAAACGTTATTTGAAAAAATTTGAACTGAGGTATGTAAATTCGAGAGTTAAGAACGCAACTCAGCTTTGCAGACCTTATAGCCAATTTGCAATTGATATGATCTATGATACACTTATAAAATACCAAGCTATTAAAACGGACCCTAATTGGAAGGACATTGTTAAAAAATCCATTTCAAGTGATAGATATATTAGTGATAAAATAGACCGAAACAAGTTAGCACTTATCTTTTTAGGTATTCGTATGCATGTATTGGCAGATACATGGGCACATCAAGATTTTACCGGCTTTTACGACATTAACATTAATTATATTGACGGTGATGTCTTGGCTGATGTAAATACTCCACGCAAAATGGAAAAAGCGCCGTTTTCTTTCCTTCCAGCCTTTGTAGTTGAAGACTACTTTACAGGAGAAAATACTTTTAGTGAATTTTTCAATATCGATACGGATATTATCTTTGCACCTAAATCGGGCTGTGGTCATGGAAATATGGGGCATTATCCGGACTATGGCTGGCTAAACATAGAATATCCGGCAGCTTGGAGGATTTGCAGTAATAATATCAAACGTGACAATCCTGGTCAATTCAAAGAAGCATGGAATGAGATGGCATCTGTAATTGCTATGTGCTTGAATAATCAAAGTACTATCCCGATGCCTGCCGATGTTGAACAAGATATTACAAAACGCTTTAAACTTAGTAGTACTAAAGTTTCTGCACCAATTGAATGCGAAAAAAATTGGGCAAGTAATTCCGGCAAGCCTTTAAAAGGAGTTACCCGATGGAAAGATAAAATAAAAGATCCTTATATTGGTGTAACTCATGGACTACCTATTTCAAGATGGGGAAATCTCTGGATAAAAGACGGTTCTATTCTTCATATGTATGAACTAGCAGCTTTGATGCACTTTTCCTGGTGTCAAAGTTGGACAAGGTCTCATCCGGAATATGGTTGGATGTGTACGACTATTAAAGAAAAGCCGAAAGCGCAATATGTCTTAGGTATGGAATTGAATAATAATTATCCCCATATTTTAGATAAGGATAAGGAGGATTAAAACATGATAATTATGTATGAGGATATAAAAATTGCTTCAGAACAAGAAAAAAAAGAGTACTTAATGCGTAAATTCATAAATTCTTCTGATTGTATGAAAACTTCACTTGAAACTTTTGAGAATTACAGTTTGGAAAAGGAGTTGCCACCGGTTGAAGAAGCAAAAAAACTTCCAATACTGAGCACGGCTCAAGAAAAACTATTGGAAAAAAGAAAGGCATGTGCATTAAACTTAGTGAGCCGTTATTTTATTTTGGATGAGAATGAAAAAGTGGAAGAAGATTTCTTTTCCTTTTTGCTGTCAGACTGGAAAGGTATAAAGAAAGGAACTCCGGTTCTTAGAAGAAAAACAAATATTTCCACTGTATATTTCTTTTTTGAGCATAATACAGTGGATCTAAGTTGTAATAAAGTTGAATCACTACCGGAGAATCCAATATTATCAAGTCATGAAAACATATTTAATAATGAAATGTTTTCTCCTGGAGATATTAAGCTTAAAAACCCTTTGGCAAGCATAGCTTTGAGTGTTGCCGGTGCAATTGCAGGTAAATTTGCTACTATGGCTATTGATAAAATTATGGGGACGAGCATTCCATCTTATTTTGATGAAGTATATTATGAGCAAGTGAGCTCCATTGTATCACAGGAATTGGATAAGCATATGATTAAAGAGATAACTGATGAATTTACTGCCAAACAAAATTGGATTGTTAATCACTATATTCCGTTAAAAAATCGAACTGTTGATCCACCGACATTAAAAAGGTTGGAAAAGGAATTAAATGACGCTCAAACAGAATTTTATTGTTATTTGGCCAAGCTTATGAATGAAAAAGTTTCATTATCCTGTTTAAAGGAATTTCTTATAGGTGCTAATATTCATTTGGCTTTGCTTCAGGAATTGATATTGGTTACAGACCAATCAAACTACAAGGAAGAATTTGTATTAAATATTACTAAATACATCCAACATGCGGAAGATACCTGGAATAAAATTTCAAATACCAGAAGGAATAAAATAATAACCTATAAGGAGAAATATTGTGAAACTCTGGATGTCGGAGTTGTAAAGTGTACTTTTTACTGGGTTGCTTCTGATGAGGTAAGCGGTTTAAGCCGAAGATACAAATATGAAAAGGAAGAAAATAAAGCCAGAGCGTCAGCCGAGTCTACTGCGAATATAATGAGAGCAAATGCAATTAATAATTTGAGTGAATTAATCGGACAACCTGCTGAGGTTGTAAACTGCTGGAAGAAAGCTAAAGAATTATACCTGTAATTAATAATGTTACCTTATTTGTCTAAATGAGATAAAAAGGATTAAAGTTTTCAAAAATAGTACTTTTTCAGCAGTTTCGAACTGTTCCTTTGACAGTTATGATAAATTTACTCCAACTTCCACGAATGTGTCGATTTAGGTGGCAAAGACAGTCTGAAGTTAGACGCTCAGATTGAAAGTGTCCGCAAAAAACTGAAAACAGTCAGCAATAATTTGAGAAAAATTTGTAATGAGACCTGTAATTTACATATTGCATAAGCATTAAAGTGAACAGCACCTGAAAGAAAGTGAAGATTACAGGATAGTGGTATAAGTGATAGAGCTAATACTTAAATAATATAAATATAGCAAAGGGGAGTAACATAAATAGAGCATCGTATTTCTGCAGTATGCAGGATATGATGCTCTATTAATATTTGTACCCATATAAAGCTAAACTTATATGTAATCAAAATTTATTGCCAAGTATTGACATGTACAAAAAAATATATTATTATATAGTTAAGTTGATTGACACAATATTCCTGATTTGTAAAAATAGGGATATTGTAAAACCTAATTTAAAAGGAGGAATTTGTATGCTTACTTGGAAAAAGAAAATTGCTGTCATTGCCGCAACTGTTTGTTTTAGCATTGGCTCAATAATGTGTTTTGCCGGTTCAGATGATGACACTGGATACACAGATTTGGGTTATAAAACTAGAATAACACTAACTGCATCTAAAGGATTATTAAATGCTAAAGCAACTGCAACAACAGGATGTGAACAGTCAAGTGGTACGACTATTACAGCAACCGCAACTGTTCGTATACTAAATTCAAGCGGTGGGTATGAGGTAATCAAAAGCGATTATAAGGATAGAACTGCTTATTCAACTATTAGTGCAAATATTCCAGCAGTAGAAGTTGAAGCTAGCGTATCCAATAGTAAAGCATACAGGGCTAATTCATCACACGCTGTTAATGGTGATTGTGGATATTGGTATGGAACATTATCGGCATATTTCTAATAACTATATAAAAATAGAATAGGAAAGGCGTTTTTCCGCTTTTCCTATTCTATTTACTTATTATTGGCTTTAGCCTGATTCACACGCAAAGCGTGTGAATCAAAAAACCACCCGCTATGCGGGTGCGAGACAGGAGTTATACAAAAAAATCACCTTTCCGTTATAATAGAGTTGTTCAAGCTACTATAATAACAAAAGGAAAGGTGATTTTAATGGCAAACAAAGAACACAGTTTAGCACGAACTAAATGGATGTGTAAATATCATATAGTATTTACACCTAAGTATAGACGAAAAATAATTTATAATCAATACAAACAAAGTATAAGGGAAATAATAAAACAACTATGCAAATATAAAGGAGTCGAGATAATAGAAGGACATTTGATGCCAGACCATATACATATGTTAGTAAGCATACCACCCAAAATGAGTGTATCAAGCTTTATGGGATACTTGAAAGGGAAAAGTGCACTTATGATATTTGATAGACATGCAAACTTAAAATATAAGTTTGGGAACAGACACTTTTGGGCGGAAGGATACTATGTAAGTACAGTAGGACTAAATGAAGCAACAATTAAGAAATACATACAAGAGCAATATAAACATGACATAATGATAGATAAGTTAAGTGTGAAAGAGTATGAAGACCCCTTTAAGGGGTAGTTGGTAATAAGTTCGTCCCTTTAGGGACTGCAAAAGTGACAAAGGCAAAGTGGCTTGAACGAAGTGAAAGCCAGCGTCTTTAGGCGCTGGCCGGTAACACGCCCTTATAGGGCTGAGCAAACCACCCGTTTTACGGGTGGTCATGATTTATTATGACTAAAATTTTATGTAATGAAAAGGTTAGGAGAGTCTTTTTGTTATAATGTTTAAATTTTCTAAAAATCTTTTGTTTTTAATGAAGAATAGTTCTGAATGAGGGAGAATCTTATGGTGATTACCAATATGAAGAAATGTTTGTCGACTTTGGTTTTTTTGATTGCAATTATTTTTTGCTTTTATGCTCTTCCGCAGTTTTTTGCCAAACCCCAAAATGAGAATTATTTCGATATATCTGTAGTTGGTTCTTACAGTAAAAAACTTGAACATAATGGACTGGTAAGTCTTCCGCCCAAAGGTGAGCTTAAAGGATATGGAATAAGAATATTTGGAATTGACGGGGTAATTTTAAATTCTATTGAGACAAGCAATGATAAATTAGAGTGTTATGTTTCAGTGGCAAATATTAATAACTACACTGATGAGTCTGCACTGGCAATATTTATCGATGGCATTATTCAAAACTTTTCGGTAGATGGTATGAAATTGGGAAATTACATCTATTTTTTTGATATGCCTGAACATTCTATAAGAAATATTCCGATTTCAATAGAAAAAGCTTTAATAGAAGATAAAAGTGAACATAATATAACTTTTGTATATATTAATAAATGTCAGGAGACCCCACAAAGTGGTATTTGTGATTCTTTCTTTATTGCTCCTTTATCTATTCCGTTAAAAATTAATGATGGGTTTAATTATTCATATGAAGATAAATCTAAAACAATTATTAGTGATACTGATAAAAAAGATGTTCCTATGTTTGATGAGGAAATACTTGTATCAATAGCGGATATTGATTCAAAAATAGATTTAACTGCTCAGAATAATTTGAATATACCTTTTGATGAATATATTAGAATTCGTGTTGATGCACACGATATATCAGAAAACATATATAAAACTTATATTTTTGCTAATGGTAATCCTTTAATTTTGGAGAATCAGAAAATGTATTTGAGATGGGCATCAACACCAGATAAAATAATGAGTTATGAATTGTCTATAAATTCTTTAGAAAACTCTATAAGACCAGGTAGTTATTCTTTATTTACTATTTCAGTACCTGAAGATATAAATAAATTTAAAGGTGCGTTTGAATCAAGAAAGTTTTTATTAAATGTAAAATAAAATGTTAATTAAATGAAATGTCTTGTTGCATAAAATTTCAAAAGACAGATATAATTATAAATTATAGCTTTCATAGGTAATGATCATAGTGACGGTTCAAACTACTGAAGAACTCTAAATAAAAAGTGTAAAATATTCAATAAATTTTAATATATATTAAGAAACCCCTAAATTGGTATAATGGAATTTCACAAAAATCATTACCATAAGGGGTTTTACAATGTTTGAAGATAAATATAATCAATTAAGCATCTACTCTATAATTATAATAATAATTAATGCAGTTGATTATAGATTCATTAATAAACCAATCGAAAAATGTTTTTTCTTTCATCGCGGGAGTTTAATGAGTTTGTTATGTTTTATTATCATATCTGAATGAACAGGTAACTCATTGAAAAAAAGTATACTGTGTGTTAAAATAACTTTATGTTTTGGGTTATCAATATTAATTCTGTATTATTGATAAGATCAAAGGCTTAAAATTATGAGCCGTTGGTCTTATTATGTTTATGGGAGGAAAAATAATGGAGGAAGTCAGGATAATATTAAATCAAATATCCATATTAACTTTATTGGGACTAATAGGATTTATAGCAGGAAAAACAAAGTACCTTCCGCAAAATGCGGGAATCGTTATATCAAGAGTTGTGGTAAAGCTGACGGCACCTTTTTTGATTTTTGTCACTTTGGCAAAACGGGAATTTAGTATAGAAAGTATAGCCAGTATACTGGGAGTGTTGCTTTTAGGAACCCTTTTTTTATTGACCTCCTTTTTAATCGGAAGTTTTGGATGTAAAATTTTGAAACTTGAAGGCGCTACAGCCAATATCTATAAAATGCATTCAGTGTTTGGCAATGTTATTTATCTTGCATTTCCGCTGCTCAGTTCCTTATTTGGAGATGACGGGCTTTTCTATGGAGTTGTTTTTTCAATTGCCAACGATACTCTTTTATGGACTTTGGGAATATTTTTAGTCAATAAACACAAGAAGACCAGTATAAAAGACAATCTTAAACATCTCATAAACGGTAATACCATGGCTATGTGTCTGGGACTTATAGTTTTGATTGTTAAAATGTTTCTGGGCCAATCGATAAATAATATACCTTATGTGCTTGAAGTGAGCGGTTTTGTGCATGACGTTCTGAACTCATTGGGATCTACTACTTTTCCGCTGTCAATGCTGTTTATCGGTTTGATATTATCGGAAATCAAAATTGAAAAGGTGTCGGATTTTGCTAAGAGGTTGCATATTTTTGTTTTAGCTCTGTTCAAGCTTATTATTGTGCCGGTATTGGCATTGATTTTGCTGTCTCTTACAGGGGATTGGATAGATCCGGTTGCTAAACATGTAATAGTGCTCGAGTTGGCAGTACCTTGCGGAACGATTGTTCCTGCACTGGCTGCCGAATATGGTTCCGATTATAGAACAGCTACCGAAAATGTATTTGTGACAACAGTTTTAGGCATATTATCCATGCCCTTAATAGTTTACTTAATGCAAATTATGATAAAGTGAGAATAGGTAAAAATACGAACATTAATTAATAATTTTTCTAAAATGTTCGGATTTTATTACTGTTTTCATTGACAAGCTTTATACATGTTTGATAGTATATTTGTGTGAGTTTTATATATTTAACATCCATTATTCATTTTTTTATTATTTCGGAATTAGGTGGAATAATAAAAAATGGTGGTTGAATTTGAGATTATAGGAGGCAGTGATTATGGAGAAACTATTTCGACTCAGGGAGAACGGCACAAATGTTAAGACTGAATTTATAGCAGGACTTACCACCTTTGTTACGATGGCTTATATTATTTTCGTAAATCCGGCAATACTAGGCAACACAGGTATGGATACCGGGGCGGTTTTTGTAGCTACTATTTTGGCCGCAGTAATAGGAACACTCGTTATGGGGCTGTTTGCTAATGTACCCTATGCACAGGCTCCCGGAATGGGTCTGAACGCCTTCTTTACATATACTGTTTGCGGTGCTTTGGGATTTTCATGGAGTCAAGCTTTGGCAATAGTATTTATATGCGGAATAATCAATATTCTTATAACTGCAACTCAAATCAGAAAAATGCTGATCAAAGCCATACCGGAAACGCTTCAATTGGCTATAGGCGGAGGTATAGGCCTTTTTATAACTTATGTGGGACTTAAGCAGGGACATTTCTTAAACTTTACATCTGAACCTCCAAATATAACTGCAACATTGGAAGGCGGCGGGGTTATTGCAAAAGATGTTGTTCCTTCCATTGTAAATTTTTCAGATCCGGTTTCTCTGTTGGCACTTATAGGGCTTGTTATAACTGTTATATTGATGCTTAAAAAAGTCAGAGGTGCAATTTTAATAGGAATTATATGTACAACAATACTAGGTCTTTTTATAGGGAATGTAACTCCTAGACCTGA